>CAZLFF010000079.1:0-10926 GCA_964558755.1 uncultured Pirellulaceae bacterium
GCCTTTAGTTCGGCAAGTCCCAAGTCGATTTGATCTTGAATGCGGGCGGTCGTCAGTCCCTCTGGCTCACGGCGACTGGTGTCGTCTTGAGCGGCGGTTGACGCGGTCATCACGCCGCCCATCGCCAGAGCGAATGCGAATGCCAAGAGAATCAGCCGGGCGGGGCGGATACTCAGTGGTAGAGCGAGAGCGTCAGTGAAATTTTGGCGATTGGCCATGGAATTATCCGTGCGGCAAAGTGAAAGCGAGCGCGTTTCGATCACGCACTCGCCGGCAGAAACTAGCCCGCAAGTATAAGCATTCCCGATGGTCGGCAAATAAGAATTGTTTGCAAACGCTCGGGGCCAAGCGGGATTTCAGTGATTCGAGGAATTGAAAATTGGCTAGTTCACCAGCGTCCGCACGTCGCCCGATCGCTGGGTGAACGCGATACGATCCAAGTACTCGCATAGTGGCACGGCGTACTTGCGACTGGTGTCCAGCAGCGTGCGGATTTCGCTCATTGTGAACGCACCCGGTGTTTCGCTTTGCCCGGCCGAAGCAGCTTTAATCAGCTTTGCTTTGACGTTCGCGATCGTGTCGGTGTGCAAGTAGTAGTCGTTGTTCAGCTTTACTAAGTCACCGTTGGCCGTCGCCATCTCTAAAAGCTCGGCGACCGATTCCTTGTTCTTTGTCGCCGCTTTGATCAGCTCGGCAACGGTCGGCACTTTGAGTTCCGCGTCGCGCAGCTGGGTGATGAGTGTTTCGAGCAGTTGCTTCTGGCCCTTGGAAAGTGAAGGGCCGTACCCGACCAAGCCAATCGAGTTGACATTGGCGTTGGCTTTCTTTTGTCGCTTAAGGTCATCGATCACCGCGGCGAGCAATTCCGGTTGATCGAGGTAAGCGAATTCGACCTCTAGTGCCGAGCGAGGGTGGACGAACCGCAGCGGGCTGGCCGCGTGCAATCGTTCGAGCGTCTTGATGACTCGCTGCCCGAGCTGAGCAAATCGTTCGCGATGGACGTAGGTCGTTCGCGTGGTCGATACCGCGACCTCCACTAAAGTGCCATCGGATTTCAGCTGCTCAAACGTGTTCTGCACGTCAACAATCCCCGCCGAGCGACTTAGATCCTCGGGCCGCCACGCCAGATCGCCGCTGCAATACAGACTGGCGCTCGCACGTTCGATTGGCACTTGGCTGGAGAGCCCGTTTAACATGGTTAGGTCTACGGCGGTTGGTTTGCGAATTCGAGTCGCGACCGGTTGAAGGATGCGGCCGCCGCCGATCGTTTCCACTGGCGATTCGCGACGTACCACGAATGGCTGATTCCAAACGCAGACCGTTGGCTCGCTGAGATAAACTTGGGCCAGTCCGGACTTGCCTGGTTCGATGTGGTCACTATCTAACAATCGGATGTTGCCGAACAATTCGGCAGTGCCCACGTGAAAGCGAACGCGGGTTCGATCTTTGATCCCGCGGGGAACACCCGGCAAAGCGTTCAGTTTGACGGTGACCAAGGTGGATGGTCGCAAATGCCCAACCGTCGCAAGTTCTTGACCCCGTTCGACCGCCTCGCGTTTGACGTTGGCAAGGTTAATCGCCGCTCGCTGACCGCGTCCCACGGTTTCAGACGCGGAATCATGGTTTTGAATCCCACGCACGCGAGCCGAAACGGATCCCGGTTGAATTTCGATGTTGTCTCCGACTTTCACCGTGCCGCTGCTGACGCTGCCGGTAACGACGGTGCCGTGGCCCTCGATCGTAAACGCCCGGTCGATCGCCATCCGAAACGGAGCATTAACGCGGGACGCGCGGTCGGTTGCTGCGACGGTTTCACACGCTTGTGAGAGTGCGTGCTTTAGTTCGTCGATCCCGCTACCGGTTTTGGAGCTAGTGCGAACGATCGTCGCGTCTCGCAGAAAGGTTTCGCTAACCAGCGTGCGGACCTCGTCCTCTACCAAGTCCAGCCAGTCGTCATCGACCACATCACATTTGGTCAACGCGATGACTCCGGCTGGTAGATCCAGCATCCGCAGGATGTCTAGGTGTTCGGTCGTTTGTTGTTTTACCGAGTCATCACCCGCGATCACCAGTAAGGCGACGTCCATCCCAGTCGCTCCGGCCAGCATCTGCCGGACAAATTTCTCGTGGCCGGGAACATCCACGATGCCCAAACGGTAGGGCGGCAGATCCAGATGAGCGTAACCAAGCTCGATCGTGATCCCACGCTTTTGCTCTTCGGGCAACCGGTCGGTGTTGGTGCCGGTCAGAGCACCGATCAGCGATGTCTTGCCGTGATCGATGTGGCCCGCGGTGCCGAGGATTAGGTCTTGTAGCATGGGCCGATTTTAAGTGGGACACGGAATCCACGCCACGGGCGTGTCCATTTTGGTGCGGGGCGTGGTTCTACGGCGAGAACACCGGCAAATAGTTCAGTGGCATTTGCAGGATGATGCACGCCATCGCGGCACCGAATTGGGGACCGGCTTCGCTGCTTTGCCAGCTGCCTTCGTCGGTTTGTTTCTTGACTAACTGGTTGCGAATCGCCGGATACCATTCGTCCCAGTGCTTGCCGCCCGCGTGCCACATCGCTTGGACGGCGTAGTAATTGCTGTAAAAGTAGTGCCCGCCACCGGTGCCGCCCGACGGCTTGAACTTTTGCAAATATTCCAGCGCCTTTTCGACTTGCTCGCCCTCGTAGATTCCCGCACTGTACAGTGACGTGACTCCGGCGGCGGTCATGGCGAAGGTCGTGTGGCCGCCCCGCATGGTATAGCGAAAACTACCGTTCTTGTTTTGACTCTTCTGGACATATTCGATGCACTTGGTCCGAACATCGTCCGGCACATCGATCCCGGCATCACGCGCACCGCGCAGACCCATGATTTGGCAGACGGTGATCGACAGGTCGGCATCAGACTTGCGAGGCTGATAGCGCCAGCCTCCCTGATCGTTTTGCGTTTTGCAGGTTAGCTCGACCGCGAGCCGTAGCTTTTTGGCGATCTCGGCTTTCTGAGTCATCCCGTACGCTTGCGATAGGAATAACATGCTGAAGCCGTGGCCGTACATGTTTTCGCGGCTTCCGTTTTCCGACACAGCGATATATCCCGTATCGCGCACGTTCTTGAGAACGTACTCAACGCACAAGTCGATCGCTCGACCGTACGGCCCCTGCCCCGGTGCGTGGCCGCCGCACATCATTGCCAAACCGCCCAAAGACGCCGTGGCGACCCCGGCAGACATCCCGCTATTGGCAAATGCACCACGCTTGCGACCGGATTTGACTTGGCTGCGTTTTAAGTAGGCCAGCCCGCGATCAATAGCTCGTTGGGTCGCCGGCGTGACGAGTTCCGCAGGTGATTTCTCGTTTTGCCAACTTGTGCGATCAACAGCGGCTGCCCAGAGTTTCGGACCCGCGGACGGAACTAACGCGGGAAGCGAGACTCCGGCGATCGGAGCCAACGCCGCGGCGGCCAGGCGGTGGAAGCCACGACGCGTCGGCCGATCGGGGCTTCCACTTTCGTCGTTCGAGGAATCCGATTGAGTTGACATTGTTGGCTCCAAACAAGAAGGTCGCGCATACCAGTTTTGGGTTGCTGTTAGTGTAGGCGATGTTGGCCTACGGGTGAAACTGATGGGCGTGTGAATCGGCGGGCGTTTGGGAAGCGGCCCGCCGTCGGGCGACCTTTGTCGGCTGCTTTTTTTACGTGCACGGGTCGAGTCATGTTCGACGACCGCCGATTGACCTAACCGCTGATTCGTCGATAATGAGTCCCCTAAATTGATCTCGTGGGGCGATGTCTCCACCCGATCTTTTCCACCACCACCCTGATCCGTCAATAAGTTATTCAGTCTCGAAGCCGCCCAATTTAGGTAGTAATTCATGTCCACCGCGACCGCAGATCTTCAAACTTTAGCGATCAACACCATTCGTACCCTGTCGATGGACGGCGTCCAGGCCGCCAACAGTGGCCACCCAGGGACTCCGATGGCGTTGGCTCCGGTGACGTATTCGCTGTGGAATCAGTTTTTGAACTACGACCCCGCAAATCCGCAGTGGATGGCCCGCGACCGGTTTGTTCTCTCGTGCGGTCACGCGTCGATGCTGTTGTATTCGATTCTGCATCTTGCAGGTGTTTCGAAATTGGACGAGAACGGCCAGCCAACCGACGGGCCGGCCGTTTCATTAGAGGACATTCGAAACTTCCGCCAACTGCATAGCCCCTGCGCCGGCCATCCTGAATATGGTTACGCCGCCGGGATCGAGACCACAACTGGACCGCTCGGACAGGGGTTGGGTAACAGCCTGGGTATGGCCATCGCCGGAAAATGGCTGGCAGCGACCTACGATCGACCGGGCTTTGAGCTATTCGGTTTCGACACGTACACGATCTGCAGCGACGGTGACATTATGGAAGGCATCGGCTGTGAAGCCGCCTCGCTGGCCGGTCACTTGAAACTGTCCAACCTGTGCTGGGTTTACGACGACAACGAAATCACCATCGAAGGCCGCACCGAATTGGCGTTTAGCGAAGACGTCGAAGGCCGCTTTAAGAGCCTTGGTTGGCACGTGGTTACCGTTGAGGACGCGAACGACGTGGCTGCGATCGATGCGGCCTACCAGTCATTCAAAGATTGCACCGACAAGCCAACGCTAATTATTCTCAAAAGCATCATCGGCTGGGGCGCACCGAACAAGCAGGACACGTCCGGGGCCCATGGATCGCCCCTGGGTGACGAAGAGATTAAGCTGGCCAAGCAAAATTACGGTTGGCCCGAGGACGAAAAGTTCTTGGTGCCCGGCGAAGTTATGGAGCACTTCAAAAACAACTTAGCCAAGCAAGGCGCAGAATCGTATAAGGCTTGGCAGGCAAAGTTTGATGAGTACCGAAGCAAGTTCCCTGAGGAAGCCGCTCAGTTGGATGCGATGCAGGCCGATGAGCTGCCCGCTGGTTGGGAATCCAATCTACCTGAGTTCCCTGCGGACGAGAAAGGCATGGCCACCCGAGTTTCATCAGGAAAGGTGCTTAATGCCGTTGCGAAGGGCATCCCTTTCTTCATCGGTGGCTCGGCGGATCTTGCCGGATCGAACAAATCGAACAACGACGATCCAGAGGCCGGTCACTTTGGTGCGGACGAATACAGCGGTCGGAATTTCCATTTCGGAATTCGCGAGCACGTCATGGCGGCTGCCTGCAACGGGATGTCGCTTTCTGGCATTCGAGCGTACGGGGCGACGTTCTTTGTGTTTACAGATTACTGCCGTCCAAGTATTCGCCTGTCGAGCATCATGCATCAACCGGTGCTGTACATCATGACCCACGATTCGATTGGTTTGGGCGAAGACGGTCCGACCCACCAGCCGGTCGAGCACATGGCGGCCTGTCGTGCGATCCCGGGCGTGCTGACGATGCGTCCCGCAGAAGCCAACGAAGTATCAGCCTGCTACAACGCTGCTTTGTCAGATAGCAAACGCCCAACGGTGATGGTGCTGTCGCGACAGAATTTGCCGACACTCGATCGTTCGAAATACGCCAGCGCTGACGGTGCGACCAAGGGTGGCTATATCTTGCTCGATACGGACGGCACGCCCGACGCAATTTTGATGGCCAGCGGCAGCGAAGTTCAAATCTGCTTGGATGCGGCCGAACTGCTGGCGAAGGACGGTGTGAAGGCGCGTGTGGTTAGCATGCCTTGCTTCGAACTGTTTGAAGATCAGCCTCAGAGTTACCGAGATGAAGTCTTGCCACCAGCAGTGACCAATCGCGTCGCGTGTGAGGCAGGGATCAAGATGGGCTGGGAGGGTTACCTTGGCTCGGCCGGAACCTTCATCGGCATGGACAGCTTCGGCGCATCGGCTCCCGCGGAAGAGCTTTACGAGCACTTCGGCTTGACCGCAGAAAAAGTGGCTGCGGCTGCCAAGTAGATTTGCTCGGACGATGAGGGGAAGTTGCCCGGTTGCCGAATCGGTCGCGCGGGATCGATTCCGCGCGATCGGCACGCGAGGCACAACCCGATCGGGTGAGGCTCGAAATCTGGTTTGTGTCGGCTTAATTTCGGTGCGTGGTTAAGCGAGCGGTATTTTGTAGGGTAGCGATCGATGTTCGTTCGATCGCCCGTGCTCCCTCGATTTGCCCTGCGAACCGCCGATGAACGACACGAACAAGCCTTCTACGCCCGGTACTGCGGGTGACGGGAACTTTGCGGGCAAGTGGAGTTCTTACGCGGCGACGGCCGCCGCGGCCGTTTCGGTCGGTGGCGTAACCGTCGCGGAAGCGGACATTGTCTACCGAGACATCGCAGACATCACGGTGATGGCGACTGGTCCGTTGGTCGCAACCGGAACCTCAGCCAGTGCCTCGTTTTACTCTGCCATGGACACGCAGCAAGTCGCGTTGGCAGCTGACCCGTTTGACTTGAACTTTTCGCACCAAATTGTTGGAACGTCGGCCACCAGTTCATTGCCCGACATCTATTCGCAATTTAGCGTTACCGCAGATGACGGCCCTAGCGGCCACGTCCGCGGACTGAGCACAGAAACTCTCTCACGCCTCTTAGCAACCGAAGACATTGGAGCCGCCGGTTCGGCGCCCGGTGCCGGTTTTCGATCGGGTGTTGGGGTTATTCTTAACGATGATGGCACCAGTGAGTTGAACTTCCGCAATCGCGAGGGCTTTATCGGGTTCCAGTTCGAGGACGCGGACAATAACCAACAGCTCGGTTGGGTTCGTGTTTCCGCTGGCGAAGGCGCGGACGGTTTCATGGTTTTGGATTACGCCTACACCACGGCCGGCGAGCCCTTGGCGGCGGGACAGATCGCGGCGGCGATTCCAGAACCGGTTGGACTAGGCGTTTTGGCTCTTGGTGCCGTGGGCGTCATCGCATCACGCCGTCGCCGGTCAGAAACGCAAGGCTAGGCTGTAGCTTGGCGGTGCGGTGATCCGCAATTCTCTTGGTCGGCTTTCTTCGCAGCTAGAACGTCAAATCTCGCTAACAGCGGTCAATTCCGGGGGCCAACGTCTTTTTGGCTGCCGTGCTGGCTCGCTTGACCGCGTTAAAGTCAGCATTTCTTTACACGCTTGCCTGTTTTGGGTAGCTTACGCATGAGGAAGGGTTTTCGGACATCGAAAGCCGGTCTGTTCCACCGCTTACTTCTCACCTTACCCACGACGGAAACCGGTCCAATGCTAGACGCTGAATCGCGAGAGAAAGACGGAGACACCAATAACGGCCAGTTGGCGGGAAAATGGACTTCGTACGCCGCGGTAGCGGTTGCGGCTTCGGTTGGCGGAGCGCAAACGGCCGAGGGTGAAATTGTGTACCGGGACATCGACGATGTGACCGTGCTCGCCAGTGGTCCACTGGTTGCGACCAGCACTGGCACTTCGTCTCCGTCGTATTCGGCCTCTGCCATGGAGCAGGTTGCTTTGGCGGCCGATCCGTTCGATCTAAATTTTGCGCACCGAATTTTTGGTTTGTCGGCCAGTAGCTCGGGGGCCTACTTCCAGTCACAGATTGAAGTTCTGGCCAACCAAGGTTTTGGTGGTGTCGTTCGGGGCGAAACGACGCGCCTTGTTTCGCGTTTGGAGACTGGTGAGGACATCGCCGCGGCGGCTCGCGAACTCGGCATCAGTTTCCGCGCGGGCAACGGAGATATGCTCAACAGCGACGACGTCGAAAATTTCACTGCCGAGGAAAGAGACCAATCTTTCCGTAATCGGGAGGGCTTTGTTGGTTTTCAGTTCGAAGACGCAGCCAACAATGAACAGCTTGGCTGGGTGCGCGTCGTTGGGGGTGTCGAGACGAATGGTTATACGGTTTTAGACTACGCTTTCACGACCTCGGGCGAACCACTGTTCGCGGGGCAGACTACCGCCGTGGCGATTCCAGAGCCTGCCGGTTTGGGAATGTTGGCCTTTGGAGCCGTCGGCCTAGTCGCCTTACGTCGGCGCGAACGGGAACAGCAATAGGGCCTTCGATCGGCTAGACCCTGCGGTATCCAACGGTGGCAGTTGTTTGTTAACCTGTGTTACGCAGTGAGGCCTAGCAGCCCGACACGTAACTCGGGATGGATCCCTCGCTGACGCGTCGGGTTGTGATTCCAGATGTGTTTCCTTGATCGTCCCCAACAAATGGATAGGCGGACGAGCGTTTCCTTGACCGACGATTTGATCTCGGATTCCTCTGATGGCCAAGAAGCCGAAGGTATTGTTGATCGGTTGGGACGGCGCCGACTGGGATCACATTACGCCGTTGCTGGACGCGGGGAAGCTACCGACGTTGGAGCGATTGATCAACGGCGGCGTGATGGGAAACCTTGCAACGCTCCAGCCTGTTCTTTCGCCGATGCTGTGGAATAGCGTTGCAACGGGGAAGTTCGCTCAGAAGCACGGTATTTTTGGTTTCACCGAACCCGACCCCGTTTCCGGTGGCGCGCGACCGTTTTCATCGATGTCCCGCAATACGAAAGCTCTGTGGAATATCTTTTCGCAGTCGGGGATTCGCAGCAACGTGATCAATTGGTGGGCCAGCCACCCGGCCGAGCCTATCGATGGCTGCATCGTTTCGAATCTCTTTAACGGCGTCACTTTCGATCCCCAGCAGGGCTGGCAAATCACTCCCGGAACGATCCATCCGCCGGAGCTTGAACAAGCGTTCGCTAAGTTCAAAGTGTTTGCGAGTGAGCTCAATGAATCGCACATTTTGCCATTCATTCCCGACGCGGCAAAGATTGCCCCCGAGGACAGTGGTCGGCTCAAAGCGTTCTGTAAAGTCTTGACCGAGACTGCGACCACTCATTCGATTGCGACTGCGGTGATGGAAACTCAAGACTGGGATTTTACAGCCGTTTACTACACCGGGATTGACCATTTTTCGCACGCCTTCATGCAGTTTCATCCGCCGCAAATGGAGAACGTCAGCGACGCGGACTTCCAAATGTACCGTGGGGTAATTGAGGGCGCGTACTTCTTTCACGACATGATGTTGCAACGATTGATTGACTTGGCAGGTGAGGACACGACCGTCGTCTTGTGTTCGGATCACGGTTTTCAGTCGGGTAGCGGCCGACCGCTTGGCTCGCCCCGTGAACCAGCCGGACCGGCGATTTGGCATCGACCTTACGGCATCGTGGTAATGAACGGGCAGAACATCAAGCAAGACGAACGGATCTACGGCGCGAGTTTGATCGACATTGGACCGACCATTCTTAGTTTGTTTGACTTGCCGATCGGCGAGGATATGGATGGTCGCCCGCTATTACAGGCTTTCGAGAATCCGCCCGCGATAAAAACGATTCCGAGTTGGGATGACGTGGAATCCGATCGAGCTGGAATGTTGCCCGCCGACGCCCAGATGGCTGATGCTCAAGGCTCGAAAGAGTTGTTGCAACAGTTTATCGCGCTGGGGTACATCGATGAGCAGGGAAGCGACTTGGAGAAGCAGCATCGTACTGCTGACATCGAATCAAAGTATAATCTCGCGCAAACGCTGGCTTGGCAGGGGAAGCATGATGATGCGTTGCCGCTGCTGTACGAAATTGTCGAGCGTAGCCCTTGGGAGACGCGGTTCATTTTGCAGCTGGCCGATTGTTGTTTGCACGCGGGGTACATTAAACAAGCCGACGCAGTGATTTCGACTGCTTTTGACCTTGCGGATCAGCCGCCCACGCAGGCGATTTCATTGCATGCCCGGATTGCGATCGCTCGCGGACAAATGAAAGAGGCGACGCGTTGGTTCCAGGCAGCGATTGACCGCTCACCAAATAACCCGGCGCTGCACGTGGAACTGGGGCAAGTGTTCGGACGCCAAAGAATGTGGAAACGAGCCGTCGCGGCCTATCAGAACGCGCTGTCGCTTAACGGTGACCTGCCATTGGCCCATCAAGGGCTCGCCCGGGCGTACCGGATGCTAAAGCAGTACGATGAATCGATCGCATCCGCCCTCAATGCCGTTGGATTGTTGCACCGGCTGCCAAAAGCTCATTTAAATTTGGGGATCAGTCTGTTACGGAAAGGAGATTATGAGCGAGCCAAGTTAGCGCTTGAGACGACGCTTTCTTTTAATCCAAAGAACCAACGGGCAAATCGGTACCTGGTGGAGCTATACAAAAACTATATTGACGACCCGGATAAGTTGGCGTTTTATGAGAGCCAGTTGCGCGAGAGGCCGGCTGGCGGGGCGGAAGATGGAAAGCGAATGGCCCGACGCGACGTGTTGCGTCCGCTGCCGAATTTCGGCACGGAGCAGGAGAGGCGTCAGCGGCTGTTGATCGAGCGTCCGCGACCGGGTGACGAAGTTGAGCCCTCTGGCAAGGAGTTCGTGGTCGTATCTGGTTTGCCACGGTCGGGAACGTCGCTGATGATGCAGATGCTTGAAGCGGGTGGCATGCCCTTGATTACCGATCAAATTCGCGCGGCTGATGAGAACAATCCGCTTGGTTACTGTGAGTGGGAAGACATTAAGTCGATCGCCAGTCAGCCCGAGATACTGGATGGGAAGGACGTTGACGGCCGAGCCTTCAAAGCGGTTTCGATTTTGGGCGGAAAGTTACCCAAATCCCATGCTTACAAAATCATCTTCATGATGCGTCCAGTCGAGCAGGTCGCTCAATCGCAACGCAAAATGGTAGATCGGCTGGGGACGACCGGCGGAGAACTGTCGTTGGAGGAGCTTGAGCGAGGTCTTGCCGCGCATCGCGAGGCGACGCTAGAAATGCTGGATCGGTCACAAAACGTCGAAGTTTTACCGATCGATTATCTTGGTTTGCTCGATGACCCAAGTGTAGCGGTTGAGCAACTGTGCTCTTTCCTCGGCGCCGACCGACTGCCGGCCGCCAGTCAAATGGCGGTGGCGGTCAAACCAAACCTCTGCCGCGAGCGCAACGAGTCCAATGGCCCCTGACGCGCGTGACGACAACCATCTGCGATGTTGGACTTTGGAAAGCCG
>CAZLFF010000079.1:10936-16687 GCA_964558755.1 uncultured Pirellulaceae bacterium
ATTCTGTGCCAGCACGAAATTCGAAATGTCATGGTTTCTTGTTGCACACAATGTCGGAATGGACGTAGACTTTGGAAGACGTGAGAGGGGTGCTTGTCGCTTGCTTAGCCGGAGATGACCATGAATTTTGTGCGACCAGTTGTTAGATCGGTTCTTGGGGTTGGATTGTGTCTTTTGAGTGCCGGGATTCCGTGCAGTTCAGCTAGGGCACAAATTGTGGCGGATTACACTTTCGATTCTGCCAACTTCTTTGGGCAGATTCCTCTCGCAAAGGCGGCTGCCGAGGCCGCGTTTGCAGATCTCAATGCTGCTCTCAATCAGAATTTGGGTGCCATTGAAAGTTCAGACCAAACCATCACGGGCACTTTTAACGGAAACCTTGGTCAGGCTTCGGCAACCGTGACATTCAGTGGGACGGTAAATAATCCTGGCTCTGAGGGGCCGTCCACTGTCTCGGTACCGTTCGTGCAGAATGAATCTCAAATTCGACTCTACCTTGGCGCGAAACCTCTGGCATTTAACTCGCAAGTTAATGTTTTGGGACGCGGGGGCCCGGGCGGTTGGGGGTGGAATGTCACGTCCGCGTCGGGATTTACCAACAGCGATATCGCCAATGCCGTTGCGGATGCGGAGTCTCAAGCGAACGAGATTTATGGGCGTGGCGGCGGGCCATTGGTGTTGAACGTTTCGGGTAACTTGACGGGCGGTGGCGCTACGATACCGGTTAGCATCGATTTCGGACTTGGCCACGGATCAGTGACCTTCGACAGCGACACGAACAACAATAACGTCGATGACCTAAGTGAAGGCATTGATCCGGGGGACTTCTTTCACTTCGATCACACGACGCCACCGGCACCGGGAAAAACAGATTTCTACTCCGTGGCACTGCACGAGGCGATCCACGCCATTGGTCTTGGTAACGCAGCCCAATGGGACGGGCTTGTTAGTGGCACGAGTTGGATGGGGACCGAGGTCATCGATTACCTGGGATCTGGAGCGGGTGTTATCGACCCTGACTTTGGTCACATCGCCAATATCTCCACCAACATGTCGCCGCGGATCACCGATGGTGCGATGCAGCAATCGGTTTTGGTGCCACAGGGTTTCGCGGGCGAGCGAACGATTCTGACGGAGTTGGATCTGGCATTTTTTCGAGACATGGGTTTTACAAATGCGACCGTTCCTCCCCGCCCGGAACTGGGAGACTACAACGCCGACGGAACCATTGATTTAGACGACGTTGATTTCTTTCGAGGGAACCTCGGATTGCCGGCCGGGACTGATCCTCGACTCGATCTGAACAACGATGGAACCATCGACTTGGCGGATCACGACTTGCACATCACCAATTTCGTGACGCGACCTGACGGAAGTACGGGGTCGATCGTTGGCGACGTAATTCTCGACGGAAAGGTTGACGTTTTGAACGATGCCGCTCAATTGTTTGAGAATCTGGGCCGCCCAGGTGTATTTGGTTACAGCGATGGGGATTTGAACGCGGACGGAACCGTCGATGTTCTGAACGATGGTGCTCGATTGATTGACAACATCGGCCAGTCGGTGTCGTCGAGCGTCATTCTGGCGGCGGTGCCTGAGCCCAATGCCAGTGGCTTGGTGGCGTTGCTGGCCCTCGTTATGAGTGCCTCGCGACGTCGGTGAGTTACGAGCAAGACTGGCGGCTTTGATGATGACAATAAAAAAGGGCTGACTCGAATGAGTCAGCCCTTTTGAGTTTCAAGTAATTGGTTTGGCTGAAGCTGACCAAATTGGCCACAGCCATGTCCGACGTCGCTTAGCGGAACAGGTTGAAGATGCCGCCGAACTTCAGTACCTGAGCGATGTTATTCACGAAGGTCTCGTTCTTGCGGTACTCAAGCACGATCAAGTCGCCCGGTTGGATAATGACTCGCTCGGTTGGGTCGGACAAGGCGTAGCGTAGATCGACGTCGATCGAGACTTGCTCACATCCGCATTTACGAAGAATCGTCACCTGAGTCGCAGGCTTAACTTCGCCGAAGCGTAGGCCGCTGGCACTCTGTGATGCGGTCGCACTTCCGCCAGCGATGGCCATGGCTTCGAGGACATCGATGTCGTAGTCGCGAGGAAGTGGGAATCGCCCGCCCTCTAGTAGACCACCGGTGTAGAAGACCTCGCGTTCACGTCCTTCGATGTAAACAACATCGCCGTCTTTGAGGATGATGTCCTGCTCGGAAAGCGCCGGGAAGGTTCCACGTTCGCCGCGAATTGGAATTCGAATGGCGTTGGCACCGTCCATCGTTGGAGAGGACGTACTGACGCTTGGAGCACCGACCGCTTGGATGATCGCGTTATCATGACCGCCATTCTGGCCACCGCGAAGGACAACGATCTGGTTCTTCGCCCGCTCACCCGGCAATCCGCCGGTCTCGCTCAGTGCGTGGAGAACGTCGTTCTCGTAAGCCGGAAGCTCGATTGAGAAAGATTCAGATTTCATTTCGTCATCCACAAACGTTTCGTTTTTGCGGATGTTGCGAGTCGGACCTTGAACACCGTCCTCACGGATGACGAGCACGTTGTAGGTACGTCGCTTCATCAGCGTAACGATGATTTTCTCGTTGCCTTCCAGCAAAATCTGGCGATCCTTGGTGTAGGCACCAACGATCTTGCGTTCCGCTTGTGATAGCGTAAGCCCCGTTACTCGGATCGGCGCGACGAGCGGCAGCGAGATGTAGCCGTCGTCACGAACAGGAACTGGGTAACCCAAGCCCGGATCGAGATCCTCGTCACGAGAGGTCGGAAAATTGACCGGTGGCGGAACGTCTTTGTCGCCCGTAATGCCCTGAATGTAGATTCCAAGGATGTCACCTTTGTCCAAGACGTACTGCTCGGGTGGTGTCTGTCGGAGCGACAGGAAATTGATTTCCGTCTCGTTGTCGGGGCGGCAACAGCTTGCGTTCAGAACGTCCTTGGCAGGCGTAAGGCACGTCGGCCCGTACGTCTGGCAACCTGCCGCCATGGTTAGAAGCCCACTAGCGACTGCTAGGCTAAGACGTTTTGTATTGATGATGTTCCGCATCGTCCAGTTTCTCCAGAAAGTTCCCAAGGCACCACCGATAAGGGATGCTCAACACGTACCGGTTGTACGCTCTAGTTCGGAAACCACTGGCTGGAACGGTGAGTCCAGCGAACACAGATCTAGCTGCTTAGTTACGGTTGACTTTCCGGGTTGGTGAAAGCCTGCCGCTCAGGTCATTCGCCCCGGTCCGGTCAGCACGATTGTCCGAGGCGTCCGGATCATTATCTGCGGACAGCCGCATGGGCGAGCTACGTAAATTGCCTAGACGGAAAAGAGCAGCGGTACAGTCTGTGAATGCTGGCATGCAGGGGAGGGTCAATCTTCGTAGCTGATCTCAAGGATTTTGAACGAAAGAGTCCCTTTTGGGACATCGATGTCCGCAACCTCGCCAACTTTTTTGCCCAAAAGACCTCGGCCGATCGGGCTGGTGATTAGGTAATGGCCTTTGTCGTAGTCCTCGTCACCGTCGCCGACCAAGGTGATTTCTTCCTCGTCGTCCAAGTCAATGTCTAGGACCTTAACAGTCGCGCCGAAGGCGACTTCGTCCTTGGGAATCTGAGCCGGATCAACGATTTGTGCACGAGACAGGCGATCTCGTAGTTGCGTGATCTTGGCCTGAAGAAGGCCCTGCTTCTCACGCTGGGCGTGATATTCTGCATTTTCCTTAAGGTCACCCTCGGCCCGCGCGGCGGCGATGTCTTCGGCGATTTTCGGCATTTGCACGTTTTCCATTTCGTCCACCTCCGCACGGCGGCGGTTGTAGGCTTCTTGGGTCATTGGAACGCGTTCGACCATGTCGATTCTCCCGTAACTGTCGCAGCTAGATATTCGCTGAGAAGGTTCAATCAATGTTCATCAAAACAAAACGACTTGGGGCTCGCAGTGAGTCCCAAGTCGACCAACTAATTATCCGTTATTTAGGGGCCGGGGACAAGAACGTCACAACTCTGTTTCCAGCGTCTTGTGATGCAATTTTTGGCGGTAATCGCAAGCACCTTTCCCGCAAACAACGCGATGATGGGGCCGCGGTCACTGGGCTACTTCATCGCCGGGTGGTTATTCACTGGGTAGAGAAGACAACCGCATCCTTGGCAAAACAACGCCTTGTGCGTCAGCAGCTCGGCGGCCATTTGAGTCGTCAACCGTTGATTGCAGTTGCCGCAGTTCGATGCGTCGGTTTCCGCCAACGCATCTTCGCCCTTTAACTTAACCAGCCGTTGGTAGTCGACCTTCAGGTCCGTCGGAACCGATTTCTCTTGCTCGGCCAGTTCTTTCGTGACCTGGTCTAGTTCGGCACCCAGCACAACCTGCTCGTCGTCTATCTTTTTCGCGATCACCTTCGTTTCCGCGACCGCCGCGGCATGGTTAGATTTTGCCTCTGCCACCTTCTCGGTCAGGACATCGATTCGCTCGAGCAGCTCTAGGATTTCGTCCGACAGTACGCTATTGGCTTGCTCGTCGGCCGCGATGCGATCTTTGAGCAATTGGAACTCTTTGTTGCTGTCGCATGTGTTCAGGTTCGCCTTCAGTTTCTCGATGGTCGCTTCTCGCTCACCCAGTTGCAGCTGTTTTGAGTTCGCGGCCAATGTGCTCTCCTGCAGCGTCTCTTTGGCCATGGCCAGCGCTTCCTCGAACGCCAGCTCATTCCGCTGAATCAGTTTGACTTTCTTGGGCCCGCGATCGATGCGATCCCGCAAATCAGTTGTTTGGCGAAGCATCCGATGGAGCGTTCTTAGCAAGCCATAGTCGATGTTCAACGTGGTCTCCGAAACAAAAGAGTGAGTGACTTCATGGGGCGGCCGATGTCGAGGTCAGCGTATCTTAGCAATCACAAAAAGCATTGGCCAGCATCGACCGTCATACTGGGGCACCGCGGCAGAGGACAGATGGTCAGACGCACGGAAAAGCAAAACAAGCCTCATGAGGGGCAATTGTGGGTGCTGCAGTCACCAGATGGCCGCAGGCACTGCCTTGTGACCAAACCCGATAGGACCGTTGCCCCTGTCGGGCTCAAGAGTTAGTACGTATTCGTTAATTGTTTCCCCATGAATGTCGGCAGTTTTCATATTTAGCCAAACTCACCTTCCACCCCGTCACATTCCGCACTTTCGTTAGGGGCCGGCATGGCGTCTTATTCGGTAGAGGCGTCGTGAGCGGCAATTGAGCGGACTCGTCTTCCGTCATTCGGGGTGTTTTCCGTCTGCGTGCCCTAACTATCAGGCATGTTACCCCAGCGGCGTACCGGTACGTGCCCGCATGATCTGGCTCTTTTCCCGAAGCAATACGCTTAGGGCTTATCGGAGACAGGTCACACTTATTCGTGCTGTCTTGGTCCGATCGGAAGACAGGGCGAGATTATTTGTTTGTCTTCCCCAATAAAGGAAACAAAGATGAAGCGTTTATTTTTTGCATTTGCTGCCATTGCAGCAATCGCCGTCGCAACTGGCGATACAGCTGTTGCGCAGCGAATTGGTACTGATATCGGTGTCAACCGCATCTTCAACGGAACACGTGCGGATGCCGAAGCTGTTCCATCGCCAACCGATTCAAGTGCTTTCGCATTTTATGATCCGTCGACTGGCGAAGTGATCGTCAACATTGGTCCACAGGTTAGCTTGCTGGGTCTCAATGGCGAAGCCATCATCGGCGAGAACTTGAACACTGCCGATTTGGGCACTGGTTTCAATCAGCTT
>CAZLFF010000080.1:0-952 GCA_964558755.1 uncultured Pirellulaceae bacterium
TCGTCACCCGCAGTCAGCGGAGTCAAGAACGTGATGCCGTCTTCGTCTGCTCCGTCACCGGTCGCATCGGATGAGTTTGTTCCAGTCAACTCGGGATCGACACTGACACCGAGAAATGTCGTCCCATCAAGATTATGGAACGGGCCGCCATCGGTGAGCGTTACATTGAAACCGCTTGGCAAATCGCCAAAGTCGCTTGGTTGTCGCAGGCCAATATCCAGGCTGTGATCTGATTGCCCAACAAGTCCGGTGGTGTAAATCACCCGTGGGATTCCACCGACGTCGATTGCGTTGGAATCAATTCCATTGTTGGCAACCGCGTTGGTGATCGTGGATTGCAATCCCTCCAACAAACCACCTACGGCAAAGTCAGATGCGACCAGTCGGATCTCGTATTCTGTCTCTGGGCGTAAACCAACCGGCTCACCACCGTCGGTATAACTGACGTTGGTATTGTTAAATCGGTAGATGCCATTTGTTGTCGTCGTTGTCCCGACAAGAACTGGTGTTCCGCCCGTTACATCGTAGAGCTCGATCGTTACACCATCGGGAACAACGTTTTCGCCCGCGCCTTGAATTCCATTGATGTTCTCGTCAATCCAGACACGGTCGCCGATTTCCATAGGTGAGACTTCGAGCAACGCTTCAATGTCACCAAGACCAGCCGCTTTTCCAAATTGCGGAACGACGCCGCCGGGGCCGGGAGTCGTTTCGTTGTCGATCAGTTGGTGGGCTTTATTGACACTTCCGTCAGTCGTGTCGTAGTAGTGAATGCCTTGCGTGCGGAATCCGTCGCTGGCTGGATCCACGCCAAACGCCGGGTCAATGACCGTCACAAGCGTTTGATTAAAACCCGCGACGTGCTCGACACCGCCGAGACCGACTTCGGGGTGGAAACCAGCATCGGCATAGAAGCTGTCTTGGTAAAAGAATTCACCACCACCGGGGCCAG
>CAZLFF010000080.1:962-16625 GCA_964558755.1 uncultured Pirellulaceae bacterium
CATTCGTATTTTGAGGCCCGGCTCCTTCACCGTTCGGGCCGCGCGCGTTGTTTTCCAGTGTCCAGCCAGCCGAGATATCGCCGGGAGTGTTGGCAAAGGCTTGCAGAGTTTCGCCGTCCACGTAGCCTCGGTATAGATCCGTTGGGTTGGCAGGATCAGCAGGAACAAACTGACCAAGCTGATGCATGTCACGGCTGACAATTCCCAAGGTCATATTGCCGTCCGCGTCGAAGGCAATATCCGTCAGCCAAGGCTGTGGCTTGATCGCGATCTGAGCGTTAGTCGTTTCGTTGTTGGCGAATACCGGAGACCATGCGTCCCAATTCGCGTCGGCATCGCCGAACAATGTCACGTTGCGGGTGTAATCTAAATCTATTTCAAACACCGGGTTGGTGGAGAAAGTCAGGTTGGTTCCGTCATCGACGACTTCGTAGATATAAGCCTGTAGATCGGCCGTGTTCTGAGTCGATTCGGCGCTGTTGACCATCCCGACGTAAAGCTTGCCTTGGTACTGAGTCACGGCAAAGGGTCGCATGTCGCCCAGTGGGTTAGCGCCTGTCACGCCCGTTGCACTTGCGGCCACCGGGATGACTTGGCGACGAACGGTGGTCGAATCGTTAACGCCATCGGTGTTGAGCGCGTACAGATTTCGATCGGCAAGGTTCATCACGTAAAGCGTTTCACCGTCGGCGCTGAGTGCCGATCCGCCGAGCGATGTTTTACCAACGGCGTCCCAGCCGACGTTGAAGCTGTCTTCCATGTAGTCCAGCGGGTCGGTGTAGCCCGCTCGGAAATCAACGCCAGCCGTATTGGCGCCGAAGATGTCGTTCAAGTCCGCGAATAAATCGACGTCTCCGTTGGAGGTGTCGATTCGGTAGATAGCTCCGTTGCCGTCGGGACCATAGCCGGCGTGTTTTTTCGTGAACGCAGAAGCGTACAAATCGCCTTCGTTGCGATCGTAAGATAGTCCAAAGGTTGAACCGATATCCCGAGCTCGGATTTCTAGAGAGTGAATGCCCGTACGGTAGGCGTCGATATCTGTGTCATTGGATGCCGTTCCGGCCGAGTGATTGAACGTCACCAACGCGGTGCGGTCGGCGTTCGCTCCGTTGATTTGATCACCGAAAACGTAGCAAGTAGTGGCGAAGACCGGATTGTCAACGCTGTAGTTCTCGGGGCGGTGAATACCCAAGTTCGCGATCGAACCGTCGTTGACAAACTGCACGCTTCCACTTGAGTTCGTCCCAAACAGTCCGTCAAAGAAACCTGTCGACAGCGAAAACTCCAGTCGGTATGAACCAGCTGTTGTATTGAGCGTATAGTTGCCGTTGGCATCGGTAACCGCCGAGTCAACCAGGTTCTCGTTTTCGTCGTAGGCGTTAACAGTGATCCCGGCAACACCACGATCAACCGCCGCAGTCGCATTGCCTTGTCCGCCTTCGTTGGGCGTCGAGTTGGAAACGCCGTCGTCCTGCGTACCGTTGTTGTTAAAGTCTTGAAAGACCGTGCCGGTAATATCAAGGGTTCCCACCAGCGCAGCGGCAGCCCGGCCTCGCAAGAGCGTCTCCGTTTGAACATCACCAATGCTGACTTCCAAATCAAGGTCACCATCAGTCGACGCATTCCCCGTCAAGTCATCCGACGCAGCGACATCAGCTCCGGTTAGCCCCGCGATCGATGAAATGAACGCTTGCCCGTCGGCAGTTTCGGCAAGGTTACAACCGTAAAACAACAAGTCAGCATCTTCGGTTAACGCGTCTGCCCACCCAGCGATCGCGTCGGCATGAAGTGCCAGGTTGCTATCCGAGAGCGTGTTGTTCCCCAGCTGCACTGTGCCGTCGTCACCGTGCGAGATGATATGGATGGCATCAAACTTTTCACCAGTTGATTCCAGAATTGCGCTGATTTGAGCGACGCCATTACGCGTGCTGTCGATCACGCGAACATCCAAAACGCTGTCCGTGTTTTCATCAAGGATGGACTGCAAGACGGCCTGATGGCCTTCGACGGCTGAGTCGATCAGTACCAATTCGCGTGGTGCGTCGATATCGGCTTGCTGCTGCGACTGCACATCAAAGGCTGGAGCGAAATCGGTTTCAGCCGATGGTAGCACCAACATCGCATCAGGAACGCCATCAAACAGCACTCGCTCTTCGAGTGCTTCCATCAATGAGAAAAAATAATCGTTCTGAGAGCGAGCGAAATTCATCCGTGAACCTTCGGTTGATGTTTGGTAGGTTTGAGGCAGGTCAATGACGCAAGTTCACCGCGCAGCCTCTCCTCCGTCCCGAGGGTAAGCCCGCATCCTTGCGAAATCTCTCTCTCCCTATCGTGACAATCATCCCGCTGATTCAGGCGTTGACTACAACAGACGGTTCCAACACGTGTTCAGGTTTTACGGGCCAGCGGCGCAGATCAAGAAAGTAGAGCGATATGCACGGAGAGGGTTTCTCGCCGGTGCTAGCGTTCAAGGTCGGGTGTTAAGGCGTAACGATTATGACACCCGGTGCTTCGTCTCCATGTTTTACGGCTTATCTAAAACTCGGTTTTTCCCGAGTGAATACGCACTTAATGATCAGCTCTGGGCTCAGCTTCGACCAACGGTGAATTTAACGATAAATGGGGTTATGCGTTATTTCTATCAAGGGTTGTCCCCGCTCGATACCGTCGTCGATCAATCAAGCGACGGTTTTCGCTACAACCGGTTACGCGGCTTGTGACTGTGATCCGTTTCCTACCCAATTCAGCGATTGAACTAGATTCCGGGACGAGTTGGATTGAGCCTGGCGACCGCTTCCTTTTGCTCGCTTGGCCGATTGAACGCGGCACGCTAGATGTCGCTTGTCTATCGAGTGAACTGCAAACATGAAAATCTGCTTCCTCTATACGTTGAGCTTGCTTGCCGGTTGTGTGATGTTCGCCAGTGTCAAACCGGCGGAAACTGCGGCGCAAGAATCTAGCTTTGACGTATCCAGCGTTTTCGATCAGCTGATGGCTCCCGCTGAAGACGTTGCTGAAGAGACGCTCAAGCCACCGACGCTTTGGTGGGATCAGCATGTTTCTCAGTCGCAACGAAATGCTGTGCCACCGATCAGTACGGATCTTCATTCTTTGATGTACCTAGCACTTAAGTACAGCAATCAGATACGCATCGCCGCCGAGAACCCGCTGATTCGTGAAACGGCGATCACGGAAGCGGATTCAAATTTCGACTGGGTTCGGTACGTGAATAGCTCGTGGAACGACACCAGTCAGCCGACTAGCAACGCGTTGACCGCCGGAGCGGGAGTCAACCGTTTCAACGACCATATCTTTCAGGCTGCTGCCGGTGTTCGCCGCAATACACGCTACGGTGGACAGCTAGATATTTCGCAAAGGTTCGGTTACCAAGACAACAACAGTGAGTTCTTCATCCCGGCCGATCAAGCGACGGGGCAGTTCACGGTTTCGTTCAACCAGCCGCTGCTGAGAGGACGCGGGTTCGCGTACAACAATAGCCTTGTTGTGTTAGCTCAAATGGACGCAGAGATTGCGCACGACGAATTTCGAGCCGAACTGCAAAATCAGCTGCTTGAGATCGCGAGGGCCTACTGGCTGATGTACCAAGAGCGTGCTGTATTGGCCCAACAAGTCAAGTTGTATCTGAAAACGAAAACGATTGTAGACGTTCTGCGAAGTCGTCAAACCATCGACGCTCAGCGAACGCAATACATCACCGCATCCTCAGCACTTGCGACGCGACGCAGTGATCTAATTCGCGCACGCACGGCCGTCATTAACGCGGAGACTCGGCTGCGTGGACTCATTAACGCGCCCGAGCTTGTGAATTCGGATGAGACGGAGCTTGTGCCTACCGAAGTTCCGTCTCAGGTCTTTGTTCCGATTGATCTGCGGACCGAGATTCACACGGCGCTGCAAAATCGTCCCGAGGTGCACGCGGCGATCAAAGAGGTGCGCGCCGGTGCGACGCGGCTGGGGGTTGCGGAGCATGAAATGCTCCCGGTTTTGAATTTGGTGACGCAAGGGTTTGCCAACGGTCTGCGCGGAAGTAGTAATTTTGGTGGCGCGTTTGTCGATCAGTTCTCCGAGGGCGCACCGAGCTACTCGATTGGTTTGCAGTACGAACTTCCGATTGGCAATCGCCTATCGAACGCCCGTTTATGCCGTCGTCAGATCGAGCAACGACAACTGCAAACCCAGTACGCGCAGGCTCTAGAGGCCATCGAGGTTGAAGTTGACATTGCCGTTCGTGAACTTGAAACCGCTTACAACGAAGTCTTCGCGAGGCGCCGGGCGTTGGCAGCGTCGGAAGCAGAAGCGGCCACGATTGAGGCTCGCTGGCAGAACATGATCGACGGCAGCGGCACGTCAAGCCTGAACCTCGAATCGCTGTTGCGGGCGCAGGAACGAGTGACAGAGGCGGAACGGGAGTACGTTACCTCTTTGCTGACTTACAACCTGGCCACGATCAACTTGCGAAAGGCAAACGGAACTCTTTTGCAATCCGAGAACGTAGCCATCAGCCGCCCCTGCAATGGGTGTGCTGAGCGACTGATGCTGGACAAGCTTGGGCCTGCCGCAACCTACATTAGATCAACGCCGGCGGTCGAGCCTTCGGACGATGGGCGGTACCCGTTGTTGAACATGCCGCAGCAAAATTTAGAACCAACCGTCATCTTGCCGGTCGAGATAGGACAGCGTGAGTCGGATAAAGTGCCGACAGACGCCGCTGGACGTGACGGAGCGGTCCTGTCGTTTCAGCCGCTGCCACCGCTGGATGACACTCCGCACGTCGCTGCTGGTCATGATTCAATCAATCGCCGCTAGGGGCAACGATGTTGTCCGTGAGCGGCCAGCGAAACCGCGTCGAATCTGTTTCAACGTTGGCGGGCCGCAGTTTCGTTACGTTTTCATGAATTTGTTCTTACCCTTCTGCAGTCTTGTTCACCGCAACATCAGCCCGGAACGCGTTTGATCGAGCCCCCGTTTGGCGGACGTTCGGTCGAGGCACGACATCGGTAGCCGACCGCGTGCGCCGAGTTCGCCATGCGGAGCGACGGGTCGCTTCGCTGTCTGACACTGAGCTGCTCGAGCAAGCGACTGAAATTCGCGAGGCGGCGAACGCCAAACGGCAGCCTGACCCCAGCGCGACGGTCACCTACGCCGGCCTGATTGCAGAATCGGTATTTCGCACGTTCGGTTTTCGGCTGCATGGCGTACAGCTACGGGGGATGTTGGCCGGGGGCGACGGTGCGATTGTCGAGATGCAAACAGGCGAAGGCAAAACGGTCGTGACCGGAGCGATGGCGGCGTTGAAGAGTCTTGCGTCGCCCAGTATCCACGTCGCAACTACGAACGCGTACCTCGCCGGCCGTGATCTTGAGGAACTCACTCCAGTGTTTGACCGGCTTGGTTTGAGTGCTGGTTTGCTGCCCGACGGCAATGATCTTTCTGCGGCTCAGGCGGCCTACAAGAACGTCATTACTTACGGACCCGGCTATCAGTTTGGGTTCGACTACCTACGCGATCAGGTTGTCTTGCGCAACAATCGCCAAACGGATCTTGGTCGCAAAACGCTTGATGCCATCCGCGGCCATGATATCCGCAATCAGCTGATGCAGTCGCCCAACCATCACGCCATGATCATTGACGAAGCTGATAGCGTGATGGTGGACGAAGCGGTGACGCCGTTAGTGATTAGCGGCGGGGCACGTGACACGGAGGATCCGACGCCGTTCTTACTTGCCAAGAAAATCGCCAGCAAGCTTGTCCAAGACGACGACTTTACGATTACGCTGCCCGACAAGAAAATTGAGGTCAGCGAAAACGCTTCGGAGCGATGTCATGAGGCGATTGAGGGTGATCGAAATCTCTATCTAGAACGGCCGTGGCGAGTTTATGTCTCCAACGCCCTCCGAGCCCAGCATGTGTTGCGGCGTGACATCGATTACGTGGTGCTTGAAGGAGAAGTCCAAATCGTTGACCAAAATACGGGGCGCATTTTTGCAGATCGCACCTGGCAGGACGGTTTGCACCAAGCGGTCGAAGCGAAAGAAGGCGTTGAGGTTAAATCGGCCGCAGGTAGTGTCGCGCAGATTACTCGGCAGCGCTACTTGCAAATGTACGATCAGTTGGCCGGATTGACCGGGACCGCCACTGCCGTTGCAAACGAGTTTCAATCGGTGTTCGGAACTCGCGTGACGCCGATTCCAACCAACCTGCCCTGCCGGCGTCAGTTGCTGCCGCCTCGGTTTTTTCGTGACATGACGGCGAAGTTGGCCGCGGTGGTGGCAGACATTCGGAATCGAGTGAAAATGGGCCAGCCTGTTTTGGTCGGCACCCGCACGATTTATGAAAGCAAACAGGTCGCTGACGCTTTGGTTGCCGCGGGAATTGACGCTGCGTTATTGAACGGCGTCCAAGACCAAGACGAGGCCGATATCGTTGCTCAAGCTGGACAGTCAGGCACCATCACAATCGCCACGAATATGGCCGGTCGCGGAACCGATATTAAGTTAGACGCCGCCGCACTTGAGGCGGGTGGCTTGCACGTTGTTGGGTTCTCGCCGAACGGATCGACTCGGATTGATCGACAGCTGGTCGGTCGAGCAGCTCGCCAGGGCGATCCGGGTTCGGCTCAGTTCTTTGTCAGCCCTGAAGACGAACTGCTGGCGACCTACGCGCCCAAGCTAGGGAAACGCATTGCCAATCGAGCGGCTGTCTCGGGTGAGTCGCGTGTGAGCTTCGCAAAAGAAATCCTGATGGTCCAAACGGAAGTCGAAGGCAAACAGTTTCAAGTTCGTCAAGCCATGATCCGCCAAGACCATTGGATGGATCTGGTCCGCAAGGCGATCGAAAGAAAATAGGGGGAAGAAGTCAAGAAGATAAAGAATGGACCAAAGCATGACTGCGCTACCTGCAACCAATTTCTACCTTCTCTGCTCTCCAAAAATCACCATGTCTATAAAACTCATACCCACAATCATCGCAACGGTTGCCTTAGCCACAACGCCCCTATGCGCGCAGCGGATTACTCGTAGTTTTACCGAGCCCATTGAACGCAGCGTCGTGGCAAGTACGGAAACTGGGGTGATTCACGCAGCCACCGTTCGCGAAGGGGATCGCGTTTGTGCCGGTGATCAGCTGGCTGTTTTGAATCACGACGTGCTGATTCAGTCACGACGCATTGCGGCCGCTCGCGCGGAATCAACCGCGACGCGCGACGCCGCAAGGTCTCGCGCTGAAATGGTTAAGTCGCAAAAGGAGAAGATGGACGCCTTGATTGAAGGTGGGCATGTCAACGCTTACGAAGTCGAGCAGAAGACGAGCGAGTACCAGAACGCGATCGCTGAGCTGCAAACCGCAGAAGACGAATTGCGGTTGAATCGCCTAGAAGTCGATCGCATTGAGGCTCAAATTCGACAACGGATCATCACCAGCCCAATCGACGGCATCGTAACACTGATCCACAAGCAGTTGGGAGAACAAGTTTCCACCAATGAGCCCCAGTACGCGACGATCGTTCGTGTTGACCAACTGAAAGTGCGTTTTTACCTCAATGCTGAAACGCTGTTCAAAATTCCCGTCGGCAGTAACGTCGATGTGCTCGTTGGCGAGCAACGTACTCGCACGCCCGCAAAGGTAACCTTCGCGTCGCCGATTATCGATCCCGATAGCGGCACGGGTCGGTTGGAGGTCGTGATTGAAAACCAAGACCAAAAGATTGCCAGCGGCACGATCTGTTTTTGGGACGAGCGGTCGAATGACCATCGTCGGGTCGCCGAACAAAACCGTTTGCCACGCAAATAAGAACCAATGACGACAGAAAAGCAAACCATTCGCGTCGACGGCAGAGTTCCGTTGCATTCGCGAGTCCGTCCGGCGGTCAGTGAAGCGGCCGCGGCCCGCTTGCGCTTGGATTCCGAACTGCTTAGGCTGACTTCGTCCGAAATGTCGGAACCGGTTGCTCGTGAGAACTACCGCAAGCTGGCGATGATCGCCGCTCAAGCACTCGGCGCTTGCCACCTGATCAAGTCAGATCAAAACTGGCGGCTATCCAAGCTTGGCACTACCGGTCGAGTGCCCTCGGATGCGGGTATCGAAGATTCTTTGGCCGATCAATGTCAGCAGGTTTTTGTTGGTGGGACTCCTAAGGTTGTCACCCTCGAATGTTTGGATGGCCTAACCGGTGTTCTAATCCCAGTCGTTGTCTCTGGGCAATCGCCGGAACTATTGTTACTGGTGACCAAGCCGGATCGAGACATCAAAGCAACGATTGACGTCGCAGGGCGGGTGGTTGCGGCGATGAAGCTGTGGCTGGGACGCAAGTCGGCTGCCGAGTCCTCGTGGCAGGTTGCGTCGCTGGCGTCGATTGTTGAATTGGTTGGCAAGATCGAAACGAGTGACTCATTAAAGTCGGCTGCCGAAGAAATTGTCAACGCGACAACGAAGCGAATCGGATCCGGCGCAGCGGCGATCGCGTTTGCAAACAAGGGAGACCTAAAGCTGATTGCGGTGTCGGGCACGCAAAAGCTTGATCACAGCTCGCAGACCAGCCGCGACTATTTGCAGGCTTTGTCGGAGTCATCAATTCGTCAGCGTCAGGGCGTCTTTCCATCAGTTGACCCCGACAACGATCACCTTCTGTGCGCACACCAGCAGGCCACGTCCACGCTCCAAGAACAAGCAATCATCAGCCAGCCGCTGATTACCTCGGACGACCAAGAGGTTGGTGCATGGTGTTTTGTGGGTGATGAAAAGACAATACTGGCTCCGCAAACGAGTCGGTTTGTCGCTGCGGCAAGTCCCCACGTTGCTGACGCGATTCGCCTGCTGCAACGGGCGGAGAAATCGCGTGTTGCCCAATTTTTGGCGATGGCTCACCGCAAGATGTCGGCCACGATGCGGATGATGATACCGTTGGCAGCCATCATGCTGCTGGTCTCGCTGTGGTTGCCGATCACTTATCGAGTCCGATGCAACGCGACCGTTGAACCGGCATCGCGACGCTTTGCGGTTGCGCCGTTTGATGGCTTAGTCACGTCAGGATTTGTCGAGCCGGGTGATATCGTCGCCGAAGGACAGGTGCTGGCGGAGATCGATGGGCGAAGTATCCGTTGGGAACTGTCGGGGGTCACGGCCGAGCGAAAACAATCGCTACGTCAGCGTGAGATTGAGCTGACTGAACGCAATATTCCAAAAGCTTTTCTGGCCGAGTTGGAGAACGAGCGTCTGACGGCGGAAGAAAAAATCCTGAAGTTCAAGAAAGATAATCTACAGATCAAAAGCCCGGTTAGCGGGGTCGTGCTGAGTGGTGATCTCGAGCGTGCCGAAGCCGCGTCGGTGACCACCGGGCAGGTGCTGTTTGAGATCGGGGCGATGGACCCAATCAAAGTTCAAGTCGCGATCCCAGCCGAAGAGATCGCTCAGGTGAAGCCCGGCCACGCGGTCACGATCTGGATCGAGGGTCAAGAAGATTTGCCGCTCGAATCAACGATTACTCGCATTCATCCTCGCAGCGAAATTCGCGATGCGAGAAATGTGTTTATTGCAGAAATGGAGTTCGATAACGCCGACGAACGATTCCGCCCTGGAATGAAGGGAAGTGTTGGAATCGATGGTGAACGCCGATCGCTCGGTTGGAGTCTATTTCACAAACCAATCAACTGGGCACGGGCGCGATTGGCATTTTGGTAGAAATGGGTTCGAGCAGAATGGCGGTTAAAGATTCGGGAAGAGTTTATGACTTGAGATGTCGAGCATTGAATTTCAAATTTCCTATCTCGAATTCTGGATCTCAAATCTTGAACATCGATAACTGACGGAACCTCAACACTAACTTTCTCAACCCGACGCGTGAGCGAGGGGCCAACCAGCTCGGCGGTTTGTTACTTACTGACGCATCGGATTGTGCTTGCCAAGGCGAAAATCGGGATCCTGTACCCACACAATTTCTGAAATCATTTTGATGCTGAACGAACAAACCCTCGAATTCGGACAGGCTCGCCTGAAGGCGAAAACGTCGCTGTGCTTCACAACGCGGAAAGTGGGCGGCCGGACGGGGTACTTGGTTGAGGATGAACTGACCGGGAAGTTTTTCCAAGTCGGTTTGGCCCAGTACACGTTTCTTTCGCTACTTAACGGCCGCCGCACGGTTAGCTCGGCTTTGGAGAAAACATCGTCATTGATGCGGCAACATGCTTTTGATCAGCAGCAGGTCGCCGACCTTTGTAAGTGGGCCATCGAGTCAGGTTTGGTTGAAACGGAACTCGGCAGCACGATGGCTCAACGCGAGGAGCTGGCGTCTGCGGAGACGATGCGGAAAGCCACGTCGCTAATGAATCCGATCTCGGTAAAGATCCCACTGTTTTGCCCCGACGAGATCATTACGACGGCTAACCGGTTTCTCGGCTGGACGATGGGGCCAATCGGAGCGTTGATTTGGTTGATTGTCGTTGGGTACGGGTTCGCTCTGCTGTTGCTCAATGCCGATCGTTTCATGGAAAACAGCGTGCGATCGTTTTCCGCGAACGATCTAATTTGGTTTGCCGTTGCCTCAGTTATTTTGAAACTCACGCACGAGTTGGCTCACGGTTTGGCCTGCAAACGTTTTGGTGGTCGTGTTAGCAGTTGCGGGATGTTGTTGCTTCTGCTGATCCCCCTGCCCTACGTCGATGTGACCAGTTCATGGCGTTTCGAAAACAAGTGGCAACGTATTCTGACCGCGGCTGCTGGAATGCTATGCGAGCTATTCATCGCAGCCGTTGCGTGCATTGTTTGGGTCAGCTGCGACCCCGGACCAATGCAGTTCCATGCCGGCAACGTGATTATCGCAGCGACATTGCACACGTTGATCTTCAACGCCAATCCGCTGATGCGTTTCGACGGCTACTACATCCTGTCCGATTGGCTGGAGATTCCCAACCTGTCGATGCACGGTCGTGCTTACGTCAAAGGGTTTTTTAAGCAGTTGTACTTTGGAGTGAAACCGAAGCCATTGGCGGAGGTCGGCTCTCGGGGTGTGATGGTGAAAGCATATGGGTTCGGCACGATTTTTTGGTTCTTCATGATTTCCGTCGGGCTTTCTTTGGGGGCGTCAAGTTTGCTCGAGGGATTCGGACTTTTGATTGCTTTGGTTGGCCTGTTTCTTTGGTTTGGATTGCCGGTGGTCAAGTTCATCAAGTACGTCGCGGTGGGCACGAAGTTCGACCAGCCAAATCGTCGGCACTTTGCGGTCGCCGCTTCTGTCACGTGTTTGACGGTCGGCGCGTTTCTGTTCGCTTGCCCCAGTCCATCCGTTGTGTCGGCTCCGTTGGTGGTCGACTACGAACCGTTGGGCAGCATTCGTGCACGCGTTGCGGGCTTTGCCAATCATATTCACGTGACGGAAGGTCAGCATGTAGAGGCAGGCCAGCTGTTGGTAGCACTTGAGAACCCTGAGCTGGAATCAGAGCTGTCGTCGCTGTTGATCGATGTTGCGATCTCAGAGCTGCGAATCAAGTCGCTCTTGACCGCCGGAGAAATTCCGAGCGTTCAGTTAGAGCGAGAGAACTTGGTGTCACTCAAGAAGCGACGGGATGAACTGCAACGACTGATTGGCAGCCTGCACGTCGTGGCCAGTCAGCCCGGGACAGTGATCGCCAGTGAATTGGATTCGATGCTGGGAACTTACGTGCGGCCGGGTGACGAGCTATTATCTGTCGGCCAACCCGGCGAAATCCAAGCCTTAGCGCTGGCGCGACAGCAGGATTTGCCTTGGTTGAAGGCCAACGAACGATCGCCGGTGCGGCTGTTTCTGTGGGGGCAACCCCAGACAAGTTGGCTGACGGGAACGGTCCGGCGTATCAACCCCCGCGCGCGGGACGATGTTCCTCACGATGCTTTCGCGGCTTCCAACGGTGGACCGCTGGCTGTCGTGCCGCGCGATCAGGTCGAGGGAGCAACCGAAGATGGCCAGCAGGATATGATGCTCACTGAGCCTCGCGTCCCTGTCGAGATCTCGTTGAGCGAATCGGATCGAGCGAACTTGTCGGCCGGGCAAGTTGGCACGATGCTGATTCGGGGCCGCGACCAAAACATGGCCAGTTACTTGGCCGGCAACTTTGTTCGCTTCATCCGCAAGAACAACTTCCGAACTCACGGGCTGTAGGAACAAAAATCTGACTCGAAGCAGAAGTCGGATAGGTCACGCGGAGCCCCTACAACCAGCACAGGCTGGATATCTGAGCCAAGCTGTCGGGTTCGCTTCGGAAAGCTGGCGGCCAGCCTGCATTCCCAACAGAAGATGGTAAAAGTCGACGCAACGACGCGGTTGTGACCTAGCTTTGGGGAACAAGAACAGATGGTTTTGTACACCCGTCTGTCGAAGCGAACCCAATGCCAGTAGGCGAACCGAACATGATTATTAAGCCCCATCAAATTGAGCAGATTGACCAACGAGCCAAAACGCAGCAAAGCACCGTCAACGTGCTGCATCTGATTAATGGCGAGCACTTTTCGGGTGCTGAGCGTGTGCAGGATTTGCTGGCGATGGCGTTGCCCGAGTTTGGATATTCTGTCGGTTTCGTTTGTTTGAAGCCGGGAAAGTTCCCACGGGTAAGACAGTCAACCGATGCCGCGTTGCATGCGTTGGAAATGAAATCAAAGCTGGACTTCGGCATCGTCAACCGAGTGGTCAACGTCTTTCGCGAAGGCGACTATCAGATCTTGCACGCCCACACGCCGCGCACGTTGATGATTGGCCGATTGGCCGCTCGAAAACTGGGCTGTCGTTTGGTCTATCATGTCCACAGTCCTGTCGGTCGTGATTCGAGCCATGGGTTTCGCAATCGGCTGAACACGTGGGTCGAGAAGTGGAGCCTGCGTGGTGTCGATCGAATGATCTGCGTTTCCAATAGCCTCGCTGGCTACATGCAAGAGTTGGGGCACGCGAGCGACAAACTGGCTGTCGTTTCAAATGGCGTTGCGGCAATCGACCAACTGCCCTCACGCGAGCCGCCCCGGATGCCATGGACGATCGGCACCATGGCGCTCTTTCGTCCGCGCAAGGGGACCGAGGTATTGCTTGACGCTTTGGCGATCCTGAAAAGGGAAAAGGTGGCCGTTAAGTTGCGAGCCGTTGGGCCGTTTGAGACGTCCGAGTACGAGGCAGAGATCATGGAACGAGTCCAGAAACTGCAGATCGCCGACATGATTCACTGGACGGGCTTCCAAACCAACGTCGACGAGCAACTGCGACAGATGGATGTGTTCGTGTTGCCTAGCCTGTACGGCGAAGGCTTGCCGATGGTCGTGCTAGAAGCGATGGCTAACGCAATACCGGTTGTCGCCAGTCGAGTCGAAGGGATTCCAGAAGCCGTTCGCGATGGGCAAGAGGGTTTGATCTTCGAACCTGGTAAGGCAGAAGCATTAGCGGCTCAGCTGCAATCCTTGGTCGGCGATGTGAGCCGCTGGAATCAAATGAGTGTTCGAGCGTTGGAACGTCAACGCACAGAACTTTCTGACGTTAGCATGGCTCGCGGCGTCGCCGGTGTGTACGACGAACTGCTTGGTTAACCCATGGCGAAGCGAGCACGGTCGCACATGCGCGTGGCGGTGCTTGCGGTAGCGGATCCAAACGAAGTTCAGCAGCCGATCAACCGTTGAGGGATACTGGCTATCCTAGCCGCAAACTCGATTCGATTCGCTTGATGACCTCGCGAGCCGGGTACTTTGCATGCGGCAGCGCGATGGCTTGGTTCTGATCGAGCAGTTTCACCATCTTCTTTTCGGCAGCGATCACCGTGCTATGGGTTCGGCCACCGTAGTAGTCACCGATTTCGGAAAACGCGGACGAAGTGTACTGCCGCGAAAGGTACATCGCCAGCATTCGAGCAGAACTAATTCGCTTGCGGCGGCTGGAAGATTTTAGCTCGGTCGGCTTAATGTCGAACAAATCGCAGACGGCTTTTTCGATGTTCGGCATCGAAGAACTGGACGAGCCGGCAAGTGTTACGAGGTCTGTTAACGTTTGCCGCGCCTGATCGACCGAAACGGAGCCAGCCGTCACCGAAGCCAGCACGCTAAGTCGGTTGATGGCCCCCGCGAGCTTTCGCGCGTCGCGGCTGATGCTCTGGCAGACCATTTCGATCACTTCGTCGTCCAGCTGAACGTGCAGTTGCTCGCACAGGTTTTTGGCGATTCGTCGTCGCCCGTCGATGTCGGGATAGTCAAGCGAGCAAACCAGCCCGGCGTTGAGTCGCGTGATCAGTTCTCCGCCAAAATCAGTCAATTCTAAAGGCGGGCGATCGGCGGCGACCATCACCTGCTTGCCGTCACGGATCAGTTGATCAACCGTGTACTGAAACTCGCTCAGCGTTGCCCGTTTGCCGGCGAAAAACTGGACATCATCGATGGCTAACAGGTCGAGGTCACGATACTTCTTGCGAAACATCGGCAATCCTGACCCGCCCCGCAGGGAATGAAGGAACTGCCCCGTGAACTGCTCGGCCGAAAGATAGACGCAACGCGTTTTCTTCAAACGACGCCGGTAATCGGCCGCAACCGCTTCCAGCAAGTGGCTTTTGCCGCTTCCGGTCGCCCCGTAAACAAACAGGGGCGAGTACTGACCAGGTTTTCGAAATGATTGCTCGACCGCCGTCGCCACAAGCGGGTTGTTCTGGCCAAAATAAAACTGGTCAAGCGATTTGCGGACCCGCTTTCGAGTGACCTTGGCTGCCGGAACACGAGCGACATGAGCAACGCCCGCATCGGTGCGTTGGCGCGCTGATGTTCGCTGGCGAGCTTTAGCCGGTTGGGCTGGTGCGTCGGTTTCAGCGAACGAGAACAGGGTCTGCACGACCTGGGGCTCGGCCGTGTCGGCATCATCATTGTCAGTCGCGTCAGCATGCGGTTGGACGACTTTGAATTCAATCTCAAACTGCGGACCGCACACCCGATCGACCACCATCCGAATCTCGCGACCGAACGTGCTTTGGATGCGTTGCGAGTTAAACGAACTGTCGGCTGCGACCACGACCGTGGCGTTGTTCTGATCGCTCAGTCGGAAACACGAACCGTCGTCGAACCAAGTGTCAAAACGTGATTGCCCGATCTTCGCCGAAAGCTGTTCCGCGATCGCGTCCAACAGCTCACGATCGTTCGCGACCAAGACGTCCTTTGCCACGTACTTCTCGCGCCCTTCTTCGGGCGAGCGTTCGGCAAAGTCCGTAGTCAATGACAAAGTTACATCCTGAGGCATCAGTGCACGCGACAAAGCCAATGTTCAACGATGACGGTGGGGCATCGATCATCGTCAAGGCGTTCGAGCAGCATCATTGCCACCCAAGCGAACTCAGCTTTGTCGTCTCCATTTCCCTGTCCTTTTCCCCGGTTTTTTCTGTGCCGCTGATGGGCAAAGCGTCCGGGCTTACAAGGACCTTCAAGCGAAGAGGCGTGATTCTAAGAGTGCTAGCAAGCCTGTCAAACGGGTGGTGACCGTTTCCAAAGAAGTTTGCTCGAAAGCCGGAAACCGCGCCCCTGTTTTTCAAAAAATGCGGCAAAGTCGACTAAGAATTTTCGGCGGAAGTCAACATTGGTGTGTGGATAAAACGTTGGTTCAATGGCGTGCCAAACGAACAAGAAACTTCGGTCGTAATTATCGCTTTATTCGACGGATTTCAGACC
>CAZLFF010000081.1:0-16483 GCA_964558755.1 uncultured Pirellulaceae bacterium
CAAGTACAAGGGTTTCTTTCTGGGAAAGTACAAACTGTTGGGGCACTTGGGCACCGGCGGCATGAGCGCCGTCTACTTGGCCGAGCACAAGATTTCGGGCAACCGCCGCGCGATCAAAGTGCTGCCTCGGAAGAACGTTTCTGACGCAAGCTACTTGGATCGATTTTATCGCGAGGGCAAAGCGGCCGCGAGCCTCGACCATCCGAATGTCGTTCGTATCTACGACATTTGCAGTGACTCGAACACGCACTACATGGTGATGGAGCACGTTCAGGGGACGGATCTGTACCAGACGGTCAAGCAAAACGGGCCGTTGAAGATTAAGGACGCGGTCCACGCGATTATCCAAGCCTGTCGCGGGCTGGCACATGCCCACCAACGAGAACTCGTCCATCGCGACATCAAGCCTGCGAACTTGCTGCGGATGAAAGACGGAACGGTCAAGATATTGGACCTTGGGTTGGCGTTGTTTAACCTTGGCGAGGACGACGAGTCATTAACCGTTTTGCACAACGAAAAAATCATGGGTACGGCGGACTATTTGTCGCCCGAGCAAGCCGTTAATAGTCACGAGGTAGACCACCGAGCCGATATCTACTCGTTGGGCTGCACGTTGTATTACATTTTGACGGGGCACCCGCCATTCCCAACCGGTTCTTTGGCGCAGCGGATCGCCATGCACCAGTCCAAGCAACCGCCGAGTGTGATTGTTAGCCGCGCGGATTGCCCGCAGCCGCTGGCTGAAATTTGTCACGCGATGATGGCAAAGCGGCCGGAGCACAGGTATCAAACCTGTGACGATTTGGTGGCTGAGCTAACGGCCTTCTTGGAAACAGGTCAGCAACGTTGCATTGGCTTGGATCCGGCAACGAGTCAGGACACCTTCGTTGCGTCGGAATCGCCTGCGGCGGATGAGACGATCCTCAGTTCGTTGCCGCCCGGTAGGTTACTGGACGAGACACCCGATTCATCGATCTTCGCGATCGACACCAGTGGTAGCTCGCCCAGCATGAAGGGCCGTGCGTCATCGAGCAACATTCACCACGATGCCAACGCGTCGCACGCGCGATCTGCGTCGGCTTCTTTCGCGAGGTCGGCCAAACTCAAGCAGCTTTCGCAGACAACCAAGCAACATAAATGGATCATTCCAACGGCCATCGTCGTAATGTTCTTAATTTTAGTGGCCGTCATCAAACTTGCTGCATCGGCCAGTTAGTCTGACGTCGGATCGACGCCAGCCCGACAGCGCAGCAAAAGAGCCCGCCAATAGGTGCCGGCGGGCTCTTTCGATTTAAGCTTCAAATTTAAAAGCGACGACTAATCGTCTTTCTTGAGCGGTTCTTTCCGCTCGGTGATGTTCTCACACTCTTCTGCCTTGTCGGCGTTGATCTGAATGTACTTCTGCCATTCCTCGGGCGTATCGTCCTCGTGGAAGATCGCTTCAACGGGGCACTCAGGAACACAGGCTTCGCAATCGATGCACTCGTCGGGGTGGATGTACAACATCGTCTCGCCCTCGTAGAAACATTCTACTGGGCATACGACAACGCAGTCGGTGTAGCGGCAACCATCACACGGTTCGGCGACAACATGAGTCATTGATTTCTTCTCCTAGCGGCGGTCGGCGAGGACCAAAAAGTTCGTTTTGATGCTCGATGATAACGGTTCTATCACTTCGCCAAAAGCGTAGTGCGAGCGAAACTGCGAAAAACAGTGTCGGTCCAACTGTAGCTCATCGCGAGCAATTAACAGCCATTATTTTCGGCATTTACTCAATGGCCACTGCACCGAAATCCGTCCGGATACAGCTTCTAAACCCGCCCGAATGGTTTAGTTACCGCCGTACAGGGCCATCTCAGCCAGATTGACGCGAGGGACGTCCCCAGGGTTCGGCATCGCCCACATTTTGGTCGGATCCCCGTACAACGCGTTGATCGAGTATTCGCTGGCCTCAACAACCATTTTTGTTTCCCGCCCTCGATCTTGGAAGACATGCATCTCGACGCGGTGAGGCAAGAAAACGCCACTGGCAACGCCATCGGTTTCGACGGCACGGTAGTCGGTCGAATTTGTATAGGCCAACAGCTGGTTTTGGGAATCGTAGACGGATTGTTGCTCAATGTGGGCCGAGCGTGCGTTGATCAGAGTCACCCGAGTCCGTGGCCCGTTGGAAGTGTTGCGGATGGTGATCAGCTTCAGCCGACCATCGGCGTCCAAGAACGGTCCCTCGTGGCGATCGGTCGCTCGGAAGTCAGCCAGTCCGACGCCATCGATTAGCCATGCGGGGTCCAGTGGCAGATTTCGCTGAATGGGACTGTTCTGCCACTGATCGTGGTTCGCAAAGTAGATCCGAGGCTGCTCGCCGGGAACAGAGGCTCGAACCCACACCCAGAATTTTTCATCGTTGCTGCCGACATCGACTCCCATCTCGGACACACCCAGCAAGCCAGCTTTTAGCCGTAGACGCCCCGGTCGTTCTAGCTGCAATGTCCCGCGCAGCCTCGGCATGCCGTCCATCGAGACCTTCACGTTCGTCGATAGTTGCCGCACCGCGGAGGAACGTTGGTTGAGTGTCGTCAAAAGCTGCTCGCGAGTTGGCGTGTTTGTAAACGCCACGGGAGCAACCGGCGGCCGCTTCCCAAACCGCGCGAACAGTTGGCAGCCGGTCTGAGTGGACAGAAGCAACGCTAGGAGCACAACGCTCAGACGCACATTCGTGATCCACGTCGCGCGTGTGGCAGGTTGTAGCTTGCGCATTAGGCTTGGGGCGGCGATCGTGTTGGCGTGTTTACTCATCCGGTTCGTCGCCTGTATCCCCGAGTTCCATTGGTTGGTCGGTAAATAGCTTCTCGCCCAATTCATCTTGAATCTCAGCTAGGCGATCGGGGGCGAGGTCGACCACCGGCACCTCGAATGTTTCCTTTTCGTGGCGATCGAGCACAGCCATTCGCTGGCCGTCGTCCGTGTCAATGAACTCCTCCAGTTTCAGTAGCCGTTTCTGCACCATTAGTAATGTCATCACATAAGCGATGTCCTCGTGTCCGGGAGCCGTTCGCACGTTTTGATAGAACGCCCGCAGCACCTCGTCTGGTGCCCAGTAGACTTTGCCTTCAGTTGCATCGGGCACTTTGGCTCGCCACCAACCGATGCAATGATCCGGCGGCTCGTTCCAGTGGTCCAAACCAAAATCCAAACGCTGCATGCCGTCGTCGGTCTCCAGTAGCGCCGACACGTATTCCTCGCCCGGCGCGAGGGTTCGCTCGGTGGCAGAGCACCGCTTGCTGCTACGTTTAAAATCAAATTCGGGCATTCAGCTAAAACTACAGATTTGAAACGTTCAGATTTGAAACGAGTCGCCACGCGTGACCCGCCCACTTTTTAGCGCACCAAAGCGTGGGGACTGTAGCGATTTGAACGGTGGCTCTCAAGACAAACACGACCAACTGGCAGATGGACTCCAAGTTGAAGCATCCGTGACGCTGCAATTTCGGCAAAGCCGCGCCGCGGCCCCAGAAAAGCCGCTCGCTCGTCGATATCGGCTCGTATAATTGTCCGTTGCTGTCTTCGATATCCTCCTTCGCCCGTGTGCTAGCAATCGGACGCCGTGAATTTTGCTCCCATCAAATTCGGATCCTCCGTCGGTCGCATCAAGGCCCAAGCGAAGGAGTACGCATCGCTGACGGACCAGCAGCTGTCCGACATCGCGTTGGACTTAGGATTCGAATCGCGGCAGTCGGACAGCATTCGTCCACTGATCGTGCGGGGCTTTGCCCTAGTTCAGGTTGCGGCCCAGCGTCAGTTGGGGATGCAGCATTACGACGTTCAGCTGATGGGCGGGGAAGCGATGTGTCACGGGCATGTGGCAGAAATGCAGACCGGTGAAGGCAAGACGCTGACCGCGACGCTGCCGCTGTTCGTCCACGCTTTGGCCGGGCGCGGCGCGCTGCTCGCGACGAGTAATGACTATTTGGCCAAGCGTGATGCCGAATCGTTGCAGCCACTTTACAACTCGCTGGGTCTAACCGTTGGCGTGATCCAGACCGAGATGTCGCGCGAGCAGCGTCGTGCAGCGTACGCGTGTCACATTACTTATGGCACCATGAAGGAGTTCGGTTTCGACTTCCTGCGCGATCACTCGGGCGAACGAGAACAAAAACAACGCGAACTGTGGTACGGTGGATCGGCCGGTGGTGTCGCTGAGTCCGCGACGTCGAAACCCGTTCACCGTGCGCCCCATTTTCTGTTGATCGACGAAGCGGACAGCATTCTGATTGATGACGCTCGAACGCCCCTAATCATCTCGGCACCCGAGGACGGTCAGACTCACGACCAGCAGAAGGCACTTTACAGTTGGGCGGCGGTTGCGGCAGAGCGATTTGAAGAAGACCTTCACTACTGGTACGACCGCGAGCGTCGCAAGGTCGACCTGACGCCCGAGGGCACGGCGTTGACGCGCGAGGTCAGCAAACCGTCCGTCCTAGCCGGCGTCGGACTGCTGGAAATGTATGACTTTATGGAACGGGCGATCCAAGTTCATCGTGACTACAAGTGCGATCGTGACTATGTCGTTCGTGAGGGCGAGATCGTGATCGTTGACGAAGCGACCGGCCGGATCAGCGAAGGTCGTCGCTGGAGCCGCGGGATTCATCAGGCGATCGAGGCCAAGGAATCGGTTGAGATCACCATGGACACGAATACTCAGGCAAAGATCACCGTCCAGTCCTTCGTCAGTCGGTTCGATCATATCGCCGGCATGACCGGCACTGCGTTCACGTCGGCCCGAGAGTTCAAAAAGATTTATCACATGGGTGTGACGGTCATCCCGACCAACAAGAAGCGTATCCGCGTCATCCACCCGCCCAAATACTTCTTTAGCGAGGCGGACAAGTTCGAGCAGATCGTGGCCGACGTGCGCGAGCAACATGAACTTGGCCGTCCGATCCTGATCGGTACCCGCTCGATCGCGAAATCCGAGCAACTGTCCGCGCTGCTAACACGCGACGGTATTGAACACGAGGTGTTGAACGCTCGACAGATCGAGCGCGAGGCCGACATCGTGGCGGCGGCAGGGCAAAAGGGAAAAATCACCGTGGCGACGAACATGGCCGGTCGCGGTACGGACATTAAGATCGACGACGAGGTCCGCGAACTCGGAGGCATGCATGTCATCGGCACCGAGATGCACGAATCGGCTCGGATCGATCACCAGCTGTTTGGCCGCACCGCTCGCCAGGGAGATCCGGGCTCGGTGCAGTTGTACATCGCAGCCGAGGATAAGCTTTTGGACGCGGCTTTCGGTATGCAAAAGGCGGACAAGATGCGGGCAACCGGCAAAGCCCGCACAAGCAGACACTGGATCGCCCTGTTCGAAAAAGCTCAACAGAAGGTTGAAAAGCAGCATTACCGCTCACGACGAATCCTGATGTACAACGAGAAAATGCTCGCCAAGTCGCAGCGAGAAATGGGGCTCGACCCGATCCTGGATAACTTCGACTAACATTTGGAAGCTTCCGCCAGCAACGCGGACGTCTATAATTGCCACACGAATTGCCGCACGACAATTGCCGCACGACCTAAGCGCTCAACCAACGTGATAACTTTTATGTCCACTGGCGAAACCACTCAACGCGGACGCTCTCAAGATGAAATTCGGGACGAGGTGCGCCAGACGGTTCGTCAGCTCAGTGAACTCGCATCGACCGAAGCTGACTTCGACGCGTTCACCAACACGGTGTTACAACAGGTCGTCAACATCACCGGTGCTTTCGGCGCTGCGCTGTGGCAGATCAATCCCAACCAAGGCCCCGTCATCACCCACAAGGCCGGCGAGTCACCCAGCCCGTTGGCCAGTAAGGTGGTCTCGGCGGACAACGAACGACACTCGCAAGCGGTGGTCAAGGTCGTGCAGACGGGTGAGCCACTCAGTCTGACCAGTGACGTGTTCGTCGAGAAGCCAGAAGAAGCCAAGCCGCCGTTTCTGTTGCTGATGGCTCCGGTGAAGAACCGAGCTAAAGAAGTTCACGGCGCGATGGAATTATTGCAGCGCGGCAACGTTAGCCAGCAGGCCCACGAGGGCTACCTGCGGTTTTTGGCTCAGGTGTCTCAGCTGTTTCAGCGTTGGCACGAGCAACAGGATCTCGCGAAGCTCAGCCAGCACGCGGATTCGTGGTCGCAGCGGTTGGATTTTATTAGCGAGACGCATAGCTCGATCGACTTCAAGGAAACCGCGTACTCGATCGCTAATGAAGCCCGGCGGTTGCTCAAGTGCGATCGTGTCAGCGTAGCCAAGTGGAACGGTTCACGCTGCAAGATCAGGGCCATCAGCAGCCAAGACAAATTCGATAACCGTGCCAATGTGGTCAAAAAACTGGGCAAGATCGCGACCGCCAGCGTCAGTGCGGACGCGCCGTTTTGGATCTTGGGTGACACCGAGGGGATCGCGCCCGAGGTTGCGCGGAAGATTAACGATTACTTGGACGAAGCCCACAGTCGCACGTTAGCCGTGCTGCCGCTGTTCGCCAAACCGCCCGAGAAACGTGATCTCGAAATGAGCAGCCGTCGCAAACGCAAACCCAAAAAACTGGGCGCGTTGATTATTGAGTACTTCGATCAGGACGTGACCGAGGCGTCGATCGAGGAAGACACGAAACTGATCGTGACCCAGTCGCAGTTGGCGTTAGAGAACTCGCGCAAGCATGGGGAGATCTTCCTGCTGCCGATTTGGAAGCGATTGGGTTGGCTGCAGAAGGTGCTGTTCCAAGATCACTTCGCTAAAACGATGACGGGCTTGCTCGCACTGACATTGCTGATGCTGGCGATGCTGTTTTGGCCAATGGACCTGCGAATGAAAGTCGATGGCGTCATGCAGCCAAAGACTCGCCGCACCATTTTCGCTCAGACTGATGGAATCGTTGAAGCCGTCGCCGTTGGTAACGGACAGGTCGTCAAAGAGGGTGACTTGCTGCTTGAACTGCGAAACCCGGAACTTGACTTGCAGATCAAGGATATCGAGGGTCGGCTGATGACACTGGGCCAGCAGATTCAATCGGCCTCGTACAACATTTCCCGCGGATTCGATGACCCGGCGGAAATGCGTGAGGCGACCAGTACGTTAGATTTGTATCGCAAGCGACGGCTGAATTTGCTCGAACAACAAGAGCTAATCAACGTCAAGAAAGACGCTCTGAAAGTTTACTCACCGATCGACGGCACGGTCGTCACGTGGGACGCCAAGCGTCGATTGTTGGGCTTGCCGGTGACCGCCAATCAAGCGGTTTTGGCGGTTGATGATTTGGAGGGTGGCTGGCAGCTGGAGCTGAAAGTGCCGCAGAACAAAATCGGTTACATCAACCGCGCCAACGTTGCCGCTGATGGCGAACCGCTGGACGTCGAGTACACGCTTGAGACGAATCCGAACCTGCGGCTGGATGCGAAACTGCACGAGGTTGCCAGCCGAGCGGAGGCATCGGAGCAGGGCATCCCAGAATTCCGCGCGGTTGCCAAGGCGGGCACCGAAGAAGTCGATGAACTACGCCCCGGTGCGGGTGTTACGGCCAGAGTGTCATGCGGCGAAGTCAAACTGTGGTACTGGTGCTTCTACCAAGTCTACGACTACGCACGAACAAAAATCTTCTTCTAGTGCAAACCGTTTGTGTCATGGTCGTGGTAGCTGCAGGCCCGCTGCTTCCCATCAATAAGCGACGCCAAGAAGACAAAGAACTGGCGAGAAGGTTGCCCCAGCTACGGGCTTCCTGAACCCTGAAAACTGAACCCTGAAAACTCCTCTTGTCCATCATCCCGTATCCCGAACAGCCCGGTGCGACGCCGGTCAACACCGCGCCGCCTGCAGGGCCGCTGGTGCAGATGAAGATGCGGCCAGATCTGACCTTTGACCGGCAAACGTATCAGGGTGTCGAGTATTGGGTTGTCAAAGAGCCGCTGGGGCAAAAGTATTTTCAACTTCCGCCACAAGTTTTTTACTTGTTGCAAATGCTCGACGGTCATCAAACGATTGACCAACTGCAAGACGCCTACCACGCCGAATACGCGCCCAAACGAATTACTCGCAACGATCTGCAACAGTTGCTGACGCGTTTCCATCAGGACAGTCTGGTCACGGCCAACGTGCCGGGGCAGGGTCGAGAGCTGATGAAGCGTGGCGAAAAGAATCGTCGGATGGAGTGGCTGGGCACGTTCAGCAACATTTTGGCGATCCGCTGGAAGGGCGTTGACCCCGAGAACTTGCTCAATTGGCTAATCAAATACACGTGGTGGCTGTTTACGCCGGTGGCTACCGCGATCACGATGTTCGCCGCCGCGATCGCGCTGCTGTCAGTGCTAATGAACTGGACCGCCTTTCAGGCTCGATTGCCCGGTTTCGAACAATTGTTCGACCCGAGTCAGTGGTACCTAATGGTTGGCGTGCTGGCGGTGACGAAAATTTTGCACGAATTCGGGCACGGGCTGTCCTGCAAACGTTTGGGCGGCGAGTGTCACGAGATCGGTTTTATGTTGCTGGTGCTAACGCCCTGTTTGTATTGCAACGTATCTGACAGTTGGCGGTTGCAGAACAAATGGCACCGGGCTGCAATTGGTGCGGCCGGGATCTACATCGAAATTCTTCTCGCGACGATCGCAACCTTTCTGTGGTGGTTTGCTCAACCGGGGCTGCTGCAAGATATCTGTGTTCGCGTGATGCTTGTTAGCTCGATCAGCACGATTTTGTTTAACGGTAACCCGCTGCTTCGTTTCGATGGTTACTACATCCTCAGCGATCTGCTAGAGATCCCCAACCTCAACCAGAAATCCACCAAAGCGCTCACCACGCTGCTGGGGCGGCACTGGTTGGGCCTTGAGATTCCTGACGATCAGTTGATGCCGACCAACCGGCCGTGGGCGTTCGCGTTGTTTACCGTTGCTGCGTTTTGTTACCGCTGGTTCATCATGTTTTCGATTATCTATTTCCTGACGACGTGGCTGGAGCCGTATGGTTTAGAATCGATTGGTGTTGGAATCGCATTGTTTTCGTTGGTGGGCATGATCGGCATGCCGGGCTATAAGTTTTACAAGTACATGTATGTTCCGGGACGGATGCATCAAGTGAAGAAGCTACGATTTTTTACCGTGCTGGCGACGGTCGTCGGCCTCGTGACGCTCGTTTTGGCCATTCCGCTGCCGCATCATTTGCGCTGTCAGTTGGTTGTCCTACCTGAGGCGATGGAAACGGTCTACGTTCAGGAAAGTGGGCAGTTGGAATCTTGCGAGGTCGAGCCCGGCCAACAGGTTGAGCCCGGCCAAGTCCTTGCGAAGCTGAAAAATGTCGACCTTGAGCTAACGCTCAACGAGTCCGCGGGAAAGATCGCCGAGAAGAAAAGCGAACGCATGGCTGCGGTTACCGGTGGCACCGCGGGTTCACCGGAGCTGCTTGAGCGGATTGCCACGATCGATTCAGAACTCCGTCAGCTGTACCGGATGGATATCGAGCACCAGATGCGAGCCAAGAGATTGGAGATCACCAGTTCGATCGCCGGCACGGTGATGGCGACGCCGTATCGGCACCCGGGCGAGCAACCGGATACGATCCAAAAAGTTGATGCGTTACCGCTGCTCGATGGAAATCACGACAACGTGTCGGCCATCCGCGGTCAGCGATTCTGCGAAGTTGCGGATCTGAGCCAGTGGCACGCCGTGATCTTCTTGAACGAGAACCAGATCAAGTTCGCGCGGAAGGACCAAGAGGTCAAGATCCGCCTGCACTCACAGCCGGATGACTTGCTGGAAACAACCGTTCAGGCACTGGGTGAAACCGACCAGTCGATCCACCGCGAGGACTATGAGGTTCCCGAGATCGATCCCAATGCATCCCGTCGCGTCCCGGATTTAGTGGCCGAGATGGTCGCCGCCTACCAGTTAGATGAGATCCAATTTTACGCCCGTGCGCCGCTTCAGCAGCACGACCAAGCGCTGAAAATTGGTTTGAGTGGCGAAGCCCGATTGTTCACGGGCTATCGATCCTTGGGTGCTAGGTTGTGGTGGTGGATCAACGAGAACTTCAGATCCTAACATCGCCGTGATTACGAACGGTGTCGTTTAATGGCTATGATTCGCCCGTATGTTGATTCCGATCTGCCGCTGCTGGCGGAGCTCTACGAGCAAACGGTCAGGCGGTGGGCCCCTAGTTTGTACTCGCCGGCGCAGGTTGAGGCGTGGGCAACCATGCCGCGCAATGCGGAACGGTTCTTTGATATGGTTGCGGTGCCGCGAACCTTCGTCGCGGTCGACGAGTCTGACCTACCGCTCGGCTTTGGTGGGATTGAGCCCGCCGGGCGAATCGCGTCTTTGTACGTGGCCGCTGACCATGTGCGACAAGGTGTCGGCAGTCTGTTGCTGAAATACCTCATTCGTGACGCGTCAATGCACCGGATGGACGAAATTTGGTCCGAAGCAAGCCAGTTTAGCCGCCCTCTGTTTGAACGGCACGGCTTTTGCACCACCAAAACGGAAGTCGTTAACTACAATGGAGCGACTTTCGAACGCTGGATCGTTCGCCGACAGCTGCAGCCGGATCAATCTTGACTTGGTTTGCGAAAAGGCAATGATCGAAGAGAACTTTTTGTGAAGGGAACGTTATGGCCAATCGATCAGAGCAATATCGCAGCGGTGACTGGGTCATCTATCTGAAACAAAAATCGAGCACCCGACCGGCATTGCGCGCCCGGACGGTGATGCCGTCTAGCAGTGGCGAGACCTATCGTTACGCCGTGGAAAAGTATTGGATTGTGGATCGAGTTCGTTCCGATGGTAGCCTGATTTTGCGTACCCGACGTGGAAAATTGCACCAGATTCGTCCGGACGACCCCAACCTGCGTCGAGCGAATTTGCTTGAGCGGCTGTGCATGCGGAAGCGTTTTTCAGACTTCCAGCCGTCACGAGCAAGTCGGGCTGCCGATCGAGCTGGCTCGCTCGGGTCAACGGCTTCCGGGCCCGTGTAGGGCTTGGTCAGCCTCGTCGCACTTTTTTGGTAGCGCGACGATGCTGCCTCGTTTTTAAGCAGTCGCCTCAGTTTGAAACCGCTTAACCTTGCACTCGCTAGCACTGAGTTTGAGGTCAACGCTACGACTCGGGTGGATAGTCGTTGAACAGGTCTTCCACGTTCAACTCACGCATCCAATCGTGCAACAAGTCGTAGCGACCGCCGATTCTGGCGAGGCAGCTGCGGACCAGCCGGCCGCGTTCTTTGATGCTATTAGGTGAATCGTCGAGCGGTGTGCGATCATAGACCACCGCCTGACCTGCCGTTCCCATCAGCGAGTATCGTAGTGAAAGCTGCTCGTCGCGTTCGGCCAACCAGTCGAAAACTTTTTTCGCCTTTTCCAGGTCACCTTGGGCCAGATGCAATTCGCCCAGTCGAGTCATCGCGCGGCAGTGCATGATTTCGGTTGAATTACGATCGGTGAGTTCCACGTCGGCCAACGGAAAGTAATCAACGACCGCGCGCCAGTACTCTTCGATTTTGGCGCTGTCTTCTTTTCGACGCAGCGCGAAAGTGCCCCAATATGCGGCTTCCAATTGAGCCTCAACATTGGGCTCCTTGGGGACGGTGATGGTGGTGCTGTTTGGACCTAAGGGATCAGCCAGCGGGTCGGTTGCGGCAACGGCGATCCCACCTAGCACACCGATGGTTGCCAGTGCCGCGAGCTTCGCCCAGTTGGGCAATCGTTTGGGCTGACTGATGTTGCCTTGAATAGTATTCTGCAATTGCCGCGTCGCCTCGAGGTGGGACGCCGGCGTGCTGATCGATTCCTCATTCGTTGCGGGCTCCGCGATTGCCAGCCGTTCGAGGATCTTTTCCCAGTCGTTGTCGAAATCAACGTTGACGCTCAGCAGTTCCTTCAACAGCTGCTTCGCGTTCGCCGGTCGATCGTCTGCGTTCTTGCTCATCATCGAATGAATGATCTGACAAAGTTCCTTTGGCGCGTCGCGGCGAAGCGAATGCAGGGGCGTTGCTTTGTCTTTGACCTGTTGAACTGCGATCGCCAGAGGGCTATCGCCATCAAACGGCGGCTGACCGGCCAACATGTGGTAGGCGGTAACGCCCAGCGAGTAGATATCGCTGCGCGTATCCAACGAACCGCCTTCGACTTGTTCAGGGCTCATGTACAGCGGCGTACCCATCGTGATGCCGACCTGAGTCAACGTTTTTTCGTCGGAGTCGTTGTTCAGCCGTGCGAGCCCGAAGTCCGTGATTTTTACTTCGCCCTTGCTCGAGAGCATGATATTTTCGGGCTTGATGTCGCGGTGGACGACTTGCAACTCGTCCGCCTTCTGCAACGCTTTGCCGCATTGGCTAAGAATATTCAGCGCCATGACCGGTTCGACGGCACCGTTGCGAGCCAGGTACTGTTTTAGGTTGCGGCCCTGGACGTATTCCTGGGCAATGAAGTGATAGCCCTCAGCTTCACCCACCTCGTAGATCTGCACAATGTTCGACTGAACCAATTTGGCAGCCGCCTGGGCCTCGCGATGAAAGCGTTGGACGTAGGATTCATCCTCCGCCAAGTCTGGTTTAAGAATCTTCAGGGCGACTTGCCGATTGAGCGAACCTTGGGTCGCCAAATACACGTCGGCCATGCCACCCCGCCCCAAACGGCGCAGCAGGTTGTAGTCTCCTAGCTGACGACCGGTAAGGTCTTGGTTGTTCGGTCGATCGTTTGCGGGATCGCTCAAGGGAGAAACGCCTGAGGAGAACGGATGGTCAAGGCAGGCGGACCGACGCGGTCGAGTCGATCACGGAGTCCATCTAGTATCTTTACAAACCGCGATTTTCGCAATGAGAGCCGGCAAAACCGTCCGCCGGTGGGCCAGTTATCGTCATGCTTTTCGGCATACGAGCCCCGATTCAGGCGAGCAATTCGTTGTGTGGCTTTGCCAGACCCCGCGCCGAGGTCACCGATGATTACTCATCGCCACCGTGTTTAATGTGCGGCCAGTACTCGTCGAAGCCACCTTCTTTGACGAAGTCCGGGCTATTGTCTAAATCATGGCAGCTCATGCACATGTTCTCGCGAGCTTCTGCCAACGTGACGACCATTTCCTGCCGCAGCTTGTCGATTTCATCATCGCTTACGTCGACGTCACCGTTTTCCGCCGCGACGTGAGCCGAGCCCGGACCGTGGCAGTTCTCACAACCGTTGCCGTGCAGGGCCTCGTGCTTCTTCAAATCGATGTACCCTGATTCGTAAGGGTAGTACAACTGCGGGTTCCATCCCGTTGCGTGACAGCTCACGCATTCAGGATCAAAGTGCCGTTGCACCCACGCGCGTTGGCCGGGGTTGGTCAGGTCACGCGTTGCCTTGGCGTGCGGCCCCCCTTCGCCATCGATACCCTCGGCCCAAATTTCGTACTCTTCATCGTGGCAGTCAGCGCAAGATTCTGAGCCGACGAATTTGTGGCCGCTAGGATGAGCACGTGGGCGAATGTCATCGAGTGCTCCCGCCAACCATAGCCCTTTTAGTTCGGCTTGATAGGAAGAGAACATCTGTTTCATCTGCTCCGAGTCCTCGAAACGCTCGTCCAAAGGCACGCGTTCGTATTTCAAATTTAGTTGGCCATTGTTACCCGGGTAGGCGGCGACGATGCCGACGTACATGCCTTTCACGCCGACTTGGATCATCTGAGTCGCTCGACCGGCTGCCTCAATGATTTCGGGTTGGAGAGTCGGGTCGCCCGAGCCGCCAGCGGTAATGACGAGGTCGAAGACGGGTGATTGCTTGGCCAGCTGACGACATTGCTCCAGCGAGGCGTGGGCGACTAGGACTTTCAAGTCGCAGCCCGCGTTTTGTAAACCTTGGGCTGCGGCAGCAACGGCCGGACCCGCAGGCGTGACGTTGATACCGTTGACCTGTTGTAGATCCCGCACATGATCGTCACCCAGCACCATGGTGACGCCAATGCGCCGACCGTTTTTGGTGATAACGGAATAGCGACTGGTCAGCGAACCGTCGTCGATGTCTTCGATCACAACGTTCGCGCAGGTGAAGGCGTTGGTTGGTTGCTGCACGTCGAAAATCGATTGCACGATGTCGATCGACGGGGTCTTCAAATCGTCGGGGCCGATGCCGATGACCGAGTAGTTCATGATCTGGCAGAGACTTTCAAACGTCTTGCGCAGTTTGATGGTTGGTTGTTGGCCGAAGCGACGAATCTGGTTGCCCGCGTCGATTGAAACAAGATCCCAGCCACGGTTAAGTAGAACTTTTTGAGCCGAATGGCGACGCATCAGTCCGCCTTTTTGGTTTTCTAATCCCGTGCAACCGCAGGGCTCGATGTAGCCGTGCTGGCGTCCGCTGACAAAGAGAGCGAATTCGGGCTTCTGCCAATCCGCGACCAGTTCTTCGGCGGTTGGCTTGGCGGCAGTTTGTGCGTCGTCGCTTGACTGCTGATCCGAATTGTCGGCGGCTACAATCGTTGCGAAAAGATAGTTGCTAGCAGTGGTGATGGCTCGGCCTGAGAGAATCGACCGCAGGCTCATCAATGGTGAATCGCAGCCGACGGAGGCGACTAACAGGCCAAAGATAGCCAAAAACACCGATAAACGATTGATATTCCACGCGGGTTTCATGGCTCAACTTTCAGCTTCGCTGCACGTTTGATAGGGGCCCCCGTAATGTGACAGCCCGGCCGTTCTGATGCAACGTTGTTCGGGCGGTTGCACCACTGGTATTTTGACACAGGTGGGCCTGCTGCTAACAGGTTGGCTGTAGCTAGGTTGCCCGCAACACGCGAATGCGATCCCGCAGATGGGTGCGGCAGTCAGTAAAGAAGGCTTGAAAGTCTTCGCGTTGGTAATCGGCGTAGGTCCACCGGCTTTGCTGCCATGCTTTGCCGCGATAGGAGAGTGTGACCTCCGCGTAGATCCCGTCTCGCAAATAGATCCGGTGATCGCGATCCTTGGTGGTGACCAGCACAAGTTTGGCTTCGGTGATATAGCCCGGATCAATGTTGACCGGTCGTTGTTCCTGGTGCCCGCTGGTGGATGCGTACTGGGATTCTAGGTCATTCGAGACGTGCTTCGTGGCGGCAATGTTGGCGGAGTCAAAAAGCGATTCGTAGATAAAGAACTGCTTCTTCAAATTCTCGCCCATCGAAGCGGCGTAGAAGCCCGTCTCGTTGAAGTCGAACACGGGGCTTCGAAGCGCGACCGAACCCCAGTGTGACTTGGTTTGCTCCACGGTCCAATCGAACGCATCGTCATGGCGGCTGGTCACGGCCGCTAACAAAAGGACAGGTTTCGGTTGTTCGATTTTTCCCATAACCAATCGTTGTGAAGCTTGGGTTTAGAACCCACTCTAATACGATTTTCCGAACACGCCTTTAGTTTTCGTTGGCTTGCCCGTGAAGATGCAGGTGCCTTCGCTGCCGTCTTGGTCCAGCGGAATGCATCGCGGGGTGACTTTGAGTGGTTTGAGCATTTCGTCCACCTCGTCGCAATCGACGAAATAGCACTCCGCGAATCCGCCGTGGACCTCGGGCTTGTTCGCGTTCTTAGGTGTGAAATACTTTTTGAATTCGTCGAAGCTGTCGAACGACTGCGTGTTCTCGTTCCGCATTGCCAACGCTCGATCGAACAAGCCCTGCTGGATCTCGCCCAGCGTCGCGACTACCGAGCCCACGAATTCCTCGCGGCTCATGCCGGTTGATTTTGGCTGATCGCGGCGGCCAACGAACACGCTGTCCTTTGCGATGTCGCGTTTGCCGACCTCGATACGAATCGGCACGCCACGTTTGACGTGGAACCATTTTTTCTCACCGCCCCGCAGGTCACGAGCGTCGATCGTGACACGGATCTTTTCTTCGTCGTAGCGTTGAGCCTTGAGATCTTTCTCCAGAGCTTGGCAGTAAGCCATCACTTCGTCACGTTCTTCATCGTTCTTAATGATGGGCAAGATCACGACTTGTTTGGGAGCCATCTTCGGCGGTAGGACCAAGCCGTCGTCGTCGCTGTGCGTCATGATTAGGGCACCGACCAGTCGCGTCGATACACCCCACGATGTTGTCCAAGCGAACGATTCACCACCGGACTTGTTTTGGAATTTGATTTCCTGAGCCTTCGAAAAATTCTGGCCCAAGAAGTGTGACGTGCCGGCCTGCAACGCCTTGCGGTCCTGCATCATGGCCTCGATCGAGTACGTGATGTCGGCGCCGGGGAAGCGTTCGCCGGCCGTTTTCTCGCCTTTGATGACCGGCATCGCCATGTGGTTTTCGGCGAAGTCCGCATAGACTTCCAGCATCGTGCGTGTTTCCTCCAACGCTTCCTCTTTGGTCGCGTGAACGGTGTGTCCTTCTTGCCATAGAAATTCTGCGGTTCGCAGGAACAGTCGCGTGCGTAGCTCCCAGCGGACGACGTTCGCCCATTGGTTAATCTTCAGCGGCAGGTCACGATACGACTGCACCCACTTGGCAAACATCGAACCGATAATCATTT
>CAZLFF010000082.1:0-8599 GCA_964558755.1 uncultured Pirellulaceae bacterium
ACGATGTCGGGCGGTGTGAACATCAAAGCGATGGACGTGCCTAAAAAACTGTTCTCGGCCGCTCGTGCCTTTGAGGAAGGCGGATCGCTGACGATTGTCGGGACGGCGTTGATCGAAACCGGCAGCCGTATGGACGACTTGATTTTCCAGGAGTTCAAAGGCACCGGTAACATGGAATTGGTGCTCGACCGGCGCCTTGCCGATCGACGTGTCTGGCCTGCGATCGACATTAACCAATCGGGAACGCGTCGCGAGGAATTATTGCTGCCCGAGGAGAATCTGAATGCGATTACCATGCTGCGTCGGACGCTCAACACGATGCATCACGTTGAAGCGATGGAGCAACTGACCAAACAGTTGGGGCGTTTCAAAACGAACGCCGAGTTCATCAAGCTGATTAGCGGCAAAATGGGCGAGCTGTAAATTCGCTCGCTCGTGGCCGTGAACCTCGGTTTGAAGCAACTCCCGATTTGGCTAAACTGAAGGAGTCGCTCGGAACGACAACTGATTATTAAAAGAAGCTGGATAGTAAGCGAATGGTTAGCGGCTTCCTTGGAAAGGAAGTGCCGGTTTTCCGGTTGCGAGTTCGAATCTCGTGCTATCCGCTGACGAAAAAGCTGCGTGGGAACCCAAATTCCCACGTGGCTTTTTTATGCGCCGTTAAAGGGCCGTTCGTCATAGTGCCTGCGGGCGTTTGACAGGATCAAATGACTCTTGGTCGCCGAGCTGGGGTACGGCCAACGGTGATTATGGGACTTCGTTTTCGTCAAACTCTTCCTCGATCGGTTCCTCGTCAGCCGAGTCGTCGATTGCCGCTTCCAACGGCCGCAAACTCACGCCGCCGCTGGCTCGCACGACGATTTCGTACCGCTGACCGGCTTCGGCCACCATGTGATTCGCCTGACCGTACGCGGCACGGATGCCCAGTTCTTTCTGGCGCGAGCGATCACCGCAAACCGCCCAAAAGTCACGCCAAATTTGTTGCTCGAACGCTCGCTTGCGAGCATCATTGTAAATGCCCGGTGGCTCGTCGGCCGATTCGCTGTCCAAGCGTTGGGCGTCCCGCGGCCTTTCGGCGTCCCCGTAGATACTCTTGAACGCAAAGATCGACGCACCCCGCAGCTCGTCCGCCTGTTCGATGTACTTGTCATCAAAGCTGGCGATCCAGCAATCAATGAAAAACTGGTCGCCCCGAATCGTGTAATCTCTGGCGGCTCCGATTGGATCACCGTACTCATCGACCTCGGTAAAGCGGACTTCTAGGACTGGCTCGCCATCCTCGTCCTTGCGTTTCTCTAGAATTTCCAGCTGAGCGATTCGCTCGTCGGTTTTTAGCAGCTTCAGCGAGGTTTGCATGCGATCGTTTTCGACTTGCAGTTCTTGTTGCTGTTGCTGCGATTTCGCAAGTTCTTCCTTCAGCGATGCGACCTCAGCTAGCGCTGCTTCTGCCTGCAAGCCTGGTTTTACATAGCGCTCGTAGCCGACCCAACCGCCGTAACCCAGTCCACTGACAAGCAACAGTACTAGGCATGTGCGGATGAAGCTGTTGATCGTCTTCACGTTTTCCATCATCTTTGACATGACGATTTCCTATCCAAGAAAGTGCAGGCCCCACGCCGCTGGAAAATTGTATCTGCAATCATTGGTCGACATGGCAGCAAGAGTCCAATCTCTCGCTGGCGCCGCGGCTTGTGGTCACGGACACTTGCGTCACGCGGTAAATTCTTTCGACCCAACGAGGGATGCTTGCCGAGCGGCGTTACTCGCCTCGCAGCCCAATAATGGCATCGGCAATATCGTCCGAACGCATCAGCGATTCGCCGACCAGCATCGCGTCGACCGCGTTTGCTTGCAGCATTCGTACGTCTTGATTGGTGAAAATGCCGCTCTCGCTGACGAAGCAAATGTCGGCGGGGATCTGCTGGCGGACCCGTGCCGAGTGACCAAGATCGACCTCGAAGGTGTTCAGATCCCGATTGTTCACGCCAACGAGTGTGGGGTTGCAGGCTAACACAGCGTCCACGTTACACGCGTCGTATAGCTCGACCAAAGCCGTCATGCCCAGATCGGTGATTTGCTGGTGGAGCGACTTCAGACGATCGGCCGTCAAACACTCGGCGATCAGCAGCACCGCATCCGCCCCGGCGGCTCGTGCCTCGAACACCTGGTACTCGTCAAGGATGAAATCTTTTCGCAGTATCGGGATGTTTATTGAACCGCGGATCTGACGCAAGAAGTCGAGATGTCCTTGGAAAAAATGTTCGTCCGTCAGAACGCTAATGCAATTGGCTCCGGCGGCCGCGTACTGCTGTGCGATGGAAACCGGGTCGAAATCCTCGCGGATAATGCCCTTCGAGGGACTGGCTTTTTTGACCTCGGCGATCAGGCCAATCTTGGGGGCGTCCGCCGTCAAAGCCCCGACAAAATCTAATGCTGGCGCGGCGTCTTTGGCTGCGGCCGCCACGTCGGCCAGAGGAACAGAAGCCCGCGCGGTTTCGATTTCGGTGCGCTTGTGGGCAACAATTTTGTCGAGGATAGAACTCATGGTGTCCAGCGTATTGGTCTTTTGCGAGCGGCAAAAACGAGGTGCGAAATAGACCAACATGACGACTGATGGGCGAACTGTAAATAGAAACGCGAGCCACGAATTTGTAATTCGTGACCCGCGCTCAAAAGAGTTCGATTTAAAGCAGCCTAAACCACTCAGCTGGCGGCGGCCGGTTGAGGCAGACCGGCCGCAGAGGCGGCGATCACGGGCGGTCGCTCAGCCTTCTTGGCCGCAAAAATTTCTCGTAACCGATCTTGTCGGTATCCAAAAATTTTCAGCAGATCGGGCTTCACCATGAAGCGGTGAATCAACGAACCGCCCCGAGGGATATAGTGAACGTTGTCGATCACCCGTGTCTGACCATCGATCTCCTCGAACAAGTGTTCGTGGTACCACCGCTTGTACGGTCCTCGCAGCTGCTGATCAACGAAGCGTTTCGATGGCTCCCACGCACTGATTTCCGTGCGCCAACGGATCGGAATTCCGTGCAGCTTCAGGCGGTAGTCCAGCAAAGTGCCCGCCTCGATATTGATCGGACCGGGGGTCAAAACCTTGAAATGTAAGAACTCAGGGGTGATCCGCTGCAGCTCCATCGCGTCGCTGAAGAAATCGAAAACTTCCTCGCGCGGCAAATCGAACCACTGCTCGGCGTGTAAGCGGTAGCCGACTTTCGAATCGGGCTGGATTGAGAGAGTTGTCTTACGCATCTTCGAAACGACCAGTGTGATTATTTGGGTAGGAGTCAGGTTGGAGAAACGGCCACATGGGACGCCGTCGATCTCGGTTAGTTGGTTTAACCGTTGTCCGGTCAGTCCCGTAACAACGCTGGCGATGTGGCGCCGTCCGGCCGTCGTGAGCCCGGTCAAAAACCGGGAAACTAACGTGGCGAACCCCCGCAGACTTGGCCCGAGCGTTGCGTTTTACCGCCTCGGCGGGTCAAATACGGTTTTCCGGACACTCAAGCGAAAACCATGTCATCGACCTTCCAACGAGAGCTTCGCAGCCCCCGCGAGATCCGCAAAATGCGTACCGCGGGATTGGCCGTCTGGCACGCTCATCAAGCCGCCGCTCGGATTCTCAAGCCCGGCGTGACGACGGCTCAGATCAACGCGGCGTTTGCAGACACTTTCCGCAGCTACGAAGCGACGCCCTTGTTCTTGAACTACGGCGGCGGCGAAGGAGGCGAAGGCCCCCCGCCATTCCCAGCGGAAACTTGCATCTCGATCAATGAGGAAGTCGTCCACGGGATCCCGGGCCCGCGGGTGATCGAGGAAGGCGATATCGTCAGCCTCGACACCGGTTGTCGCATCAATGGCTGGTGTGGGGACGCGGCGGTGACCCACGCGGTCGGTAACATTTCCTCCAGCGACCGGCGGCTGATGAAAGTCACTTTGGAAACGCTGGACTTGGCGATCGAGCGGATGAAGACGGGGGTCTTCTGGAGCGAAATTGCACTGGCGATGGAACAGCATGTCCACGAGGCAGGTTTTTCGGTGGTCGAGTCCATGGTCGGCCATGGCATCGGCAAGGAACTGCACGAAGCTCCGCAGGTGCCCAACTATCTGAGTGCTGAACTAGAAGACGGCGAAGCCGATTTCGATTTGCGACCCGGGGTGGTCCTAGCGATCGAGCCGATGGTCAACGCGGGCGTGCCAGAGATCGAGTACTTGGACGACGAGTGGACGGTCGTCACCGAGGACCGCCGCCCCAGCGCTCACTTCGAACACACCGTCGCAATGACCTCGGCCGGTCCGGTACGCCTGACCGGTCCTCCTAACGACGAAGAACTTAAATCCATGCCCGACTGGCTACATGACAAAGACCAGTGGATCGTTTGGTAGTTTTGAGTGACGGTAGGAAATTGGAGTCGAGCGTTACAACGGCTCGACTTTGATCTAGGTTTGGAGTGGTCTCTATGCCCGCATGTCTAAGTATTTGCGATGCAAGATAATTAGATCGGACAAGTCACCCGCGTCCGCTTTTTTTGACCGCAGCTAGGTAAGCGTCTCTGGCGATACTCTTATCGATACCGATCGTTTCTCCCCGCCATTTGACCAGCGGATGAGCATTTTGTTTTAGATAGATGTTCCAGGGCGTCGTGACAGCAGTTCTGAAATCTCTCAATTCGCTCACCGCGAGCTTCGTCTTACTACTATTTGCTATTGGTCGAGGCGCCGAACCAACGTGTCATTGGCCGATTCCGCCATTCCGTCAAACCTTAAATGTCCTCAGACGCAGGGTGTCCGGTTTGGTATCTTTTATCTTTTGTTTTCGCGAGCGCTTATCACGAAGTTGATTCGTCGAGATAGTTGACGAAGGCGAGTCGTCCAAACGCCACGAGAAATTGTCAGGTTAAAACATGACCACGAATCCCAATCGCGTCTTGTCAGTGAAACCCGTTGCCGATCAGGAATACTACGAGCTGCGGATCTACAAAATTTTTGACTACGACAAACAGAACGCAGCGGAGGATCATCTCGAAAACGCGCTGCTGCCGGCATTGAATCGCATGGGGCTTGATCGGATCGGCGTGTTCACCAACGACAGCGATGAGAACGATCACTCGGTGTACGTTTTGATCCCTTTCCCAACGATCAATCAGTTTTTGGAATGGAACCGAACGCTTGCCGCCGACGAGGAATACCAAGCCGCGGCGGCCAGTTACTTTGCTTGCGATAAGAATGATCCAATTTACGAGCGAATCGAAAGTCGACTCCTAAAAGCGTTTGCTGGGATGCCCGTGATGGAGGTGCCGGCTGTCTCGGTCGAGAAGAAGCCGCGAATTTTTGAGCTGCGAATTTATGAGAGCCACACGGAAGATCACGCACGCCGGAAAGTGAAAATGTTCAACGAGGGTTTAACCCAAATCATGCGTGACACCGGGCTCGCCCCGCTTTTTTTTGGTGAAACATTGAGTGGCCCCGACGTGCCAAGCCTGGCTTACATGCTTTCGGCCGAAAGTGTCGAGGCACACGAGCAGCACTTCGACGTCTTTCGCGTGAATGCGGACTGGAAACGAATCCGAGCGATCAAAGAGTATCGAGGTACGGTTTCAAACATTGATAGTCGGATCTTAACGCCGACCGATTACTCGCAAATCTAGGGCCGAACCGTCGTCCAAGCCGCACACCATGCTCGGGCTTGGGGCTTGTTCGCGAAAGAGACATCCTCGTGTGCGACAGTCAGTCGAGCGCGGTAACGACAACGTAGTAGGCGCCCAATTCGCCCTGTTTGATCTCGAAAAAGGGCGATAGCCGATACGATCCTTGTTTGAGATCCGCAACGAAGCTGACTTCTTCCGCCCCATGTTCAATCGGTTTCCGATCGATTGCTCTGTTGTCAATTCGCAAGACCGCATGAGTTGCACCAATGCCCTTTCCGGGCTCGGTTCGGAACGCTTCGGCCGCTCCGGGAACGTTTTCTCCCGCGGGTAAAGCGGCGTTGATCGCGGCACCCGACTCGACCGGCCACCGACGCGCTGAGATTTTGTACTTGGCGTCACGTATCACTTTCACCGCCCAGTGACCTTCGTGGGTGAGTCTGTCTGTTGCCAATGGGGCGTTGTCGGAGGCTCGTTTGGCCGCCGCCATCCCGCGAATGTAACCTTGATGCCAAGGTAGACCGTCCTTCTGAATCCAGTCATGAGCGGTCAGGCTGACGACCGGCTGATCGGGGTGGCCAAGATAAATTTCGGTCGTCTGCGAAAACGTTGGCTCTAGCTCGGCCCACCATTGCTCATAGAACGCACGCATCTTCGCCACGATTTCAGGTCGCTGTTGGGCGATGTTACGTTTCTGCCCTGGGTCGATCGACACATCGTACAGTTCCTCTCGATTGACCAGTCGATACTTTTGAAACATGACGGCCGAGCCCCGCCATTTGATCGGATCACGCACCCGTTGTGAGTCGCTAATTACAAAACGCTCGGGCCACTCGACATCTTTGTTCGGGTCAAGAAGATCGACAATTGACATGCCATCAAAGGTCACGCCGTCTGGTTTCTTCACCCCGGCCATCTGCAGCAGGGTGGGGACGATGTCAACCGCATGAGTTAGCTCGTTCACGTCGTGCTGTTGTGAAAACCCACCAGCAGGCCAGTGCAGGAAAAATGGCACGCGATGACCGCCGTCGTAAGGGCTGCCTTTGCCGGCCCTCATCCCGGCGTTGTAAATTCCCTTGCCGCTGGCCGTTCCGTTGTCGGTCGTAAAAATAAAAATCGTGTTCTCCGCGATCCCCAGCTCTTCGATCAGCTTGCGCGTTTTTCCAACGTTGTCGTCGATGTTAGTAATCATGCCGAAAAACGCTTGGATTTTGTCCGACTGGCCTTCATACATATCTATGTACTCTTGCGGGCAGTGCAGCGGTCCGTGGGGTGCGTTGGTTGAGATGTAGGCGAAGAAGGGTTTCTTCGCCCTCGCACATTTAGTAACGAACGCATTGGCCTGCTCAAAGAAAACGTCGGTGCAGAATCCTTTCGCTGGAACAATCTGGCCATTGTGGAAATAGGAACCGTCAAAGTACGCGTTGTCCCAGACATCAGGGGTCTGCCCAACTCCGCCTCCGCCGTGGCGATAGACTTCGGTAAAGCCTCGATCTTCCGGGCGGTAGGGGTAGTTGTCGCCCAGATGCCACTTTCCAAACATGCCCGTTTCATATCCCGCGTCGGTGAACATCTGACCAACGGTAATTTCGTTCTCGCGAAGCATCGAACGGCCCATGATCGTGTGCCATACTCCGGTGCGATTGGTCCAGTGCCCGGTGAGCAGCGAACATCGCGTTGGCGAACAAGTCGGCGCAACGTGGTAGTCGCTCAGGCCTGAGCTGACACTCGCCAGCTGGTCGATGTGCGGAGTCTTGATGATGGGGTTGCCCGTGCAGCCAAGATCGCCGTAACCCTGATCGTCGCTGATCACGAAAACGATGTTCGGTTGAGCGATTGCGAACTGGTCAGTGGCCAGTAACCCGGCAGTAATCAGCATGATGCGAAAAACGGTGTTCATACTTTTCCTGGCAACATTCCACGTTAATTAAAATCCACGATGCTCGCGTTTTGGGTTGTGAGTCACAACAGCCAAGGGTTTCACTGATCGATCTTAACCAGGTTCCACGCCCGAACGTAATCGTAATAGGTCGTGTTGAGCGTGTCGTCGCGTAGTTCTTTGTTTTTTGGCGGGTCGACCCACTTGTACGTTTCACAGACGAGATTCATAAACATCGGTTGGTCAAAAGGATGTTCAAGTAGGTCCGTCGGTGGCTCGATAGTCAGCCCAAGTTTTCCATCCGCGTAGAACTTCATCGTGTTGGCATCGACCCACCAGCAACCGTAAGTGTGAAACTCTTTGTCGACGGGCGATGATAGCTTGATGCGTCCGCCTTTCTTGACGTCCTTCGATTTATAAGCCTGTTTGTCGGCATCGCTTCCATCTTTCGAGGGCTTGAAATGCTGGTGCGTGTTGCAGTTCATATTCAAAGCAAACGCCGGATACTTCTTGGTACCCCCCATGCACTCAAGGATATCCAGTTCGAGCCCAATCGTTCCGCCCACCACTTTCTTCACGCCACCCGCCAGCCAGAATGTCGACGAAGTTGACAGGCTCGATGCTTTCATCCGGCATTCGTAGTAGCCATACAGCGCGGTTTTTGCTTTGGACTGCACCGCGCCGCAAGCGATGTTGAATTCTCCTTGTCGTGGCTTTAATTTCGTGCATCTAATTTGCAGGGAGCCATCTTTCACGGTGACCGACGACGGCATGAACAAGCCGGGTGCCCTGCCCTTCCAACGTGGATTGTGGTCGTGCCACTTAGCGCTATCTAGCTGGTCACCATCAAATTCATCGGTGAAAGCTTCATTGACAACCCAGCGGTGGCCCTCGGGTGCAGGCGGAGGTGACTGAGCATCGGCGCGTTGTCCAAATGAAACTGCACAGGCAGCAACCGAACCATAAAACAGTGCGAGCCACAGGCGCTCGAGCGAGCCGTAAAACATTAGGGACCTCAGGGGGCAAGTAACAGGTTGGTTGTGGTTTTCGTTTGTGAGCCAGACGTTGACCT
>CAZLFF010000082.1:8699-16454 GCA_964558755.1 uncultured Pirellulaceae bacterium
GGTACCTCTGGTTTCCTGCCGCATGTTTTTAAGCGGCGGTTGACGACCGAGTGCTACTCAACCAACCGATTGTCCCATCAACTCACGAAACAAAGAACGCGATGAAACCCACGGTTCGCGAAGCCAATTTGACCGACGAGCATGACGCCCAAGCCATCATCGAGATCGTTGATGCGTATGCTCGCGAGCCAGCGGGCGGAGAAGAGCCACTGGCCCAGTCCGTTCGCGACCGGCTAATTCAAGGCTTACAACAACATCCGACCACCTTGGTTCTGCTGGCCTTTCAAGGGCAAACGCCGGTTGGCGTCGCCGTTTGTTTTTTGGGATTCTCAACCTTTCACGCCAAGCCATTGCTGAACCTGCACGATTTCGCCGTCCTCCCCGAGTGTCGCGGACAAGGTGTCGGCGGAGTGTTGCTGCAAGCGGTCGAGGACGCTGCGGTCGAACGAGGCTGTTGCAAAGTGACGCTCGAGGTTTTGGATACGAACCCGCGAGCCATGGATTTATATCTACGCTGCGGGTTTTCTAGTCCAGCTGCGAAGAACTCGAAAGCCACGTTCTTTCTTTCGAAAAAGCTGTCCGAGCAGTGAGGCGATGGTGGCGATGTGTCCGGCTATTTGGGTGGGTCTCTTGAGGCTTTGTTTGGTTTGGGTTTCTACAGCACTCCGGGAGATGTGCGATTCTCATTCTTGAGTACCGAGCCGATGGAATTGGCTCCTGTATTCCGCGGCCAACCGTACACCGCTACGGTCGACGTCGCATCGTTCGGTCCTTTCGCGACAGCTCCAGACCGAGTTTATTTGCAAGTCAGTTTCGACAGGCAGCAGGCCAATACGGGCGGGTTCACCGGATCGGAGCAAGGGCACAATCTTCCTAGAAGAATTGCGATTTCTGGGATAACTCCGTCAAACGCGTCGATGGTCCGAGCATTCGTCGTTTACCACGACGTGGAATATGACGTGCCGGGGAACCCGGGCAGTTACACCGTTGCGACCGACAATTTTTCGTTCGACATTCAAAGTTCCGGCATCCCGGAGCCGAGTGGTCTCGGTTTCTTGGTGTTGGTGCGGCAGCAATCCTGACGAAGCGCCGTCGATCTGGGCCGTGATCGGAAATCGCATCCAAAAGGCCGTTCATCCGCGTCGATGAACGGTCTTTTTTTGCCCGAATAGTTCGCCTTAGTTGAAAGTAAGCTGCACGTGGCTCACAATCACGATTCGATCAAACAGCGACCTATGTTGCCGATGATTTTCAATTCATTTCATTGCGGTGAGCAAAACCATGAAACGTAGACAATTTTGCCTCGCGTCGGCAGCGGCACTCGCTTCGCCCGCGGCCCTGCCCTTGTTTGCGAGGTCCGCTCATTCATTTGACGAAACGAAACCCCTGAGAGTCGGCCTAGTCGGCAGCGGTTGGTACGGTAAGGTCGATTTGTTTCGTCTGCTTCAGGTCAATGATGCGGAAGTCATCGCTCTTTGTGACGTTGATCGAAAAATGCTCGAGGAAGCCGGTAAGCTGACGGCCGAACGGCAAAAATCGGGCAAGGTCCCGGTCCTTTTTAAAGACTACCGGAAGATGCTTGCCGCAGAGCCCTACGATATTGTCATCGTCGGCACACCTGACCATTGGCACGCTTTGCCAACCATCGCGGCCTGCAAAGCTGGCGCGGATGTCTATTGCCAGAAGCCGACCAGTGTCGATGTGATCGAAGGCGACGCGATGGTTGCCGCCGCCAGGAAGTACGATCGAGTCGTTCAAGTTGGAACCCAGCGTAGAAGCACACCCCACCTGCTGGAAGCTCGAGACAAGTTTATCGATACAGGCAAGCTTGGATCGATCGGTTTCGTCGAGATTTATAGTTACTTCGGCGGACGCCACGCCTTGAATCCTGCGGTATCCAAGCCACCCGAGTGGTTGGACTATGACCTCTGGACCGGGCCGGCACCAATGAGGCCCTTCATCCCAGGTCTGCATCCAGTTCGGTGGCGAGCATTTATGGAATACGGGAATGGACAGATCGGCGACCTTTGTGTCCATTTCCTCGACCTTGTGCGATACTTTTTAAAACTCGGCTGGCCAAAACGAGTTTCCTCGAACGGTGGAATCCTCGTCGACAAAGATAATCCGTCCAATATCCCCGACACACAGTCGGCTACTTTTGAATACGACGATCTACTGATTCAATGGACCAACCGTTGCTGGGGCCTACCCGAAGAGAAAGATTATCCTTGGGCTGTATCGCTGTTCGGTGACAAGGGAACCCTGAAGATGAATTTGAGCCAATACGAGTTCGAACCATTTGGAAACGGAAAAACGGAGCGAGGGACGTTTCTGAAGGAACCGGCAACTAAACTGGAGAAACAAGAACAACGATTCGATGCCAAGTCTAATCCGGCCACACGGCGACACATGCAGAACTTTATCGAGTGCATCAAGACTCGGGAAAGGCCGGTCGCCGATATCGAGGAGGGACACATTTCATCGGCCTCATGCATTTTGGCCAACGTGGCGATGGAACTTGGCCGCACGCTGAACATCGACACGAAAACCGGCCACCCGATCGATGACGCCGAAGCCACCAAGCGACTCGCGCGTCCTTATCGCGAACCATGGATTCATCCGACGGCAGGTAACGTGTGATCGGGAAGGATTTCTACGAGCGATCTTTGGATCACGAGAGGTGCGGGGCCGGTTTTCGCCGACGACATAAACCCATTGCCACATAAGCCGTGAGAAAAATGACGCTCCCTCCACATACGTGAAGCCAAATCAATCATTGCGTTCTCCAGTTGGGTGCCCCAGTTGCTTGCAGATCAAAGCAGCGAAATCTCAGCGAGGCTCAATCGTTTTTCGCGACGATTGCCTGACATTAAGCGATTCGTAAGATTAGAGAGCATGATCATTTGTCGGCATCGCTCCAAGTGATGCCGCCAAAGTACCCATCACGGCTCCGCGTGATGCTGACGGGGCAAGACGCTTAGCCAAGCTCTTTGGTTTTTACCATGGTGAGCGTTTTGCCTCGGCGTCATCACATGGAATGTGATGAGTACGATCTGGAATGTTATGAGTGCGAGCTGGAATGTGATCGGGTACGATCTGGGGCTGAACGGTCAAGAAAAGGGGCGCAGCTCACGTAGCCTTAAATCAAAAGACGCCGCATGCGCAGCTGTTAGGCCTTGCGGAACGGCCGCGGCGTCACGTGGATCAAGGTAGACCTTCGATGATTGGTATCAAACCGCTGAAGCCATTGCAGAATCTGCCCGTGGTCAGTGCGGGTGTCAATGCTCCCAGACACGTGATGGACCAGTCAGAAAACGGCTGGGAGCATCCTAACAGTGCGGCCATGGACTTTAAGGGTCAAAACTTGGCAATAGATGGCAATCAGCCAACTAGCGACCAAACGAAAAAACCCCTGCCGCTGGCAGAGGTTAAGTCTAAAAATCATCGTTTGTCAAAAGTTGACAATAGCGGAGGACACGGGGGTCGAACCCGCAACCCATTGCTGGGCAATTGATTTCGAATCAACCTGCTAGCCATTCGCTTATCCTCCAAGGCCCACCAACGGTTGGACCGTTGGAAGAACTCCTATCGTAGTCACTGGGACACCAAATCCTCAAGCGGGGATCGCGTATTTCCAGCGGTCTGATGCACGCTGCCATCAGGCCCCGAGCGGATGGTGACGGAGGTCCTTGGCTACTGCCGAAACGGCTGGAATTGCGCTATCACTAAAATGATATATCGGTTGTTGCACCTTGGCTTGGTTGAATGGGAGCACGGATAAACTCCTAGGCTCTGTACACAATCGCGAATACAAGCACGATACGCGAGCCCGTGTCCGCTCTGCGCGGGGCACATTCACTCGCATGCGATTCGTGCTTGTGTTGTGACACAGGGTCTAGTTTGGAACTCGAAACACGGGGTTAATCACCAGGCCGCCGGAGGTTGGCAACGCCGGCCAACGAGTGATGCCCGTTTCGTTGGGTTCTACTTCTGCGACCGATTTTTCCGAGATGAATTCGGCCGGCAAAACTCGTTGGGCGGGAGGGAGAAAATCCTTGCTGTTCGGATCGTCGTAGCGATTTTTTGTGCCCCAAACTTGAGCCGTTGAATCTGCGTACAACAACGCCCAATCCTCCTGCTGTTGCATCACTCGTTTGGCCGCCAGTTCCGTTTGTTTGATGATCGCCAAATGCGGTTCACCCATTCGCAGAATCTTCGTTGGATCGTACGGGCCACTGCCAGCTTCGTCGCGGTGTCGATGATCCGTCCGGCGACCGCTGATGAAATCGAAATGAGCATCGACGACCTCCTGTGAGTAACAAGTTCGAAACCGGCCGTCGAAACCGACCAACGAATCGGGCAATGCGGCCAAGGTAAACTGAGCCCAATCAAACGTCGCAACGATTCTGCCATTCAGGTCGTTGTCGGCCACGAACTGAGTCGCCGCGATCGGGTACTCTTCTCGGTCAACGCCGAACTTTGCGTGCTGGAATAAGACGATGCCCAATAGCACTGCTGCCAACGAAATTAGAAAGGCGTACTCGCCGCGCGAGGTTGGTTTTGCCTCGACGTTTGGCTTGCTCCAACGTGTACAGGCTGACTGTAGATGCAGCGGGATCCAGATGCCGACCATCAACGCCATGAACGGAATATGTCGCACGTGAGCGAAACCCTGCATCGTGACCAGCGTGAACACAATCACGTCGGCCCACCGTTTGGGTAACGCGGAGCACGCCCATGCGAACGCTGCGATCACGGCGGTGGTACACCAAGCGTAAAAATAGACTGGATCGTCAATCACCGAAACCCATTCGGCGATCTCGGGACGTGGCGTGCCTAGCGAATGGAATAACCAATAGGGCAGGTCAACACCATAAGGGTTCACCAGCGGCGCGGCGATCGCGGCGAGGGAAAGTCCAACGACTTGCAGCAGCGACCGTTTGTTATTGGCGAAGCCGTGCTTTACGACGGCGAGAAGCCAGCGGGCTCCAGTCCAAGCGATCAGGACACAGATACCGGCCAAGAACCCGCCGTGTGCATTGGTCCAAATTGCGATCAGCGGAATCGTCAGCCAGATCGGCCAACCCAGCGGCTGTGTGTCGTCTCGATCTTGGGCCGCCCAGTCCAGTAAAAACAGTTGCGCGGTGAAGCACAGCATGCTGGCCAGCTGCGGTCGGACTAACCAAGCAGACGCCAGCCCGTAGGCGACAGGCAGCAAAATCAACGACGCCCACATGTTGCCTACGCCCCGCCGAACGGCGTGAGTGCGAATCGCCAATAGCATCAGTCCCCCGAGGATCGTTTTCACGATCATCAACCCGAGCCCGCCAAAGTAGCGGTGAATCAACGCCATCGAAAGCTCGGCCAAGTTCTCGTGATTGACCCAAACGTAGTCTGGGTCAGCGTAGGTGTGGCTGGCCGTGCGAGGCATCTGGCCGGCCGCGATCCAGTCCGCACCGTATTGGATGTGCCCCCACATGTCAGGATCGACGTAGCGCTGCGACAGGACGTAACTACACGTCAGCAAGGCGCAGACAAGGATCCAAAAATCGGCTGATCGAAACGGCGGTATGATTTTCATTCCTGGTTCCGGCGTAATGCGAACGACGGTGGGCGGAGGGGGAAAGATGCCAACGTTTTCGCATCGTCAGAACAGTCGTTGCGGCTGTACGAAAACTGCCAGTAGTCCGGTGGCTTGTGGGCCCGCTAGCATTATCCATTTACGGTTCGCGAGGACGGATCGAACCGTTTACGAGGCGTTTTGTTCGACTTATTACCACTCATCGGCTGGCTTTGAATCAGTCTAGGTAACCGACTGCGATTTGATTAGCTTAAAGCTTGGCGAATGGATGAACCCGAGTTCGGTTTGATTCGTACGCCACGCAGCCAGAACCGCTGGAGCGTGCTTTTTTGAGCGACCGCTCACCGGCCTGCAGGACGCGGGCAATGATCGATTCTGGCAAGACGATGCATTGATGTTCCAAGGAAGGACGCAGAGCAATGACGGCTCGATTCTTTTTCGTGTTGGCACTGGCCACCGCTTTGATTCCGACGACCGCGATAGCGCAGGGGCGTTTTCTTTCAGGAGCCAGTCGTCTTGCGGCGGGCCAGCACGTTTCAACCACTCCCAACTTCGTCGTCCACGCACCTGACGCGCGGCTGGCGAAGCAGGTGGCAAGTGAGGCCGAGCGGTTCCGTAAGGAGCTATCGCAGCTGTGGTTGGGCTATGAAATCAAACCGTGGTCGGAGCGTTGTCCGATCCAAGTTCGGCTCGACCGACACGCCGGTGGCGAAACGAGTTTTGCCTTTGTCGGCGACGGAGTCAGCAAAAGCACGCCAACCGGTTGGAAGATGGAGATCTTTGGTCCGCCCGATCGACTGTTGGACGCGGTGCTGCCTCACGAGATTACGCACACGATTTTTGCGACTCATTTTGGCCGCCCCCTACCCCGTTGGGCTGACGAAGGTGCTTGCACGACGGTCGAGCACCATTCGGAGCGCAAGAAGAATCACCAGATGTTGATCGATTTCCTGACCAGTAGTCCCTCGCGTGGAATTCCTTTCAATCGAATGTTCACCATGCGTCAATATCCGCACGACATTCTGCCACTGTACGCCCAAGGATATAGCCTTGCCAAATTTTTGATTATGCAAAAAGGACGTCGCGAGTTTTTGGACTACTTGTCGGACGGGATGAACACGCAGCGGCACGAGCGAGACTCGCGGGCGTGGGATGTTGCGACCGACCAGCACTATGGCTATCGAGATCTATCGGAACTGCAGTTGGCGTGGATCGATTGGGTGAAAGCGGGCAGCGTTGAGCAGCCACCGATCGCTGCAACCTTGGCCAGTTACACAGCGGAAGAGGCCTCATCAAAAGAGAGCAATGTTGACTTGTTACAATCGAGGGCGGTTCCGGCGGCTCGCGTTGCGTCTGTTGATTCGAGTGCTGGTTGGTACGCACGACAGATGCGAGTCGGGGCGAGCTTAAAAGTAAATGGCTCCGAGCGTGTTGCCACCAATCGATACGCGATCGAAGCGGCGGAAGCGAATGATCGAAATGAACGGGAAAAGCGACAGCCGCAGTTTCCAGAGGCCGGCTTTCGAGACTCGCGTGTTGATTCAACGACGATTTGGCGGTAGGAAGACTGTCGCGGTTTTTGTTCCGCGTCGTCTTCCTGATCAAATTGTCTACCATGCCTCTCGCCGATTGGTTTTCCGCTCGACCTCGCTTTCATCAGCTGGAGGATGCGTTTGCGCTCGACCGTCGCCGGTTGGAGGCAGGCCTGCTGCAGGCGATCGCGTTGCAGCGTCAAAAGTGTGACGAGGTATGGCTGGTTGCACATTTCTTCGACACGTTCGTTTGGCTGCAAGACGCTTTGGGCGCGGCGGATATTCTTTACGAGATCGCCGATCAGCCGCTCACAATCGCCGATGTTCGGGCGGTAACCGGCGGTGCCCGAGTGCGATTGGTGTTGGCAAGTTTAATCGAGCCCCCCGAGACGCCGACCCGACCCGCGACCGGTTGGCCGAAGGCCGCAGTGATGGCGTGCGAGCGACATCCGTTGCTTGCAGAAGACGACCGACTACGGTCGGCGCTGCGAGGTTTTGGAGCGAGCGTCGTGTTTGGCTATATGTTGTCGCTTGACGATCCGCTGATCCAACCGTTGCTGACCGGAATGGTGCTCGACGTGATGAAGCAGTTTGGTTTGGACGATCAACCGATGATCGCCAGTCAGTTCTTGGGTCGACAGC
>CAZLFF010000083.1:0-412 GCA_964558755.1 uncultured Pirellulaceae bacterium
TGGTCATGCCGTTGGGCTTTGATCGTTTCAGCGACGCGTTGCGATGCGGTTGCGAGGTGTTCCACAACCTGAAGAAAGTACTTCAAGACAAAGGGATGAACACGGCAGTCGGCGATGAAGGCGGTTTCGCGCCAGATCTTGGCAGTAACGAAGAAGCCCTTAGCGTGATCATGACGGCGATCGAAAAGGCGGGCTACAAGCCGGGCGAGCAAGTCAAAATCGCGTTGGACGTCGCCGCGACGGAATTCTACAAAGACGGCAAGTATAAGGTGGACGGAAAAGAACTCGATTCAGCCGGCATGGTTGATTTCTTGGCCGACTGGGTCGATCGCTACCCTATTTGCAGCATCGAAGACGGTTGCAGCGAAGACGATTGGGACGCGTGGAAGATGTTGACCGATAAGTGTGGCGA
>CAZLFF010000083.1:422-16342 GCA_964558755.1 uncultured Pirellulaceae bacterium
TCAAACCAAAATATTGGGCGACAAAGTTCAGCTTGTTGGCGATGACTTGTTTGTCACCAACACGACTCGACTGCAACGCGGAATCGATGAGGGAATCGCGAACAGCATTTTGATCAAGGTGAATCAGATTGGTACGCTGACCGAAACCATTCACGCGATCCAGTTGGCTCATCGCAACAACTACACCAGCATCAGCAGCCACCGCAGTGGTGAAACCGAGGACAGCTTCATCGCTGACCTCGCGGTTGCTATGTGCACGGGGCAGATCAAAACGGGCTCGGCGTCACGCAGCGACCGCATGGCCAAGTACAACCAATTGTTGCGAATCGAAGAGCAATTGGGCGACCGAGCCATTTACGCGGGGCCTCTGTTTCCCGCGAAGTAGTCGGTGGGCAAAACGGTAAGTCATTCAAAAGCGTCGCTCGTCTGGGTGACGCTTTTTTTGTGGAGTGAACAACCACAACCCGAACCGTGATAGGAGTTTGCACGCGTCAACATCATCCGTTGTGTCAGCGAGGGACTGTATTTCTCAATCGATGGTGGCCTTGAGAGGCCTTAATCAAACACGATCGTTCGATTCGAGTACGTGATCGTTTTGTGGTGCAACGCCTTTGATAGGGCTGTTGCGAAGACTTGTTTTTCGATGTCGCGACCCGACTTCTTCATTTCCTCAACCGATTGGCCGGGTTGCACTCGAATGACACCTTGCTCGATGATCGGACCCTGGTCCAGCTCAGGCGTGACAAAGTGCGACGTCGCGCCGATCAGTTTTACGCCACGCGTGTAGGCCATCTCGTAAGGCTTGGCACCGACGAAGGAAGGAAGAAACGAATGGTGAATGTTCACGATCCGGCAACCGACCGAATCAATGAAGTCGGATGTGACCACTTTCATGTACCGAGCCAATCCAATTAGGTCCGGTTGGTACTGGCGAACGATCTCCAGTTGTTGCGGCTCATGCTTGGCGGGGTCTTTCCAAGTCTTCACAAAATGGAACGGGATTCCGTGCCGTTCGACGATTGGGCGAACCGATTCTCGATTGCCAAGCACAAACGTTACCTGAGTGTTTGGGAAATCCCCCGCCTCGTATTTGTTTAACGCCTCGATCAGCGTGTGTGGCTCGTGAGAAACAAACAATCCTAGCTTTTGCGTTTTGCTGAAAAAATGGAAGCGAAACTGAGCGTTCAAGGCATCGGCCAATGGCTGTAGCTCGGCGGTTAACGTGGCTTCGTCCGGCCCGTTTTCGCCAAGCTGCCACTCCAGCCGCGAAAAGAACAAACCGGCATCGGTGTATTCCTCGAAACGTGAGATACTAATGTCACGGTCACGAAAAAAGCTGACGACATCCGCAATGATGCCCGCTTTGTCGGGGCACGAGAACAAAAGACAAGCGGTAGAATTCAAGGGTTCGCCTCGACGAGTAAATTGAAACGCGTTCCGACGAACAGCTGGATTGCTGGCGTCAGTCACCGACGGGACTATCCCATTTGCCTGTCGTTTCCGCAACACGAGCTTCCCGTTTGAACATGTAGAGCCGGAAAATCGATCGACTTGTTGGCCGCCACACCGTATCGTTAGGTGTGTTCGTGCACGTCCGTTGTTCACGTTCGGGTTGGCTCGATGATCGCGAGTGCAATTGTGCCCGCGGTGGACTGCTGCCGTTCCTGACCGTTATCGAGCTTATTATCAAGCATCCGACTCCCAGACTTAATTTTTCGCACCAAGGATTCCCATGCCTGACTGGCTGACTGAAGACGCTTTCATGCCGATGTTAACCGGGGTGTTCGTGAGTATCGTTTTGCTGCTGATGGCGTATTCGGCTCGCAACCGAACGGTTCTGATCGTCGGTCTGTTGGTCGCGGCTCTCACCGCTGGAATCGTCATCACCGAGCGAACGATCGTCACCGAACGCGAAAAGCTGGTCGGCTTGATCCATCGTTTGGCCAAGCATGCCCAGCGTAACGATGTTGAGGCCCTCGTGACGCAAGTTAGCGACGATGCGCCGACGCTGAAGAAGCGGTTGTATGCTCACATGAGCGAATATAAGGTCGTGTCGTGTTCGATCGTCGGCTTCAACGAGGTCACGATCACCGAACCAACCGCGTCGGTAGAGCTGATCGCATGGGCGCAAGGGGCGCAGCGGCGGGGGGATGGATTGAAAGGGCAGATCAACCCCAAGGTAACGCTTGGCTTCTTGAGAGATGCTGAGGGCGTTTGGAAGATTACGGATTACACCCTAAGTGATCCTCGGTCCGGGTTTAGCTTGTGACCGTGAGGCGGCGGGTTGCCGGTGATTGCGGCGGGGATGCTGCAGCCACTACAATCTGCCATTCTGTTTTGACACTTTCGTTGCCCTTTTTTGACCGCCCTCATGTCAACTTCTCCCGCGATCGATCTGACTCAATTTGTTCGTGATGTACGTGACTTCCCGAAGCCCGGGATTGTATTCAAGGACATCACGCCTTTGCTCGCCAATCCGGTGGCTTTTGAGGCAGCCATCGATCAAATGGCCGATGCGTTTCGCGATCAAGACATCGACGTGATCGCGACCGCGGAAGCACGCGGGTTCTTGCTGGCTGCTCCGCTGGCGCTGAAGCTGAATAAGGGGCTCGTGCCGATCCGCAAGCCGGGCAAGCTGCCCTACGACACGCATTCGCACAGCTACGATTTGGAGTACGGATCGGACACGCTTGAGATGCACGTCGATGGAATCCAGCCCGGACAAAAAGTGCTGGTCGTTGACGACCTGTTGGCAACCGGTGGCACGATCGGCGCGTGCTGCGAGATGATCGAAAAATGTGATGCGAAAATCGCGGCTTGTGCGTTTTTGATTAACCTGACGTTCTTGCCGGGGGCCGAAAAATTGTCGCGATACCCGTTGTTCAGCGTGATCGAATACTGAGCCACTCTTCGCGTCGGGCTTTCGTTATGCCTGTGATTTTCAAGTTTTGCGATTCGGCGAATGATTCCTCATGCTGCCTTCTTCACCTCTGGTCTCGCTAGACGCCCAGCCCGCCAGCCAACGGCGGTCGCTGGTCGGACTTGATCGGACTCAGCTCGCCGAACGACTGATCGAGATTGGCGTGCCGGCCAAGCAGGCCAAAATGCGCACGAACCAGATTTGGCACTGGTTGTATGTGCGAGGCGCTACCGAATTTGACCAGATGCTGAATCTGAGCAAAGACTTGCGGGCGAACTTGGCCCAGCATTTTGTGATTTCGCTGCCCGAGGTCGTGACCGAGCAGGTTTCTAACGACGGCACGCGAAAGTGGCTGCTGCGTTTCCCGGCCACCGAGAAGACCGGGCCGGTTGAGATTGAAACCGTCTACATTCCAGAAACGGACCGTGGCACGCTGTGTGTCAGCAGCCAAGTTGGTTGTAGCTTGACCTGCACGTTTTGTCATACCGGCACCCAAAAGATGGTTCGTAACCTCACCTCGTCCGAAGTGCTGGCTCAAGTGCTGTTGGCTCGGCATCGGTTGAGCGATTTCGCGGGGATGGAAGAGGACTTTGAGGTCATTGGCCCAGCCGAGGGACGGAAGGTCAGCAATATCGTCATGATGGGCATGGGCGAGCCCCTGTTTAATTACGACAATGTCAAACAAGCGTTACTGATCGCGTTGGATGAGGACGGGCTGAACTTTTCGCGTCGGCGCGTGACGGTTTCTACGTCTGGCGTCGTCCCCGCGATTTATAAACTGGGCGAAGAAACCCGGACAATGCTGGCGATCAGCCTACATGCAACCAACGACGACCTACGCGACGAGCTGGTCCCGATCAACAAAAAGTACCCGCTGGAAAAATTGCTCGACGCCTGCCGCGCCTACCCGGGGCTTTCGAGCGCGCGGCGGATTACGTTTGAGTACGTAATGCTCGAGGGCGTCAATGACAGCATCGCGGACGCTCATCGGATGGTTCAGCTGCTGGCCGACATCCCAGCGAAGATTAACTTAATTCCTTTCAACCCATGGCCGGGCTCGGCGTACAAGTGCAGCGACTGGGCGAAGATCGAGAAGTTCGCCGCTTACTTGGTCAGCAAGGGACTCACCGCCCCGATTCGAACTCCCCGAGGGCGGGACATTCTGGCTGCCTGCGGGCAGTTGAAGTCTGAATCGCAAAAATAGCCCGGCGTCTTGTGTGATGACTCACCCGCGAAGCTCGCCACTGCTGCCCGGCGTCTTGGAACCCGCCGCTAGCACCCTTCTTGGTAAGCTGGGCAATGTGAAGCTGTATCAATTACAGCAATCGTGCCGGAAATTCTAATGGTGTCGATCGTCGGGTGTCGATGGACTTTGCTACATGGACAACCTGTGCGTGCGCTCCCTCCGTGGGATTTGCGCTCGCTTTGTTGGCCATCAAAAAGTCACTTCACGTTCCCTGCGTCGGGTTAAAACCCGGGAGACATCGATGAAAATCAGCTCGAGCTTTCTCTGCCTAGCAGTATTGCTAACTGCTTTTAACAACGCAGACGCTCAGTTCCAGCCATTCCCTGGCGCTGGCCCAATTGGGGCCGCTGGCTCGCTAGGTGGTCAGCCGACGTTTCGTCCGATGCAGACCGACGTGCAAGCGGGTCTACCCGGCCGACTGTGGGTCGAGGCGAACGTGGCCGAACGTGGATTGGGCTACACTGGTTCGTACTTGTCGTTGGGTGGGAAACGCCGCCTGTTCGAAGATTTTCTGGACGGTCGTTGGTTGATCGAAGGCCAGCTGAACCACTCGATCGACGAGAACGAGAACGACTTTTTCACCAACATCGGAATCGAGCGAGTGTTCTCGATCGGTGCGGCGGGTGCGGATGTAAGCCTCGGAGGTTGGTACGATTACAACCAGGCTCCGAAAGGCTTCTTCACTCACGACTTCCATCAAGTCGGCTTGAGCGGCAAGATCAAAACGCGTCGCTGGGATTTGTTGGCAAACGGTTACTTTCCGTTGGGCGACACGGATAAGACGTTCGGCGGTACGGTCGAGAACAGTCCTTTGAGTAACATAGCGTCCCAGAATTTTTTCTTTAGGCGCCTTGCGACTGATCGCGCCCTGACGGGTTTTGATACGACGCTTCGTTTCCGCCCTAAGCAACTTGCGTTCGCCAACGGAACGTTTGACTTTGTATCGTACGGTTACAGCTCCGACGAGGAAGAATTCTTCGGTGGCGGTCGTGCTCGTCTTGGTTTCCAAGCCATGCGTGGTGCGATTGTCAGTGTTGAACTGAATCACGACGAACGATTCAAGACGACGGGCTTGTTGAGCTTCGGTTGGACGTTCGGTGCCAGCGGTGGTCGAGGCAGTGAGTACGCGGGTCGCGGCCGCGATTTCGAGGCCACGCTTCGTAATGACCATATTGTTCGAGCGACCGACGACGGTGGCTTAATCCATAATCCAAAAACTGGTGCTCCGTACAACGTCCGCCATGTGGACAACCTCCGCGGCGGAATAGATGGCGATGGAACGTTCGAGAATCCGTATGCGACCATTGCTGCGGCAGCCCAAGCAAGTGGCCAGAACGATGTGATTTTCGTTGCGACGGGCGACGGAACCCGAGCCGGTCTGCGAGGCGACATCGTGTTGCAGGACGGACAGTTGTTGCTGGGCGATGGAGGCACTTACGCGATTCCAGACGCCGCCACCGGGACGCTGTTCCCTCTGATCACTGGCGGTGGCACGGGCCCCATTCTCTCTGCTGGCATCGGAACCGGCCCAACTGTCGTTACTCTCGCGGATTGCAACACGATCGCTGGCTTGAGCATCGATGCCACGGGGCGAACCAACGGAATTCTGGGCGACGGAGTTGACTCCGGCCGGATCCAAAGCGTCGACGTTATCGGTGCAGGTGGCGATGGCATCAACCTCAACGCGGTGTCGGGCGATTGGCAAATCACCGACAGCTCGTTCTCGAACAATCGACGTTCAGGTCTTGTCGTGGCCAATGTGACCGACCCCAATGCCAGTTTTGTGGTTCAGAACAATGTTGCCAGCAACAACTTACGTGATGGTATTCGTTTCGAGAACTTTGACAGCGACATCTTTTTCGTCGACGCCAACACAACCAGCAGCAACCAGGGCGATGGTTTATTCATTGGGAACTACGCCAACACCAACGGCAATGGTTTGAATATCACCAACCATACGTCGGATTCGAACATCGGGTTTGGTATCAACGTGCTTGAGGGTAACGGCAAGCTAAATATCTTCGGTCCAACGATCACGAACAACGTCACCGGCGGCATCATGACGCGGAACTGGACCAATGTTCCGGGTGAGAACACGATCGTCAGCGGTCTGCCGGATGCTCCCGCGATCATCGACGGAAACGGCGGCGTCAATCTTCGATTCGAACTGACGGACCGTGATCTAAATCAGAACATTCTTGTTACCAACGCGAATGTCTCCAATAGTGGTGGGCAAGGCATTCGCGGGACGGTCAGTGCACCAGGATCCGTGATGAATATCGACGTCCGCGACCAAGTGTCGGTGAGCGGTAACTCGTTCACGGGGATTGCGATGGTTGCCACCAACAGCGGAACCATCAACACGCAAATCGGAAGCGATGACCCCAACAGTCCACCAATGCCGATCACCAATAACGCCGACGGTGGAGCGAGCGGAATTGATTTATTTGCCGAAAACGGGTCGGCTGCCGGTCCATCGGTTGTCAACGCGGTTGTGCAGAACGTTGCGATTCAAAACGGAATCGACGTTTTACCGTCGGTCACTCCCGGGGTGCCTGATCTCTTTGGTGCTACCACCGGCGTTAACATTCGTTCCATTGGCAACGCGAACGTGGATATCTTGGTCCGAGACAGCAGTATTGGCGGACCCGCGAACACGGATACGCCCGCGACGCTTGACGTGACCAACGGCATCGTGGCTAACCTTGACAACGACGGCAACATGTTGGTCAACCGAGTTGAGGTCAATAACGTCGATCTCGTTGTTGGTTTTGTTGATAACGTGAACGGGAACGGGGGTACAGGCGTTCTCTTTAATACGTTTGACGATACGTTCTCGGACTTGATCGTAAGGAACGCGACGATCGTTCCAAATGGAATCCAAAGTGACTCGCCAGAAGGTCAAGACCCGGACGTATTTAGTGACACGCGAGGTAACCGCGGCATCGTGCTGAATGCGACGGGCGCGGCAGTGGTAGAAGACAATGTTCTGCCAGAAGATGCACAACTCGGAGCAGGTTTGGTCGGCCCGGGTAATGTCTTAGGTGCATCGAGAGCGTTGCCGCAGGTTACGACTGACGGCATCGAGGACAACAAGACTCGACTGCTAATCGCCGATAATATCATCCGAGATTTCACCTTTGAAGGGATCGACATCAACACAGATGGTGACGCGAATCTCTTGCTGGACATCAGCGGAAACACGGTCAATAACAACGGAGCCGGGCTCGACAACGACGTTAGCAATAACAATGTCTTTGATGAGCCGTTGCCACCTGGTGAGGACACGACGGGCGCTCCCGCAGTCGATCAGCTTTACTTCTTCGACGGCATTGATATCGATGCGGCGGGCGACAGCACGATTTCGGCTCGGATCCGTGGAAATACGCTGTTGCTGAACTACGAGCGTGGGCTGAGCCTCAACACGTTCCAAACGGCGCAGATCAACGCGATTGTTCAGGGCAATAACTTCGGAGACAACGATTTGGGTGAAGACGTAAACATTTTAACGCCGCTGACGGCTGTTGGTCAGGACAACCGACCGCAATTAAACACCAGGGCTGTGTTCGATTTTGAAGCGATTAACAACGAAGAGTACTACTTCCGAAACTACGAAACGCCCGTGTTTACGCTGGCTGGAAATGAAGGTGTTGAGGACGGCGATAACAACGGTGATCTGTACGACCCAGTTAATGGGATCGTGGTTACCGACGACGAAGATTCACCGACGGGGGGTGCCGGAGTGTTCATTCCGGGTAATGTGGGTGCCGACGTTTTTGGCAATCCATTGTTTACAGGTCGAGCTAATTTGAATCTGGTCTTGGATAGCAACAACTTTGATCTAGGCGTTGATCTGCAAGATTTCGCCGCGTTCCCTGGGTTCTTTGCCTTCGGTGGGGTCGGCGACAACTCTGACATTGGTGGACCGGCTAATCCGGATACAGGCGAGGCAACACCTACAACGCTGGGTATTGTTGGTGGACTGATCGACGCGGTTGATGCCAACTTTGACGTTATGGGTTTCACGCCACGCTAAAGCGTTTGGTGGCCGTCATTTCGGTCGCTAAAACTCAATCTAGCAATGACTGCGGCAGTGATGCCGCAGTCATTTTTCGTTAACGAACCGCTCGACCGCCTGTTTCACGATCTCCCAGTCGGTCTGAAGTTGGTCAAGTTCGGTCTTGTCCGCTGGAACACGACCCTCCTCGCCCATGGTTTCAAGCACCAAAGCGGGTTGGCGAATCAGGTTGATGCCAAGGAACAGCACCGAGCCCTTGATCGCGTGGGCGGAAATTCGCAGCCGACCGGGATCGTTATCAGCGATCGATTGCTGCACGTCCTGAATCATGCCCGGTCCCGATTCAAGCAGCGCTTGCGAGACGATCTTTAGTAACTCTTGGTCGTCGTTGACGGCCTGAGCCGCGATGGCCCAGTCAATGATGGGTTCGTCGGACGCACTCGGTTGGTTTGGCATATCAAAGCCTTTGGTAGACGTTGCCGGGGCCGGGGATGGAGTCGTGATTTCGCGTAATAGCTGGCACAGTTCTTTGATTCGAATGGGTTTCGACATGTACTCGTCCATCCCAGCGTCCAAGCACTGCTGCCGATCGCTTTCTTTGGCACGCGCCGTCATGGCGATGATGATGGTGTGCCCGTGGTCCGGCGTGGATGATTCGAGTCGCCGGATTTCTCGGGTTGCTTCAAAGCCATCCATTTCTGGCATTTGAACATCCATCAGCACTGCGTCAAACGTTTCGACCTTCCACTGCTCGACGGCCTCGCGACCGTCATTGGTCACGGTGACTCGATGTCCCTGAGCCTCCAGTGCGCCGACGGCCAGTTTTTGGTTCACTAGATTGTCTTCGGCCAACAAGATACGGAGCGATCGCTTTTGAGTGGTGGTGCGAGATTGGATGGCGGTTTTGGGTTCGGGCGGTTCGTGACGCACGTCAACCTGTAGCGCGGTAACGATCGCTTCAAAAACTTCGTTCTGCTTTACCGGCTTGATTAGCCTCGCGATGATGTTTAGGTCTTTGCAGCGTTGCGTGTGGTCCTGCCGCATTCCTGAGCTCAACATGACAACCCGCGCGTCGGCGATGCCGGGTTCGCCACGAATCATTTCCACAAAATCTATTCCATTGACCTTGGGCATTTGGAAGTCGGTCAGCACCAACGGTAACGCTTGCCCCGACCATTTGGTAGCAAGCAGGTGTTCGATTGCCTCGGCCGGGGTTTTTAAGCTGACGGTTTCCATGCCCCAGCCCGACATCATGTCGCACAGAATACGACGGTTCGTGTCGTTGTCGTCGACCATGATCGCCTGCGTGCCTTCGACCGCTGCGATTCGCGCGGCTCGTTTGGCTGCATCGGATTCCGCAACTTCTAGCTTTGCATCAAACGTGAACGTGCTGCCCTGCCCCAGTTCGCTTTGGACTTCAATGGAGCCATCCATTAGCTCAATCAGACGCTTGCTGATGGCTAAGCCTAGGCCCGTGCCACCGTACTGTCGTGTCGTCGACGCATCGGCTTGCTCGAATTCGTCGAAGACGGTGTCGATCTTCTCCGGCGGGATCCCAATCCCCGTGTCGCGAACGGAGAACTGAAGCGTTGCGTTCTGGCCATGCGTTTCCTTGACCTTCACATCCAATACCACTTCACCGGTGTTGGTGAACTTGATCGCGTTGCCCAGCAAGTTCACGAGCACCTGACGCAAGCGAGACCGGTCGCCCAGCACATGGTCAGGGACATCCGTCGCGACTGAAAACAATAGCTCAAGGCTCTTTTTCTGAGCCCGCACGGAGAGCGTTCGAACCGTGTCGCCCACGACATCTCGTAGGTCAAACGGTTGAATGTCCAGTTCAAATTTACCGGCCTCGATTTTCGAGAAGTCCAAAATTTCGTTGATCAGCGACAGCAGTGACTCGCCGGACGAAAGCACCATGCTCAGGTACTCGCGTTGATAGTTGGTGAGGTCGGTATCCAATAGAAGCTCAGAAATTCCGATCACGGCGTTCATCGGCGTGCGAATCTCGTGGCTCATATTCGCTAAGAAGTCGCTTTTAGTTCGATTGGCGAGGTCGGCTTCTTCTTTTGCCTGCCGCAATTCTTCTTCTGCGCGGACCTGATCGGTAATGTTGCGGCTGATGCCGAAGGTTCCAATGATGTGCCCTGCAGCGTCGCGGAAGGGCATCTTCGTCGTCGACGCCCACGTGTCGGGGCTGTTGTCCCAGGTTTCGCGTTCGACCTTATCCACGATCGGTTCGCCCGTTCGAATGATCTGAAGCTCGTCCCGCCGCGCGCGTTGGGCGTGTTCGTGGCTGAAAATGTCGGCGTCTGTTTTCCCGTGGATCGCGTCGGGCGAGGAGTAACCAAACTTAATCGCTTGGGCTTGGCTGACGCGGATAAAACGGCTGCCGGCGTCCTTGAAATAAATCGATTCGGGCAAGTTGTACATCAGCGCGTGGAGCAAATCGCCCTCGTGAGCCGCGGCTGCTTCGGCACGTTTACGAGCCGTCACGTCCCAGAGAACCGCTTTCACGCCAACGATCTGATGTTTATCGTCGTACAGCGGCGACTTGCGAATCTCGATAAACGTCTTGTTGTCCAAAGGGTCGCTGTCGCGCGGATCCCGAGTGCTACCGTCGGTCAAGATTTCTTCGATGTCGCGAAACTCGTTTCCTGTTTCGACGACGTACTGGTCGTCCGCTCGATATTTGTTGGCCAGTTTGGCGGGAAATAAATCGTGGTCGGTCTTTCCGTAGAGGTCCGCTGGCTGCCGGCCAAGCATGCTCGCGAACGAGTCGTTCACGTAGATTAAGCGGCCGTTTAGATCTTTGCACGTAATTCCGATCGGCAAGCGATCAGCCAGTTGCGAAAAGAAGTCCGCTGGATCAAATCGGAGGTCCAGGTTAGGCCACTTTGCTGACCGAGCCGCTGCGTTGTCGTGGACACCTGCATCTGATTGAACGGAATCCCCAGCAGGCGAGTTGTCGCTTTCGGATGAGGTCATGAGCACACGTTCTCAAATCGGACAGTGGATGATGCAACCCCGTTCGGTCATTGCGACTTCCCGCGGTCGAATACCCAGTGTAGCAAACCAGTAGGTACCAGTGGCAATAAACCGACGATTGTGCGGCATGGAGAATCCGCGTGGGAGCCAAGACTGTCTCTTGCGCTGTGCTACAAGCTGTCTGGTCTTTCGGACTACAATACGACGACGAGTCGGTCTGCTATTTCCGTGCGGTAGTTCAACCGTCCCATCCCGTTCACCGTGTCCATTACGTGGAAACGACTCAGGTTTCCCTTCACCCCGTTCCCGTCACCCCAACCCCGCTGCTCGCTATGACGGATTTTAAGCAAAAGCCCAAAACGCAATCTTTGTTTGGCCGCCCGTATTTTCTGGTCGCTTTGGGGTTTGCGCTCGGCTACCTCGCGCAGGCGGTGCTCGGACCTCCTGCCGAGCAGCAGAACCAGCTGACGCGTGAGTTCAAGCGACCGCTGCCAGAGGTCATGCCGGATTTAGATCTGCCCTTGGACGGGAAACAAGGCGTTTCAGACGGTGTCTCGGATCGAAACCCCGAAGCGGCCGAGTAGGTTTTGGGGTACCAGGCCGTGATTTCAGTTTGTCGTCCACGGTCCAGCGGCTATTATGTTGTCGGGTCTCATCGGGACCCGCTCTGACACACGGCGATTAGCCGTCGGGCTCCTAGGTTTGGAACATCCGCCATGGCACAGGCTGGCGAATCTGACGCGAACCAACAAATCGGCGCACTGCCGCAGGCCACCGGTTCACACGGTCAGCCGCCTATCGAGGCCAGCGTTGAAAGCCCGGCTCGCACAGGTGAACCTTCAGCTGCCGACGTTCGCCGGCAGCGACGAGAAGATCATCATCAGCAGTTGCGGGAGCGTAGTCGTCAGGCTCCACCACGGTCGGACGCGGGCGGAGTGTATTTCTTTTTGGCGACCGCGCTACTCATGTTTGGCGCTTGGTATGTGGGGCCGAAACTGGTTGAGGAATACCATTATGCGGCGGCGGCCGGAAAGACGCGAGCCGAGTACGAACACGCGAGTGAGATTCTTGAATCCGACCCGCTGGCTTCGGTGTCCTACGCGTATCAAATGGTTGCTCAGAAAGTGCAGCCTAGCGTCGTTAGCATCACCACGCGAAAGCAACCGAGGTCTCGTCCTGGTCAGCTGACAACGGTCGCCACGGGGCTTGGGTCCGGCGTCATTGTTTCGTCCGATGGCTACATCGTTACGAACGCTCATGTGATCGCCGGCGGATACCGCTTTGAAGTGGAACTACACGACCGGCGTCGTTTCGCAGCCCAGTTGATCGGGGCAGACGGCGATAGCGACCTGGCGGTATTAAAGATTGAAGCAAACAACTTGCTGGCCGCTGAGTGGGGGGACAGCGATCGCTTGGACGTTGGTTCAATCGTGTGGGCCTTTGGCAATCCTCATCAGCTCAAACAAACCGTGACCTCGGGCATCATCAGCGGAAAGGATCGACCGGGTGATTGGGAAACACTTCGGGACGAAAAGCAAACCTTGTTGCAAACCGATGCCGCGATTAATCAGGGTAACAGCGGTGGTCCACTGGTTGACTCACGCGGCCAAGTCATCGGAATCAATACGGCGATTCTCGGCGAGACGTTTCAAGGGATAGGATTTGCGGTCCCCAGCGCGACGGCTCGTTACGTGGTGGATCAGATTCGCGAGCACGGGACCGTGACGCGTGGATTCTTGGGCGCAAAACCGGTCGAGGTGTCCAATCAGGACGCTCAACGATTCGGTCTGCCCGATTTGCACGGCGCGAAATTGCTGTCGGTATTTGCGAACTCGCCGGCGGCCAAGGCGGGGATGCGATCGTCGGACGTCATCCGTACTTGGGACGGCGTCGAGATCCGGGACTACAAGACTCTGTATCGCCTAGCTGAAATGACGCCGCCAAATTCGCTGGTCCAAGTCACGTTGTTGCGGCAGGGCGAAGAATTTCGCACCACAGTGCGAGTCGGTGATCGCTCGCAGGTGTTGGGCAAGTAAGAAACCTGGTCGCGCAACGACGCGTCATCGAAACGAACAAAAGGGCTTCCGCGATCGTCGCGAAAGCCCTTGTCTTAAAAAAGAGGCGTCGGCGGGAGTCGAACCCGCGATGGCGGATTTGCAATCCGCTGCCTTAGCCACTTGGCCACGACGCCGTTTGAGTTGTTTTCTGTGCTCGGGAGACCGCGAACGACCCGAACACATGTCTCGAATGCCCAAACGATATTCGAATCGAAATTTCGGGTCAAGTAGCAACGGTAGAATGCGGGGTTTGCCGAAAGTTTGAGGCCACGCGACCCGCGGATAACCGTTACAACATGATTCGGACGTCCCGAAGGCAAACTTTAGCCCGGATACGGGCACCAATCGATTCGACAGCAATCGAGACCGCCTGTTCACGAGGCCACGTAGCGACTGCCTTGATAGGAATCCCGACGCTCGAACTCTTGCTTGATTGCCTCTAGGACCCCGTTTTTGTCTAGGCACCACTGTGGCCCGATGAAAAACTCGCCCGGGGCTTCGCCGCTAATCCGCTCGATCACCATCGTCGGTGGTAGCACTTCCAGAAAGTCCACCAGCGTCGACACGTATTCGTCACGCTCCATCAGCACAACTTCACCACTGCGAACCTGAGCCGCCATCGCGGTGTTTTCCACGGCGTACAGGTTGTGGATTTTGACTGCGTCCAGATCGGATGCCGCAACCGCGTGGGCCGTCGCCATCATGTCCGCGTGGGATTCGCCCGGGAGGCCCAGCATGATGTGGGCGCATAACTCAAACCCGCGTCCGACACTTCGCTCCATCGCGTCGATGAATGACTCGTAGTTATCGCCACGGTTCATCCACTCCATTGTTTTATCGTGAATGGTTTGCAGACCATACTCGACGGTCAGCGGCACTTTGGCGGCCAGCTCTTCCAGCAAGTCGAGCACATCATCGGGAACGCAGTCTTGGCGTGTCCCAATCGCCAACGCCACCACGTCCGGGTGGCTGATCGCGTTTTCGAACAACGGCCGCAGAACATCCACGGGAGCGTACGTATTGGTCGCGGGCTGGAAATAGGCCATGAAGTGCTCGCACTTGTACCGCCGCTTCAGCCGAGACATCCCGTCTTCCAGCTGATCCATGATGTTAATTCGCGGAAGCCGGCGGCTGGGGCTGAAGCTCCGGTTGTCGCAAAATGTACATCCGCCCGTGGCGACCGTACCGTCTACATTGGGGCAGGTGAAACCCGCATCCAAACTGACCCGCTGGACTCGGTGCCCGAATAATTGTTTCAGATAGAAGCTATATCCGAAATAACGCAACCCAGCGGCCCGCCAGTCCATCTGCAGCCGGGCAGTGTGATCAAATTTAGTTGACGACATATCAGGCGAGACGTACATTTTGGGGTGAAATTGCGGTGCCACGCAACGCGTCACAAAACGCGTTGGGCGGCCGGAGTTTCGACCACCTCATATTAGCCTACTTCCCTTCTGTGTGATATCACTATGTTTGGCGAACTTGTACCTCTCGGCGGCGGCGATCCTATTCCTTTGTTGAAGAAACGGCTTCGAGTCGGTCGGCGCGACAGTAACGACATCGTGCTCGATTTCGGCAACGTCAGTGGCTATCACTGTTTGCTGGAGATCGAGGAAGGATATTGGTTCATCAAAGATCTGCGGTCCCGCAATGGCGTCAAAGTGTCCGGCAAAAAGCTGATGCCGAACCTTCGCAAGCGAATTGACCCCAGCGTGGTCATCCGCATCGCCAAGAACGAGTACCGGATGGACTACGATCCGGCCGAGCTAGGTGCCTACGGGACTCCGCCGCAGGACGACCAAATGGAAGAGATTCTCAACGAGTCGCTGCTGGAGCGTGCGGGCTTAAAAAAGAGCGACAAAAAGTAGGGCGCAGGGGCACGCTGGCCGGTTAAAGGCGCTTGTAAACGGACTAGAATTTCGAAAACTCAGATTTGAAACGTTCAAAAAAGCTTCGGTACAGCCGAAGCTTTTTTCGTGATTGAGCCGAGTGGTCCAGCAGACCTAAATCGAACGATCGTGGAAGTGCTTTCCACCACGTTATCTGCGGAGAACGCAGCTTGGGATCGAATGGCAGCCTAGCACGGTTTGCGTCGCCTTCACGGTTTGCGTCTTCTCGGAGCCCAGGGGCTCGCCCAAAAATTCTCCACCGCCAATGACTGGTCAAGCGAATCGATGGAACCTTGGCCAACGGCAACGACGTTATGATCGTTCCGGCTTGCTTGAATGACCATGTTGTCCGCGTGACCCGATGCGACGACTTTTCATCAGGTATCCAGTTCGTGAAGTTTCGACACAGACCATCGCGTTTCCGTAGTTGATTACGCGGACCTTCCGCGACCTTCAGATTGGTTTGCGGACAGCAGATTCAACTCGGACGCAAATCGAAAGTAAATTGCTCTCGTTCGTGCCAAATTGTCAGCCAGTCTTCGTGTTGCCCCATCTGGCCGGTACCAAATTCATCGGTTTTCCCCAATTTTCGACCAGCCGGCGAGTTTCCAGCGATTGGCACGACCTTTGCAAAACAGGAGAGCAGCCACTGACCGCCTGTCGGACCGGCAGTCCGCGTGAGGTTCAAGAGATGCTTTCGCGTCGGCGTGGCAATCCAAATCAGAAGTTGACAAACAGGAGAGCATTGTGGCTCAAGGCGAAAAAATTATCGGCATTGATCTTGGTACAACCAACTCGG
>CAZLFF010000084.1:0-16268 GCA_964558755.1 uncultured Pirellulaceae bacterium
GCCGACGGCCGTGACGATTTCACGCCACAGTTCGGATGACTCAAGCACATTCGCTTTATCGACACTGCACAAACGTTTGTCGCGTTGCATCGCGATCTTGTAAGCGGAATGAGCAATGCGTCGAATTTCAGATTCGGTGTAAACCAACGTATTGAAACCCCGTCGCTCGCCCGATTCCGTTTTGTCCAACGCGCGTGGTTGGCCGAAATAGATGCCGCCCGTTAGCTCGCGAACGATCATGAGATCGAGCCCACTGACGACTTCTGGCTTCAGGGTTGACGCGTCGGCCAGTTCTGGAAACAGCATCGCTGGGCGGAGGTTTGAGAATAAGTTGAGTTGCGAGCGAATTCCCAGCAGTCCGCGTTCGGGTCGCAGATCGCGTTGGACCGATTCCCATTTTGGGCCGCCGATCGCGCCGAGCAAAATCGCATCGCTTTGCCGAGCGAGGTCCAGCGTTGAATCGGGCAGCGGCTTACCGTGAGCGTCGTATCCGGCTCCACCAAACGGAGCCTGTTCGTAGTGAACTCCTGCGTCGTGTTGTTCGTTCAACGCGTCGATGACGCGGACAGCCTGAGCAGTGACTTCGGGGCCAATCCCGTCACCGGGGAGGATGGCAATGGTTTGTGATCGAGACATGACAAAACTACAACAGAGTTTAAAAACACAGAGTCACGGAGTTCACAGAGATCGATGCACATGGCTCTGCGTCCTCGGTGCCTCTGTGGTTGAGTGTGCGACAGGTAGCTGAGTTATTTCGCTAGGAAATACTCCATCACGTGCCAGCCGGGTAGCTTGGCTAGACCGCTGGTGGCTGCCGTTTCCTCGTCGTAGGTCTTGGACGAATCAGGCTCGATGCCGGTGCCGGCGATCGTGAACGGGACGTCACCGTGGGTATGGGTTTTGGTGCTGATGTAGGTCGGGTGGTCGGGGCTAACGAGAATTCGGTAGTCGCCCTGCCCTTCCAAGTAAGCCAAAATCGGTGCGACGATCTCTTGATCGATCGATTCGAGCGAAGCGATCTTTTTGCCGCAGTCGCCCTCGTGGCTGGATTCGTCCGGTGCCTCGATGTGAACGCACACGATGTCGTACTTATCCAATGCATCAATCGCGTAGCGACCTTTGGCGGCGTAGTCCGTGTCGGTGTAGCCCGTCGCGCCGGGGACTTCGATACGATCCCAGCCGATCAGGGCGGCGAGTCCACGCAGCAAATCGACCGCCGTAATCATGGCGCCGGACAAGCCATGGCGCTGTTGGAAGTTTTCGAGTGATGGGCGACGTCCGAGTCCCCACAACCAAATGTTCGTTGCGGCGGGCTTTCCGTCGGCGATTCTTTTTTCGTTGACCGAGTGACCTTTGAACCAACCAATACTTCGCTGCATCAGGTCGTTCAATAAGTCGCTGCCGGGCCCGCGTGGGAAATCCTCGCTGATCGACTTGTCCGTCAAATCGTGCGGCGGCGTGGCTCGGGTTTCGGTGCTGAACGGAGCTGGAGCGTCTGAGGTTGGGCGGAGCATCATCAGATTTCGGTAGCTCACACCCGGGATGAACTCCAGTCGCTCGTCGTCCGCATTTTCTTGAGCGGTTACCAAAAGCTCTTTCGCTTCTTCGGACGAAATATGGCCGGCGGTGAAGCTCTTCATCGTCTGATCTTCGACCGTCACCACGTTACAGCGAACGCACCAGTCTTCGTCGGATAGCTCAATCCCCTGCGCGGCGGCTTCTAGGGGAGCTCGGCCGGTGTAGTTGGCGACCGGGTCGTAACCCAGCAGGCTCATGTTCGCGACCGCGCTGCCGGCTTCGAACTGAGTCGGCGTGTGGTTGGCTCGACCGACGACGCCTGCCGCGGCGATCTTGTCCATGGTCGGAGTGTTGGCCGCGGCCAATGGCGTCTTTCCGCCAAGTGAATCTTGCGGTTCGTCGGCACAGCCGTCGGGGATGATGATGACGTATTTCATTGAATCGTTTTCAGTTTGCAGTAGACGGTTGTCAGGAATCGGGCCGACGCGAAAAGCCTAACCTAAGATTCGTAGGCGTTCGGCGACTTTGGTGACGCAGGCTAGTTTTTCGATTTCGGTGACGGCGAGGCTGGCGTTCTTTTCGGCGGAGGGTTTAGTGACGATGACCAGCGGGACGCTGCCGGCATCGGAATCGTCGTCGTGCTGATAAACCGAAGCGATTGAGATGTCGTGTTTGCCCAACACGCCCGCGATCTGCGACAAGACATTGGGTTGGTCGCTGACGTCGAAACGCAGGTAGAACTTGCCCTCGAGGTCGCCCGGGTCGCCGACCTCGACGCGATCGTTGCCTTCGGCCCACAGTTCCAGCGTGTCAAAGGTCAACCGTGTGCGACCGACGGCCATGTCGATCATGTCAGCCACCACCGCGCTGGCCGTTGGCATTTGACCGGCACCCTGACCATGGAAGAAAACGGGGCCCACCGCGTCGCCGATCGCGCTGACCGCGTTGTAGTTCGCTCGGACCTCCGCCAGTGGCGTACCGACCTTGATTAGCATCGGCCCGACAACCAGTTGTAGTTTCCCATCGACCAGTTTGCTGTAGGCGATCAGTTTGACGCGGTAACCCAGTTGCCGCGCGTAACGCAGATCGGATTCGTCCAGCGTGTCGATACCTCGCTTGGGGATTTTCGTCCAGTCCGGACGGGCTCCGAAGGCCAGGTGAGAAAGGATCGCCAGTTTTTGCACCGCGTCGGTCCCGTCAACGTCCATCGACGGGTCGGCTTCGGCGTAGCCCAGTTCCTGGGCTTCCTTGACCGCTTCGTCATACGACGCACCCTCGAGGTCCATCCGAGTGATGATGTAATTACTGGTTCCGTTGAGAATCCCTTGCAAGCTAACGATCTGATTGGCCGAGAGGCACTGGCTGATGTTGGCGATAATCGGGATGCCGCCTGCGACCGAGGCCTCGAACGCGATCACGCGACCCAGTTGTCGGGCTCGGTCAAAAAGTTCGGGGCCGTGTTGAGCCATCAGGGCTTTGTTGGCCGTGACGACGTCTTTGCCGGCCTCGAGCAGCTTTAGCATGATCGTTCGGGCCGGCTCGATGCCGCCGATCAATTGAGCAACCACTTTGACGCTGTCGTCATCAATGACTTTTTGGACGTCATCGGTTACCACGTCCTCGGGTAGTTCGATGTCGCGTGGCTTGTTCAGGTCACGGACGACGGCATGAGACAGCCACAGCTGGCGACCGGCGTGTCGAGCGATTCGGTCTCCTTGGTCGTAAAGCAGCCGAGCAACTCCGGCGCCAACGGTCCCCATGCCTACGATGGCAACGCCTGTTTTTTCCATGAGATTTCGCGTGTTCTGGCGGTTCAACGTACAGATAAGCAGCAATTTTAAAGCGGCTATCGTAGTTGTCGCATGCCTAGCTCTCAAGGTGGAGCGATCGGCGGCGTCGAAGGCGTACCTTGGCCAGCCCGCCGCCGATCCGCGTTGCGGCGCTGGGTTGTGGGCTCGCGTTCGTTGACAGGTTAGTTCATCTGAAGTTCGAACTCGAAATCTTTGGCCGCGATCGTCTCGGCAGCCCGTCCGAGTCTCTCTGGCGTATCCGAGTGCGGCAGCCCAAGTTCACGGCGCTTCAGATGCCCATAGCGTGAGGAATCGAAACGCAGCGGCGCGCCGATCTGACGGGCGATCGATGCTGATGGGTTTGTCGTTCGCGTGGACTTCGGCCCCTCTTTTGGTTCTTGCTGTAACGAGGCCGTATCAGCATGAAGTCAGGCAAGAGTTGGTTTTTGAAAACGCTTTCAAGGCAGCGTTTGCGGTGCGGCATTTTCGTTTGGCCGTTTCAATTGGCCAAATTCACGGATCGCTTTGGCGACAATTGAAACGTAGTTGGTTGATGTGTCTGCCGGCAATGTTTGCATCTCGCTGGCGGGCAATTCTTGCCGGGCCTCCCAATCCGATCGGCCAGTATCGGAGAGGAGGCGAAGCCGCAAATCTTTCGGCTTCTCTTTCAGCCAGTGGACTGCTGAACCCGAATGGATTCGAGTATCCTGATAGTTGGCCAAGACGATGGGCTGCTCTCCCCTGTTGTTGGGAAGTTTGCGGGCTCGATCTTGACCTTTGAAAAGTTATTACGACCCATTGTTGGACGCCACATCTTCGTAGAGTTTCATGAAACCGATCAAAAAGCTGCTTGTTGCTAATCGAAGCGAAATCGCCATCCGTGTCTTTCGCAGTGCGACGGAACTCGGGATTAATACCGTCGCGGTTTACGCCCACGAGGATCGTTACGCTCTGCATCGGTTTAAGGCCGACGAGGCCTATCAGATCGGTGCCCCCGGCGAGCCGATCAAATCGTATCTAAACGTCCCGGCCTTGATGCAAATTTGCTTGGACCACGGCGTCGATGCGATCCATCCAGGTTACGGGTTTTTGTCTGAGAACCCTGAACTGGCGAAAGCGTGTGAGGAGAACGGCATCATCTTTGTCGGGCCGACGCTTGAGACTCTGCAGAAGCTTGGTGATAAAACGGCGGCCCGCCAAATTGCCAAAGCGGCCAATGTTCCGGTGCTTGGCGGAACAGATCAAGCCATCGTTGATGTTGCCTCGGGGCGAGAGCAAGCAAACTCGTTGGGCTATCCGTTGATCTTGAAGGCGTCTCACGGAGGTGGCGGCCGAGGCATGCGGGTTGTGCGCAGTGAGGAAGAATTTGATGCAGCCTTCGAACAGGCGACCCGCGAATCGCTCTCCGCGTTCGGTAGCTCAGAGGTGTTCGTCGAGAAATTCATCGAGCAAGCTCGCCACATCGAGATCCAGCTGCTAGGTGACTCACACGGCAACCTAGTTCACCTGTACGAGCGTGATTGTTCGGTGCAGCGACGGCATCAGAAAGTCATCGAGATCGCTCCTGCGCCGAATTTGCTGCCCGAGGTTCGGCAGGCGTTGTGTGATGCCGCGATTGCGATCGGAAAACAGGTCGACTACCAGAATGCGGGAACCGTTGAGTTTCTGGTTGATGCGGACACGAACAAGTTCTACTTTATCGAGGTCAATCCGCGAATTCAGGTAGAACATACTGTTACCGAAGAGGTTACGGGGGTCGACATTGTCAAATCCCAGATCATGGTTGCTCAGGGGCGTAAGCTCGAGGACGACGTGATTGGGCTTGGCAGTCAGGATTCGATTTCCACGATCGGTTTTGCTCTTCAATGCCGCATCACGACCGAAGACCCGGCCAATAACTTCATGCCCGATTACGGACGCGTGATGCATTATCGCTCGCCGGGTGGAGCCGGTGTCCGCCTCGATGCAGGTTCGGCCTTTTCCGGAGCCGTTGTTAATCCGTTTTACGACTCGATGCTGGTCAAGCTGTCGGCTCGCGGGCGAAAGTTTGCCGACGCGATCGAGCGTGCGAAACGTTGCTTGATGGAGTTCCGGATTCGTGGCGTAAAAACCAATATCCCGTTCTTGTTGAAAGTACTCGATCATTCAACATTTACCGACGGGAACTGCACAACGCGATTCATCGATCAGACCCCTGAGCTGTTTGATTTCCCCATTCGCAAAGACCGCGCGACCAAGCTGTTGACCTTTCTGGGGGACGTGATTGTCAACGGAAACGAGTTGGTCAAAGACCGTGTCGTTGCCAATCGTCGCGATCCAGCACCGGTTCCGAACTATGACCGGACCGCCAAGACGCCGCCTGGAACTCGGGACAAGCTGAAAGAACTTGGCCCGGAGAAGTTTGCTCAATGGGTCAAAGATCAAAAGCGTTTGTTCATCACCGATACGACCTTCCGTGACGCTCATCAGTCGCTGCATGCGACTCGGTTTCGTACTCACGATTTGCTGAACGTCGCCGAGGCATATTCGATGCTGGCGGCGGACTTGTTTTCGCTGGAGATGTGGGGCGGAGCGACGTTTGATACCTCGATGCGGTTTTTGAAAGAGGATCCGTGGCAGCGTTTGTCGGACATTCGTGAGAAAGTGCCAAACATCTTGTTGCAAATGCTGCTGCGAGCATCCAACGCGGTGGGATACACGAATTACCCCGACAATGTGGTTCAAGCATTCGTTAAAGAAACGGCCGACGCCGGATTGGACGTGTTCCGAGTCTTTGATGCGCTCAACTGGACACCGAACATGAAAGTGGCGATGGATGCGGTGCTTGAAACCGACGCCATTTGCGAAGCATCGATTTGTTACACGGGCGATATCCTGAATCCGAAGCGTACGAAGTACGATCTGAAGTACTACGTCAATTTGGCCAAAGAGCTGGAGAAAATGGGGGCCCATATCCTAGCCATTAAGGATATGGCGGGGCTTTGTAAGCCAGACGCAGCGGCGTTGTTGGTGAAAACGCTGAAGCAAGAAGTCGGCATTCCAATCCACTTCCACACGCATGACACGGCGGGAATTCAAGCGGCCTCGATTTTGAAAGCGGCTGAGATGGATCTTGATATCGCCGATGCCGCGATGGCTCCGATGTCGGGCAACACGTCACAGCCCAACCTGAACACCGTGATGGCGTCGCTGGAGTTTACGGATCGAAACACGGGTCTCAATCAACAAGCTCTCGACGAGATCGCGGAGTACTGGCGTTGCACGCGTGAATTTTACGCGCCGTTCGAGTCGATGGTCCTGCCCTCCACTGCCGATTTGTACAACCACGAGATGCCCGGCGGACAGTACACGAACCTGTTCGCTCAGGCGCAGGCTTTGGGGTTGGCCGATCAGTGGTCGGAAGTGTGCAGCACTTACGCAGACTGCAATCAGTTGTTAGGCGACATCGTGAAAGTAACGCCGACGTCTAAAGCGGTTGGCGATTTGGCTCTGTTCTTGGTCGCGAACGATTTCACGACCGACACTGTTCTCGACGAGTCGCGCGAGTTTGCGTTTCCGCAGTCGGTGATTGATTTAGTTGGCGGCATGATGGGACAGCCGCCCGGTGGTTTTGACTCGAAACTGATCAAGCGAGTTTTGCAGGACCAAGAACCTGTTGTTGGTCGGCCGGGTGAGTCACTTCCACCAGCGGATTTCGACGCGGCCGGAGAAGAAGTCGCCAAGTTTCTCGGTCGCGAACCAACGCAACGTGAAATCGTCACTTATCTGCTCTACCCGAAAGTCTACAAGGACTTCGTGGAGCACCACAAAAAGTACGGCGACGTTAGCGTTATTCCAACGCCCTACTTCTTTTTCGGTCAGCAACCGGGTGAGGAGTTCACCGCGGTGATTGAGGAAGGAAAAACACTGATCGTCAAATTCCTGACGGTTGGTGAGGGGCTTGCCGACGGTCGACGCACGGTTTTCTTTGAGCTAAACGGTCAGCCGCGTGACGCGTCGGTCGTTGACCAAGCGTTGGGGAACGAAACGGTTGCCCGGGCGAAAGCGGATTCGGACAACCTGAAACACGTCGGCTCAACCATGCCGGGCATGGTGGTGACCGTTGCGGTTCAAGCGGGCGACAAGGTAACCAAGGGCCAAAAGCTAATCACGCTCGAGGCAATGAAGATGGAAACGACCGTCAACGCGGAGCTTGATGCGACCGTTGCACGGGTACACGTGTCGCCGGGCGTTCAAGTCGAAGCAAGTGATCTCATGGTCGAGTTCGAGTAGTCTCGTGGCGGAGCGTTTTCCAGTGGGTGACGAGGAAGCACGAATTGAGTCCGGGCTTGCGTCGTTGGTCAACGATACGTTTCTCCGGCGCGTCGTTCATTTGCGCGAGGTTGATTCGACTAACTCGCATGCCATTGGCTTGCTTGCAGCCAAAGCATCAATAGACACGCCGTCGTTGGTTTACGCGGAGTCCCAGCACGCGGGTCGCGGTCGCGGGATGAATCAATGGTGGTCGGCTGCCGGTAGCCTCACGTTTTCAATCGTCGTCGATTTGCAGAAGCTAGGTTTTTCCGATGCTCAGAAACCGCTACTGCCGCTGCTGACCGGGTTGGCCATTCGTCGTACCGGCTGTGCGATGCTGCCGTCGGCCGATTTCAAGATCAAATGGCCCAACGATGTGTATGTCGCCGACAAAAAGTTAGCCGGCATCCTGATCGAAGTCCCCAGTCATTCATTGGATCACGCGGTGATCGGTGTCGGGCTCAACGTCAACAATCGGTTTGCCAACGCCCCGGATTCTCTAGCAAGCATTGGCACTTCGTTGGCCGATCAGTCGGGGGCATCGCACGATCGAGTTCTCGTGTTGCGATCGTTCTTGCAAGAACTGGACGCGGTTTTTCAGACATTCGCGTCCGGTGAAAATGTTCTTTCAGATTGGTCGTCGTATTGTTTGCTAACGGGCAAGCAGGTGACGCTGCAAACTGGATCAACCCAAGCCATGGGTCTCTGCCACGGCATCAATGCCACCGGAGCCCTGGTGTTGGAGACGAGCAACGGCCGGCAGCCATTTGTCGGTGGCGTTGTCCAGTCGTGGGGTTGAGCTTCCTAGCGTGATCCTTTTACGAGGACAATGACTGGCACCCGCTGGCTACTTTTTCTTTTTGAGCACCAGCATTCCGGTTTTCGTTTCGGAGACTTCCTTGCCCTCTGGCACGCTGGCCAGCGGCGTGCCTTTCGGGTTTTTGGGATCTTTGGCAAAGAAATAGATCGTCTGGACCTTCGTGGAGTTTTTGAGCGGGACTTCTTTCTTGAACAAGTAGTAAGTCTTGCCTAGTTTCTCGCTGACGTGCGAATAATGTTCCCCACTGCCCTCGGCCAGTGCTGCTTTGATCGTGCTAACAACGAACTTAGAATCTGGTTTGACTTTTGAGCCATACCGCGCGATCGGTTTGCCTTGACGGTTGATAATGAACTTCTCAAAGTTCCATTTTACGTTGCCGTCACCGGCCGGCGCGAGGTCAAGTTGGGTTAGGTGTGCGTACAAGTCGCACTTCTGCTGGCCCTTCACGTCGACTTTTCCCAACATGTCAAATTCGACGCCGTAACTCTTCTGGCAGAACTGGGCAATTTCAGCTTCGGTTCCGGGCTCTTGGCCACCGAACTGGTTGCACGGTATTCCGACGATTGAAAGCCCCTGCTTTCCGAATTTCTCATGGAGCGTTTGAAGCTGTTCGTATTGCGGCGTGCGGCCGCACTTGCTGGCCACGTTCACGAACATCACCACGTTGCCTTTGTATTTTGTCAGATCAACTTCTTTGCCGTCGATTGACTTCATCTTGAAGTCCAACGCGGCGGGAACGTCGTTAGTCGATTCCGCGGCGACCGTGTCTGGTTTCTTGGTGGAACTTTGAGCCACAACGGGGCTGACGACTAATGCCGCCAACAAAAGCGTCAGACAAGCGGTGTTGGTGAAGATTTGTGACATAAGACTGGCTCTCTGTGTTGGGTTGGTACGGGGCAGATTATAGGAACCGCCACCACCGCGACGAGTCGAAAAAAACGTTAATTGGTTGAAAACGCTGACTGGTTGATTTGCTAAGTCTCTTTTCCCTCTTCCCCGGCTCGGAACACGATGCCGATCCCCTAGCGGCGGAGTCCGGTTTGCGTCCGCCGAGGCGGAATTGCTGACGCCCTAAACGATGCGGCGTAGCTGGTGGACAATCTTGGCAGGAGTAACAGCGCTAACGCGGCGAGTTCGGCTGCGATTTCAGCGGTGCCTGAGCACGGAATTCTGTGCCTGTTGATGCTGGGAATGTTGACTGCGATTGGGAACCGAAGCCGCTAAATCGAGGTGTGTGGCAGAGTGTCGCATCTGATGTATGTGTTTCTCCTAACCGAAACGGTGTGGAGTATTGGTAATATTTATTGCAAACGAGGCCCATTGGCTTTCGTGATAAAAAGTACAATCCGTTCTTTCTGTCGCAAAGTGAACGATCCGTCTTGACGAACCGTATAACTCGTATACCCTTCCTATCAGTACTTTTCTAAGTCTATCTCTTTCCGTGTTGATGCATCGCAAGCGTTCAATATCTTGCTTCTTGTTCGGTTACCTAGTTCTCTTGTTGAACTTTGGTCCGTCGCTGCATCGCGCTGACTTCTTGGGGTTGCATTCCTCTGCCCCGGTTCAGGTAGGCGAAGAACTCACACGGTCGTCCTGTTGTTGCGACTGCCATTCGCATTCGGCTCCGGTTGGGGATGGTTCGACTGGGTCGCTTGTTGTTGGCTCCGATCATGACTGTGCTTTCTGCAGGTTCTTTGATCAGTTTCATGCGGCTGTTGCTGTATTCGACGAAGCAGAAGTAGAAACCTCCGCTTCTCTACTTTCGCTTTGCGAACCGGACGAGGCTATCAAGGTTTGCTTTGTAGCAACGGCTCGTGGGCCACCCATTTCTTAATTGCGATCGCGTGCACTCTTGTGCGATTAGCGGCGCGTCTTGAACGAACCTGACGCCACCGGTCCGACCTCGCTGCAGTTGCTGCGCGATGAACGTGTGCCGACCGAAGGTAGCGGTTTCCCGCAGCCCTAATGCTGTCGGCCTAGTTAATTGGCTGGCCAACGCTGGGACTGATGGACTTCGTCCTCCCAGTAAAAGAAATAGGCGACTGCCACCACGGTGGTCACTGCCTTGTATCAGTCGCTTGGTGATCCACTTTGGTGGTTTGCTCGGGCAGCTGGTCGCGAATGTAACGAGTCCATTGGTGTTCATGTCTGACGCTGGCTGCGGCGATTTTCGTGCTGCCCCGTCGGAGAACATATGCAGGAGGAAAGACTTTGTTTTACAAAAATTCAAATCAAACACCGATCCGTAACGGATTCACCTTGGTGGAACTGTTGGTAGTGATCGCCATTATTGGAATCTTGATCGGGATGCTGTTGCCAGCGGTTCAGTCGGTCCGTTCGGCAGCGAGGCGGACCGCGTGTTCCAACAATATCCGGCAGATTGCGTTAGCGGTGCACAACTACGAGTCAGCACTTCAGAAGTTCCCCGTTAACCAGGTCGGGCCAGGCGTTGCCAATGGTTCGGGTGGATTCCAGTCGGGGCACTACAGTTGGCTCGTGCCTTTGCTGGCTCAATTGGAGCAAGGTGCGATCCGGGACTCGTTTGATTTGAGCATCAATAACGGCGATGGCGACGGTTACAAAGTTAGTGACACGCATCCGAACGCCGCGGCCGTTAGCGCTTCGGTTCCTGCGTTTCTGTGCCCTGCGGATACCCCGAATCGAAACAACGGCATCATCCTTGGTTCCGCCAATCCTGCGTGCGGAAGTTATGTAGGGAACGCAGGGTGGCCCTCCTACGCTACTGGTTTTTCAGGCGAGCGTGAGACGCCGGGCGAGGAGAACGGAGCCATTCCTTTGATGAATCCAGCGTCGCCGGTTGAATGGCATCGCGGCAAGGTCGAGATGTCAAGTTTCGAGGACGGTACTTCGAACACAGCATTAATTTCCGAGCGACTGATTCAGCCCGGCAACAGTAAGAGCGAGGTAGAAAATGGCGACCTCAGACTAAGGGCGGTGCATGTTCTAGAACGGTTCGAACCGCTACCGGAGATTGCCACTCAGATTGTTACCTCACACTCTCACGTTTTTGAGTCGGCCCATATTGGTCGCTCTTGGTCCAGCGGTTGGCCTTTGGTGGCGCCGACATTTATGCATGTCCAAACGCCCAACGGTAAATTGGGCTTCTACAGCAGCAGCGAGGAACAAGGAGATTACATCGCAACGGCCAGTAGTAATCACACTGGGGGCGTCAATTTGGCAATGGTGGACGGTTCGCTGCATTTCGTGTCGGACTCGGTATCGCCCGAGGTGTGGTGGGCCATCGGAGGTCGAGACGACGGACGCGTTGAATCGCTGTCCAATTGATTTTTGCGTGAGTTGTTTTTATTCAAGTTTCAGGTTCATTGTAATTTCGTGAATTTATAAGATGAAATTTAATTTTCTAGCGTTGGTGATCGCACTGCTTTCATTGTCAACGTTCGCGAATGGGCAAACGGTTCACTTAAGCGACGTTCAATTTGGCTATGACGATCTTGCTAGTCCCAGCAGTTTCGTGATCATCGGAAGCGACCAGATCACCGACAGCGGCATTCTGTACTACTTTACGAACTTTGTTGAGCCCGACCCATTTGTGCCGGGCGACTTCGGTACCGACGATCCGGGGTTTACGACGAATCCTACAGCTAACCTTCAGATCAATGACGGTGACCGGATTTATGCAAACGTTCTTGATGCTTCGGAATACTCTTCGGTGGGAGTTGGCTATGTCAATTACTATGGTCTAGGCGATAGTCAGCTGAGTGCGAGCGGCCGTTTGAAGTTTATTGACCGCTCCGCTTCAACGGTCGACCTGGTCCTCGATGGCGATTCGATCTCGAACGAACCTGGCCAGTCGCCCGGTGAAACTCCGCAGTTCATCAGCACGGGCGTTGACGGCAATCCGGACACCGCTGGAGCGGATCTGCATCGGCATATCGCGATCGATCTATTGGATGACGCGACTGCACCAGCCGGTGCTTATGGTGTCATGCTGGAGTTGCAAAGTGATTTCGATCCTTCCGATGACGTGGTCGATCTAACGTCCGAGCCGTTCTGGTTCATCTGGAATCACATGTTGTCGGATTCGGATTTTCTCAACTCCGCTTTGCCCGCGTTCATTGATGACACCGTTAGCCAAATACTGGGTGACTTTAACCTCGATGGCGTAGTGGATTCAGATGATTTGGACGAGTACATCGGTCACGTCGGTGCGGCGGCTGAAGGCGATTTGGCTGCGTTAGACCTGGACGGCAACGGCACCGTCGACCCCAGCGACTTTGCGACTCTTTACGAAGACCTTGTTGAAACCTCCAACGGCCGAATCGGCACGTTTGCAGGTGACTTGAATCTGGACGGCAAGGTCGATGTGCTTGGTGATGCGGCCGCGTTAGTGGACAACCTGGGCCTAACGGTAACCAGTTGGGGCCAAGGCGACATCGACGGCAATGGAATCGTTGACGTTTTAAATGACGCGGCCGCCTTGGTGAACAACCTTGGCAAAAACAACGGCGGCTCGGCGGCGACCGCATCCGCAGTTCCCGAGCCCTCTGGTGCATCCATCTTGGCTTGTTTGACTGGAGCGTTGTCGTCGCGACGTCGGCGTCGTTGAAGTATTGAATCAGATTTTTCTAATGCCAGATCCGGCATTTTTTGAGTTTTGAGTTTTGTTTTTATGAATTTGGAGACTGAGATGAAGACCCGTTTTTTGGCTTTGGCACTCGTTGCCGCACTAGCGTCGACCCACGCTTTTGCTCAAGAGGAAGAAGCACACACTGACGTTGAGTTTGGTTACGATTCCGCAGCCAACCCGACTGAATTGGAGATCGAAGTTGCCGAGGCGACTGCGACCGGTGTTCCGTTGTTCGAAGGAGACTTCGTGATTCTTGACGCCGCTGGAGATCCAGGAAATTACACCGCTGAAGATCCCGGATTCGAGAATCATCCCGACGAGGGCCTCGTTCTCAACCTTGACGATCAGATTTTCATGACCTTGGTGAGCGGTTCGAGCGACCCGGCACTTGGCGGATTAGGGCACCTCACTTTTTACAACCCGGTAACCGGGGAGCTTGAGTCATCGGCTGAGCAGATCGCTGTGATCGACAACGCTGGCGTTACCGAAGATCTCGTGTTCAGTGGCAGCGGAATTGTCTCTGGCGATAATCGCCAGTTCATTGGAGCGGCCGAAATTGAGCCCGGTGAGACGGAGCCTGAAGTTCATCGCCACGTCGTGTTTGACTTGTTGAATGACGATACCGCCCCGGTAGGAGCCTACGGATTTGTGGCTCAACTGAACAGCAACTTCGCGGGAACCTCGGATGAGTTCGAGCTAACTTCAGATCCGTTTTGGGTCATCTTGAATCGTGGCTTGACGGAAGAGCAGTTTGAAGGTGGCGCCGTTCAAGCGTTTGTGACCGCTGCGGTTCCTGAGCCTGGCTCAGCTGCTTTGATCGCTATGTCAGCCGTTGGCTTGTTGGCTCGCCGCCGTCGCTAAGAGTTGAATTCAATCCCCCCTGAGGATTGAAGACCCCGCCGATTATGGCGGGGCTTTTTCTATGCGCATGTGGATGCCTTGGCCGGAGTAGCCGATGGCACCGCGTCCGAGACTTTGTTAGCCCGATGATCTGAGCACCACCCAGAATCAATAGCCGAAGTACTCTTTCATACGCGCTACATAGCCGCTGTGATCGAACTGGCAGGCCTTGATCGACTGAGCGTAGGGCTCGGTTCCGTCGCCGATCCAGTCAATGATGTTCAAGACCTTGAGTGATGCGTATGAACTGTTGGCCAGTAGGTCGTTCCAACATTTCTGCGCGGCCGCTTTATCGCCACGTTGATAGAGCACCCAAGCCGCCATCGCTCGAACGTGATGCGACTCGTCCGATAGAAGATCGCGAATTGCTGCTAGATCTAACTCAGCGTCAGCCGGAAGGCGAAAACAGCCGACGACGGCCCAATAGCGAATGCCGCCATCAGGACTTTGTAGGTCGCGAAGCAGCTGAGGAAGATTCGAAACCTCGCCGGAGAGTGCAGCGCTCGCGGCACGCTGGTAAGCCTCGACGTTACACAGCTCTGTGTCGCGAACGAATTCGTGAATGGTTTTTCCTGCGTCTTCTGACCGTTTCACAATCTCGCTTTCCGGTAGCAGGCCGGCATCAAAATGCTTCTGCTGCCAATCATCAAGAGCCGCGCTGAGTCGTTTCAATTCGCTTGCGTACTCGGGGTCTTCCGCCAAGTTGTTGACGTTGTCCGGATCGACGGTCGTGTCATAAAGTTCTTCCATCGGTTTGGTGCCAAAGAACCGACCCGTGACTGCGTTGGTGTTTCCATTGCGATGATAGGATTCCCACGCTTGAGTTGCACGCATTCTCCACAGGAAACCAAGGTGTTGTCCCCACGGCGCGTATGGCATGTAGTTTCGAATGTACAAGAACTTTCGATCGCGAATGGCTCGCACATTGTCGCAGCGCTCATCCATGCGGCCTCGGTAGCTGACGTGGTACTCGCGGGCTTCGCTGTCAGGTCCCAGAAAGGTTTTGCCCTGCAGGTATTCGGGTGTTTCGGCCTTGCAAATCGTCAGCCATGTCTTGGTCATGTCAATGAAGCTCACTAGGCGATCGACTTTCGTGCCTCGCTTGCCCGGTCGCAGATGAGCGAACTGATCCGGGATCCGGATAATCAGCGGGCAATGCGTACCACTGTTGAACAGAAACCGTTTGCTTCTCGGTAAAACTCCGCCATGGTCGGAGTTGTAAACGACAATCGTGTTCTTACTAAGTCCATGACTTTCCAGCTGGGCCAGGGCCTTGCCGATTTCGTCATCCATTTTTCGGACTTGGTCGTGGTAGTGCGCGTAGTTCTTGCGGATGTCGGGGATGTCAGGATGGTACTTTGCGAGTTTCACATCCTCAGGACGATGGTCGGTGTTGTTCACATCGCCAAAGGCCTTCGACTCGTGTGATTGCCGATGATTGATCACCATGAAGAACGGCTGTTGTTTCTTTAGGTTCTGCCAGTCGACTTTGGTTGTGTCCCACGCATCTTGGTCGGGGCGTCCGCCGATGTTGTAGTCGGTCTTTTTGGCGTTGCCGACGTAGTAACCCGCTTGCTTGAGCAGGTCTGGGTAGTACTTAATCCTCTCATGCGGAATCGGATACCGGCTGCGCATGGGGTGAGTGCCCATGGAAATCGCATGCACCCCTGTGATCCAAGTGCTGCGCGACGGCGCGCAGACGGGGGCGTTGGAGTAGCAATGCGTGTACTGAAACCCCTCGGCTGCCAACGCGTCGATGTTGGGTGTCGAGGCATGAGGATTACCGTAGCAGCCAACCCAATTGACGTTGTTGTCTTCGCTGGTCAGCCACAAGATATTGGGTTGATCATCAGCTCGGGCCGAAACGCCCAAGGCTGCTAAGAACAACAGGCAAATCAAAAATCGTCCGCAAAAATATCGTGGGCGTGAGTCAAGACGTTTTGGTTGATTCATAAAACGGTTACACGATGAACGAGATGGTGGCGTCAGAAATCAGTCAGCGGGTTTCATGCGATAGAGAAATTCGTCGCTTCTTAGTAACACGGATCCGCCGGGAAGCGAGACAGGTGATGCGGCGAATAATGACGAGTCGCTGTTGAATTTGGTGTGAGCCAACAGTTTGAACTTCGGCTGCGCGGCGACTACAAAGATCCCTTTGTCGCGGCTCAAGTAGTACAGGCGACCATTGGCTAGTAGCGGCGTCGCGTAAATTGAACCTGCTTTCGGACGCAATCTTTGTTCGTACTTGATCTCACCCGTTTCAGCATCCGCACAGTAGACAACTCCGCCCTTGTCCTTCGCCCAGTAGAGATATCCGTCTGCGTAAACCGGTGAGGAG
>CAZLFF010000085.1:0-2998 GCA_964558755.1 uncultured Pirellulaceae bacterium
ACCACTTGCACCCGCCCGAATGAGTGCTCCGTGTGCAACATTTTGTTATCCGGCGCTAGGTCTGGTTGATTCTGTGAACCCAATACTGCGGGCGTCTTCGGTCATGCATCACGGCCAATACCTGAATATCCGAATCAACAATTCGATAGATAATTTTGTAAGGAAAACGATTGATTCTGTATTTTTGCGTTCCGAGGGTGTGGGATGGCCAAGTGTGAGGTGCGCGAACAATGATTAGTCCAGCACGTTCGACTGCGACCTGAAATGCTTCAGCCGCTGCTGTGTTGCGTTCCGCATACCAATCGAAACCATCCAGCAGGTCAAGTTCCGCCTCGGGGTGGAGCGAGAGTGAAAAATCACCCATTGCTGCGTTGCTTCATCATTGCCATCACGGCATCCCATGGAACCAGTTCAACATCGCCGTTATCAATTTCAGCGATGCGCCGTTTTATCTCAGCGTCCCACGCCGCGTCCAAATCGGAATCAACGTGATCATCAAGGCTTTGCAACAACGAAGCGGCAAGGGCTGCCCTATCGCCATCTGGGAGTGAGAGCGCTTGGTCGAGCAGGCTGTGTGCGTTTATATTCATGCCTACATTCTACCAATCATCGCACCCATCGCAAATCATTAGAAAACGTTAGGAAATCCGCGAAAAACAACGAGTAGCCGGATAACAATTATTCTACAGAGCCTGCTCTCCATGAGCATCTCTATGCGCCGGTTGATTATTCTGTATAATCCTGTTGGAGTCAATTAGCTTACCGAGTTCCTTCCTTTGCTTCCTAGTTTTGGCTAGACCACGCTACACGTTATGCAGACCGCGGCTTGAATTGTTTTATACAGAAAGCGCTTCATGGCGGCCCCAAAACTTCTTGACCGAGTGCGGCTTGCGCTACGCGTCAGGCATCTTGCTCGACGAACCGAAGAGGCATACGTTCGCTGGATAGAGAAGTTCCTACGATTCCATCGCGACCTGAACGGAGAGTGGATTCACCCGGCTCAGCTTGGCGATGCAGACGTCAACGCGTTTCTAACTCATCTGGCAGTCAAGAAATCCGTCGCCTCAAGCACTCAAAACCAAGCTCTGGCTGCGATCATGTTCCTTTACGGAAATGTCTTGGGAAAAGATATTAAGATCGACGCGGTCCGCGCGAAAATGCCCAAACGTTTGCCGGTTGTTCTTAGCAGGAATGAAGTGCGGCGATTGCTTGACAACGTCCCGAAACAGCCTCATCGCTTAATGGCGGAGCTTATGTACGGGGCAGGGCTACGTTTGATGGAAGCCTGTCGGTTGCGTGTAAAGGATGTCGATTTTGATCGACAAACCATCCTCGTGCGTGATGGGAAGGGTGCGAAAGACAGGTCCGTACCGTTGCCACAACAGTCAGTCCCTTCATTGCGCGAGCAATTGGAACTAGTCCGTCAGCAGCATCACTGTGACTTACAGTCGGGCGCTGGCTGGGTCTGGCTTCCCACGGCAATGGCGGACAAGGACGTGGGTTTGGGGCGTCAACTTGCATGGCAATATCTGTTTCCGGCAGCCCGGCTTGTTCGCGACCCGCGACCGCGTGAAGCACTGGAGTCAAAGGCGGAAGGGTCTGTGGAGCGGACTGAGCCGCAAGAATCTGAACAGGCCGTCGGTGTTGTGGCCGGTGAGCAAGATCGACGTCAGTTGAGGCGTCATCACATCCATGACAACAGCGTTCAGAAAGCGATCAAAAAGGCGAGAGTGAAGGCCGAAATCCATAAACGAGCAAGCTGCCATTCACTTCGGCACAGTTTCGCGACTCACCTGCTTGAGTCTGGGGCGGATATTCGAACGATCCAAGAACTGCTGGGCCATGCGGATATCAGCACGACCATGATTTACACTCATGTTAGCAACGTGGGGGCGACGGGGACGCGGAGCCCGTTAGACCAAATTTAGTTTGTTGGTTAAGCACCCGGCGCGTGATGGCTCTTTCGTGGCGAGGATCCGAGTTCGAGCTTGGCATCGACTTAGCGAAAGCAAAAAGCCGCGAGCGGTGTCTCATCACACCCGCTGCGGCTATTGTGTTCCGTCGGAAGGAACATGTTTTGGGACGGCGTTCTATTTTAATGAGCGAAGAACGTCTTGCACATACGCGGCACCCATGGTCACTTGCTCGGATACCGTGGGCAGCCACATTGGCATGGTGCGAATGGCGATCGTCACGGCGAAGATGACGGCGAGCCCAAAAAAGAAGTGGAACAGGCTTCGGATCGCGGCCTTGTTCTGTTCACGGCGATGTGCCTTGATTTCTTTTTTAGCGGACTCGAGCCAGAGTTTCTCGGTAGAAAGTGTTTCGTAAGTAAGCATCGTTTCTCTCAATTCCTTACAAAGACGCTCGTCTCATCCCGAGCGTCAGGTGGCAGCCTTGCGGCCGGCGGAGGGTTGATTTGTTTCAGAGCGTGATTGCACTGAGCGTGCCAAACCATCAAGTCGCTGAAAAATGCGAGTATTTTGAGACATCGAGTTTGGCCGTGTTGTGTTGAGGCAACGCGTGATCAAACACCGGCTCGTTTGAGAAACATCGTGTGGTCAAAAAGCAACGATGGGCGATCAGCCACATTTCCGTCCAGAAGTACAGCGGTTCCTCTCTGACCGGCGTGTTGTGCGTGTTGTTTAAGTCAAATTTCAGATTTCACTTCGAGCCGTTCTTGCGCCAGCCTCGGTGCTGTGACGTTGGAGCCGTGGCTAGCGCCAAAACAGCTCATAAACCCATAAATCAACACTCCATGACGTGTCGGCTTGTGATTGGGTGAGCGTTGAGGCTGTGGATCAGCGTTTGAAAACGTTGGTTTCGGCTTGAAAACGACCTGGTTCTGGTATCATATTCGCCTTGTGAAACAACTTAATGACCGCACGACTGCAACTGAAACCAGAGCCTTGGCTACCGACTACAAAAAACTCCCCGAATCGCCTGACTACAAAGGCAGCTACGCGTTCATCAGCCTTGGTTGCCCGAAGAACACCGT
>CAZLFF010000085.1:3008-15907 GCA_964558755.1 uncultured Pirellulaceae bacterium
CATGATGGGCCTGCTGAAAATCGACGGCTACCAACTGGTGGCCGATCCGGTCGGGAGCGATTTCGTTGTCGTCAACACGTGCGGATTCATTGAGGAGGCTCGGACCGAATCGTTTGGCGCGATCGATGAGATGCTGGAGCTAAAAAAGGAAGGCAAGACCAAGGGCGTGATTGTCTCTGGCTGTCTAGCCGAGCGTCAGAAGGAGCAGTTGCTCGACGATCGGCCAGAGATCGATTCGTTGGTTGGTGTTTTTGGCCGCGATTCGATCATCGAAGTTGCGGACCGTCTGATCGGCGACCAAGAAGAGCAGCGTAGCGTTTTTCAGCCCGCGCCGATTCGCGCGTTGTCGGATACTGATCGCTTACAGATTACGCCCAAGCATTTTGCGTACTTGAAAATTTCTGAGGGCTGCGATCGGCTGTGTACTTTCTGTGCGATCCCAAAAATGCGGGGCAAGCACGCGACCAAGCCAATGGAAGAGGTCATCGCGGAAGCCCAACAACTGGCCGACAGCGGCGTCCGAGAGCTGATCATTGTGGCTCAGGACACGACGTACTACGGAATGGACATGTACGGCGAGCCACGGCTGGCCGAGCTATTGGAAAAGCTGAACGCGGTGGAGGGACTGGATTGGATTCGGCTGATGTATTTTTACCCGATGTACATCGACGATAAATTGCTGAACACGATCGCGGCCTGCGAGAAAATCGTGCCCTACATCGACATGCCGCTGCAACACGCGGACAACACGATGCTGAAGCGAATGTCTCGGCGCGTGAATTTTGAGCAGACTGAGGCTCAAATTCTTCGGATGCGTGAACTGCTGCCGAACCTCGTGCTGCGAACCACTTTCATTGTCGGATTCCCGGGCGAAACGGAGGAGCAGTTTCAGGTGCTGGTTGATTTTACGAAGAAGCACAAGTTCGAGCGGATGGGCGTTTTCACGTATTCGCTTGAACCGGACACGCCTGCCGCGAAATTGCCCGATCACTTGGACGAGGAAACGAAGAACGATCGCCGCGATCGCCTCATGGCGGTGCAGCAGGAGGTGATGTTCGAGCACAACGAGTCGCAGGTTGGCCAGACCATCGACGTGATTATCGACCAACCGGTGGCCGAACAACCGGGTGCCTGGATTGGGCGAAGCGAAGGCGACGCCCCGGACGTCGATAGCGTGGTGTACGTGACTCAGACTGAGCACGAATTACAACCGGGTGACATCGTGACTTGCCAAGTGATCACGACGCATGAGTATGATTTGGTGGCCGTTGCGGTTGATGTGCCCTCGCGGCGAACCGTGAAAACGGCGGGCGGGCTACCCGTAATCGGGTAGAGGGGACTCGCTAAAGCTTTGCAGTTCTTAGGATTGAGACTTTGTCTTTTTGGTTCTCGATTGCGCCGGAAACGTGACTAACACGTTTGGTGCTGACTTGGTCGGCCGACTTTCTGTTTTTGCTCGAGATACCTATTAACCGTTTATCCGATTTATCATCACTGACTCAGCCAGTCGATTTGGACAACCTGTCCGACAAAGATCGTCGTCTGTTAATCGAGTTTGAGTCGCTGTGGGCAGAAGCAGCCGATATCTGGACCGAGCAGTCGGAAGACGCTTCGTTCCACGCTTACGTGAGCGCTGATTATCGCGATGTGTTCGGGCGACTTTTGAACCTGCGAGGTACGGTTCCCAATTTTTTGGAGTGGGGTTCTGGGCTGGGTGTCGTGACCATCATGGCCAGCCGCATGGGATTCGCCGCATACGGAATCGAAGCCGAACCTGAATTGGTTGATCACGCGGAAGCTCTGTCGCAGCGGTTCCAATCTAACGCGCAGTTTGCGGTGGGGAGCTTTATCCCGGACGAGTTCGATTGGAACCCCGCTGCTGGCGACGATTCCTTGGCAACCTCAATTGACCTTGCCGACGCGTACGGAGAGTTCGATTTAGAGCTACGAGATTTCGGCCTAGTTTATGGTTACCCTTGGCCAACCGAGCACGGTCTGTTCCAGAACGTGATGAAACAGTTTGGTGCTCCGGGATCGTTGCTGCTGACGTATGATGCGAGGGAGGGGAGCCAGCTGGCGCGGGTTGAGTAGGTGGGTTTCAGTTTTCGGTACCGCGCACTTAACAATCGGCACTCACCACTGAGTACTCAGTACGCCGGTACCCCTGTGGTCCCTCACTTACGTTTCGGGTTGTGATTGCGTGTTGCGCTTCGCTAAACCGCGAAGGCACCTAGGTCTAGCTCGCGTTGCAGAGCGGGTTCGATACCTAAGGCGGCAGCCAGCCGATCTAAGTACGCTCGTTCGTCGCGACTTTGGTCATCAACCACCACCAGGGAGGCGAGATACATCTCGATTGCCGTGGTCATGCCGTCGCACGCTTTGACCAGCGATTGCACGTCCTGCGATTTTTGCAATTCTGGCAACAGCACCTCGCGAATCTCGGGGGAGAAACCCGAGTTATCAATGTGCTCGGCGATCGCTTTTTTCTCATGGTCATCGCTCACTCCGTCCGCCTGCGCCGCCATGACCATCGCTCGGAGGATGGCGACGCTACGATTGTTTGCAGCAGGGGCTTCCAAAGCCGCGATGGGCTGTGCTTCGGCCGATTGCCCGTTCCGCTTCTGCCACTCGGTATAGACTTTGTAGCCAAGCCCGCCGAGCGCCGCCAACGACCCGAGTTTGACAGCAGGCGAGAGAACTTTACGACCGCGCTTCGTGCCGACCAACAGAGCCAGCAACCCACCGGCGGCTGCACCGACCCCCAAGTTCTTTAACATCGCGTCTCGTTCGGGGCCCGCGGCAGGAATTTCCAGCTCAACTCGCTCCTTCAGTTTCGTCAATTCTTCTTTCGCAATCCCAACTCCCTCGCTGGCAATCTCGGTGCCTTGTTCAGCGATCGTGTTGGCAGAAGCGAGTAGGTCTTCTAGTAATTTTTTCGGATCCATAACAGCATTCCTTTTTACTAACGGGGGTCAGCTAAAAATCGACGAGGGTAAGTCACGCGGTCACATGCAAATGGCACGGTCACATTTTACGCGTGCAGCGGAATCGAGCGAACTTTTTCGTCTGGCTGGGCAGGCAGAATCGGATCGATCCAAGGAATTTCTTTATCGTCGGCCAGCATTTGCGTCACCTGACGTTTGAATTCTCGGCTTGCACGCACCAATACGTCGCGTTCGGTTCCCGCCGTGATTTCGATCCCGGACAGATTGGCGACACGTCCCGTGACCGTGCCATCATCGTTGTGACGCACATACAGCTGGCAGGCAAACGCAGGAACATTCGGACGCGCGTCGCCAGTGACTTGAAGCGGTTGATTCGGTTCGGACATGAAGTTCGGTGCCATTCAAATTCAGTTTCCAAGAATTGAATCATCATAGCGAATGAAATCAAGCTGCGGGAACGGTGGGGTGACGACGGGTACCCGGCGGCTACGCCTGCGAGAAACGATGGCCTATAATCCGCGGCAGCGCTACATTTTCTGATCAGGTGAAACCAGATGACCGATCCATCCGCCCACAACCATGACGAAGTCTGGAACGTACCGAACAAAATTTCGGCTGCTCGGCTAGCGCTGTCGGTGGTGGTTTTTATTTTGATCCCACTGCAAATGTACTGGGCGGCCTTGATTGCTTTCGTCACCGCGGCTGGAACCGATTGGGTCGATGGTTGGTACGCGAGGAAGTACAACCAGGTCACCAAGCTGGGTCGGATCCTCGATCCGTTCTGCGACAAGATCCTGATCTGCGGCGTTTACATTTTGATCGCGGTCGAGATGAACGGTCGCCATTTTGGTACGTTCCCGTGGTACGCTCAGATCGCTGGCTGGATGGCGGTGGTGGTCGTTGGCCGCGAGCTATTGGTCACGGTGCTACGGTCAATGATCGAGGGTGCGGGTGGCGACTTTTCGGCGAAGATGGCAGGCAAGCTGAAAATGTGGTTCCAGTGCATCGCGGTCGGTGCCTGCTTAGTTGCATTGGCGTTAAAACAAGAATCGCCGGACGATAACTTACCGACTTGGTTGTTCGCGACCATGATCGTTTCCGTTTGGGTATCCGTTGCGTCGACGGTGCAGTCGGGCTGGCAGTACGTGCAGATTGCCGCAAAAACATTGACGGAGTAGCATTGCGTTGCGCCGGCAAACTGGATCTGTCACACCTGCTTCCACCTAGAAACTCGCAAGACTGCCAATGTTGACTGCTGCCTTCATTGCCGTGATGACTCTGATCGTTGTCGCCAGCCTACCGGTTTGGGTAAAGGTAATCGGCAGGTGGAAGAGTCGACAACCGCTGATCGAACCGGCGTCCGAATCGCCAACTTGCATCCCCGGCGTTTTCGCGCTCGCGAACGTGCTGCTTTGGCTTGGCTCGGCCGTTTTTGCGATCCAAGTGTTTCGCCTCGCAAGTGGAATTGAGGAACTGGATCCGGAACAGCTGACGCCCTTCCAGCTGTCCGGCATGATGTCGGTAACCGCGTTGTGCCAGTTGGTATTCCTAGCCGTCGGGACAACGCTAGTGCTCTCGATCACTAACGGCCACGCGAAACTTGGCTGGCGGTTCGATCGTTGGTCGATTGATAGCCGAATTGCGATCGCGTGCTTCTTGATCGCCACACCGATCGTGTTAGCAGTGCAAACTGTTTTGTCGCTGATCATGCCCTACGAGCATCCGGCAATGCAGGCGATCGTCGAAAGCGGCAGCTTGCTACCGATTCTAGCCGTCGCATTTTCAGCGATTATCGGCGCGGGAATCGGGGAAGAAATCGTTTTCCGCGGCTTCATCCAGAACTGGTTACAACAGTATTCGTCGGGCTGGATGCCAATCGTCGTCACGTCGGCATTGTTTTCACTGGCCCATTGGGGGCATGGGCTTGGTCCGATCACGCTATTCGGTTTTTCGCTGCTGCTAGGATACGTGTTCCGGCAAACGGGAAGCCTCTTGCCGTGCATCGCGCTTCACATGCTGAACAATGGATTTAGCGTTTTCTGGCTGGCCATGAACACCTTGTTTGGCCAGCCCGACATGGTTTCGTGAACGCAGAACGGCGATTACAATGCGTGGCTTTTAAACTGGTTGCGCGAGCTAAGACCGCGCGGGCTATTTCCTAAATTTATTCGACAACAGAGGGCTGCTTGATGGCGATTGGATTCGGAATTGTCGGCTGCGGGATGATCGCGAACTTTCATGCAAGAGCGATCGCGGACATCGCCGGCGCAAAGCTGGTCGCCTGCTGCGCTCGACGCCAGGAATCGGCTGACGCATTTGCGAAACAGCACGGTGGCACGGCTTATGACGACCTCGATTTGATGCTGGCCGACCCAAAGGTTGATATCGTGACCATCTGCACGCCAAGCGGTGCTCACATGGATCCCGCTGTTGCCGCGGCCAACGCGGGGAAGCACGTCGTTGTCGAAAAGCCGTTAGAAATCACGCTCAAGCGTTGCGACAAAATCATCGAAGCGTGCCAAAAAAACAACGTAACGCTTTCGACCATTCTTCCGACACGCTTCCACAAGGCCAGCCAATTGCTCAAGGCAGCGGTCGACGCGGGCAAGTTTGGCACGCTGACCTTGGGTGACGCCTATGTCAAATGGTTCCGCACTCAAGAATACTACGACAGCGGCGCGTGGCGAGGAACATGGGCGCTCGATGGCGGCGGCGCGTTGATGAATCAGGCGATCCACTCGGTTGATCTGTTGATTTGGTTGATGGGAGACGTCGCGGAGATCTCCGCGAACACTGCCACGTTGGCTCATGAGCGAATCGAGGTCGAAGATGTGGCAACGGCGACGTTGAAGTTTGAAAACGGAGCGTTGGGCGTGATCGAGGCGACGACGGCCGCGTTCCCGGGAGCACTCAAGAAGATCGAATTGCACGGCAGTCATGGTTCGGCATCGATCGTCGAAGAGGACATTCGGTCTTGGGAGTTCGCCAAGATGACAGCCAAAGACAAAAAGATCGCGGCGGAGTTTGCGTCGGTCACCGAAACGGGCGGCGGAGCAGCGGACCCATCGGCCATCGGCCACGCGGCTCACGCGGCCCAGTTCCGGGACGTGATCAAAGCGATCAAGAAAGGCACCAAGCCATCGATTGACGGTGCCGAGGGCAGACGTAGCGTCGAGGTGATTTTGGCGATCTACAAAGCGGCCGAAATGGGTAAAGCGATCAAGTTGCCATTGGCTAAAGATCCGGTTTTAAAAGCCAAGAAGAAATAACCGTGCTTGATTGAGCCCGGATGAGTCACACCGCCGAAGGCGCGAGATTCGGTTAAACCCAACGACGCGAACATGCCTAAGCCGAAAAGCCCGAAGCGTTCCAAACGCAAACCCAAACGACGCCGGATGGATCGCGTCGAAACGGTTTCTCACCCAGACGCTGGCAGAACGCCCATGCACCAGCGTGAGGACCGGCATCACCTAGTGGCGTTGGTGATGGCCAGCTTGGTTGCGGGTTTGATGCTGATCGCAAATTTGGACCGCGCGACCCACGTCAGTTCGCTGACTCAGCCGCAACGGATCGTGTCGACCAGCCTGCACGGTTGGCCCCTAGTCTATCTGAAACGGGAGCTCGCTGAACCTCCTGTCGTCTACTACCCAAAACGGCTTTACGCTTGGCCTTGGCCCGCTGTCGAGGGCGAATTGCGAACATGGAAAGCCGGCAACGCGTTCGGTGATGTTGGACTTGGACTGGCAGCCGTCGTCGGCGCTTACTGCTTGATCTCCGCATCGGTGAAGCGATACGACCGCTGGAAGAAGACACTGTGATGACGCCAGTTGATACTAACTGGATGAATCTTCGTTTGCCGACTGGAGCGTGAACAGGCCAACTTCGGGGCGGCTATTCCAGCGAATAGGACGGTCGGCAGAAAGACCGCGGCTCACGTGCATCAGCATCGATCCGATCTGAAACGTGCCCGACGCGTATTTCACGCCGAACTTGCTAGGCGCGATGATGGGGCCGACCAGCGGAAACGCAACTTGGCCGCCGTGGTTGTGCCCCGCGAACATCAAATCAAATTGATAAGGCTCTGCCCACACTAACTGGTCGGGGCTGTGGCTGACCAGAATTTTCAGATCCGCCTGACTCCCTTGCTGACCCGGCTCGGCGTCGGCCGAGAGCGGTAAGTACTCTGCGCCGGTGAACCACGGCAGCTCGTTACCAGCGATCTCGATTGAGCATCCGTTGAGTTCAAGCGTCTTCCAGCTGCCGCCCAATCGTTGCCAGCCCACATCGTGCAGCCGGGCGCGCAAGCCTTCTTCGTCGCGCACGCGGAGGTCGTGGTTTCCTAGCACGTAGAACACGCCGTGTTTCGCCTGCAAACGGCCAAACAGAGGCTCGATCCAATCGAAGCACTCGCGTTTGTCGATCAAGTCGCCCGAGACCACAATGATATCTGGCTCGAACGCGTTGGCCTTGTCCACGGCTTTTTGAAAGAACTGAATGTCCAAGTCACCGGTCAAGTGAAAATCGGACAGCTGTGCGATCTTCAAACCATCCAGCGCGGGCGGAATGTCCAACCGCAGGGTCACATGATCTTCGCACAGCGACAGTGCTTCATTGACAGGAATCAGCCGCATCAATTTTCCAACCGTGTTGTGCAGCAGCGGTTTCTCGCGCGTTTCAACGAGCTTGGTTACCTCGCGTTGTAGCGACACAACCGCAGTAGGCGGGCGGCCAGTGATTTTTCGGAACAACCAAACCGCAGCAACCGGAATCGCCAACAACATCACCAGCTTGGTATACGCTTGACTCCACTGCTGCGATCCCGCAAACGTTATGTCGGAACAGCAGGCGGTCCAACCGATGACCAGACCAAACAGTTGCCAAGCTAAGAACAGCACGGGCAACACCAAGAAGATCAGAACCACGGCCTCGGAACTCTTCCGCGCCCAGCGCTTGAGTGCCGTGGAATGCAGGTAGTTAAAGGACGCGCACCAGAGGCCGGTGTGGCCGATGAAGGCGATAATCCAAGAGACTGCAAACATAACGTGCGGGTGGCGAAAGGTGGTGCGCTGTGGGGCGGGGGCGAAAGGATTAGTGACGATCACGGCGCTTCGTCAGCCGGAGCATAAGCAGTCGCAATCGCTACTTGGCCGGTGCCTCGGACTTACGCGTCACCATAGACTCGACAATTTCGAGCAGTTGGTCCAGCCGAAACGGCTTAAAGAGCACCGCATTGGCCCGCAAACCGGCCTGCCGAGCCTTAACAATCGAGTGGCCGGGGTCGTAACCAAAACCCGTCATCAAGATCAGCGGCGGATCCTCAACCAGTTCCTTCAGTTTCATCAGCAAATCGTAGCCACCGATATCCGGCAGGCGAATGTCGGCGATGATCGCATCGTACTCGACGTCGTCCGTACAGTTTTGCACCATCAAAATCGCCTCGTGGCCCTCGTGGGCGGTTTCCACCACGCAGCCCGCACGCTCGAGCAAGCAATGGGCCGACGTTCGAACTTGCTCGTCGGCATCGATTACCAAAATTCGCATGTCCGTCAGCGCCGGTCGCTGCTCGGAAGGAACGATGAAACGTTGATCACAGTCGGGAACCGCCTGCCGCCCGATTTGGTGAATGTGCTTCTTGACTTCTCGGGCGTGCGTCAGAATCGCTCTCAACCGTTTGGTGACGTCCGGGTCGTGGCCGATGTAGCTTTCAATCGCATGAACCGTGTCGTTCAGGATTTCATCGATCGGAAGCGCGACCGCGTCACGAATGGCTTCAATGCTTTCGAGCGTCGCGTTAGTTCGCTGTGCATCGAGCAGCTTTAGCGTATTCAAAGCCGCGGCAATATCGCCCGCGAAGGCCTCGACGAACCGAAGGTCGCTCTCATCGAACGCACGCGGCTTGGGGCTTTCCACATTGAAGGAACCAATGCATTGGTCACCAAAAATAAGTGGCACCGTCAGTGAACTCTTGGCTCCAACCAATCCATCCAAATACAGCGGATCGTTCGTCGTGTCCTCGCAAAGGTAACTTTTTCCCGTCGCGACGACGAACCCCGTCACGCCGTTGTCACGCGCTTCTGCCCAAATCGTCCGTTCCCGGCCGGCAGTCGAATCAATGCCATTGGAGAGCAACGGGTTTAGCTCGTTGGTCGCGGGGTCGAGCAACCGGATCTCGACGACGTCGTACTTCAAAAGATCGAGGGCGAAATGCAAGATGTTTTCTTTCAGCAGTTCGATCCGCTGGTCAACATCCATCTGATAAATTTCTTCTGGGCGGAGGTCCGCCAAACCGCTGCCGGCTGAATGCAACGCGTCAAGTTTCTGTCGTTGGTGATAGGCTTCGGTTTCGTCGGCCACCGTGACGATCAGGTTCTGGCACTGACCGTCGGGCGATACGATCGGAACGGCCTTAACCAGAAAGTACCGGTCATCAACATGGATGGTCGAATCCCGTTGCTCGCGGGTCGCGATTGCCGACGCGATCGGGCTTGGCTCAGGGCCCAAGATAATCGGCTGGCCGAGGGCCTCGTAAAAATTAAGGCCGACCAGCTTGGTTTCAGTAAACCAGTCGGTCAGCCTTGTGTTAGCTCGAACGATGTTGCCTTGGCGATCCAGCAGCGCGACGCCGTCGGGCATCCGTTTTAGAATCTCGGCACTGTGAACCATGCCGGCGATCGCGTCGTTGCACGACTCGCGATCGGTGAAGTAGACGCCGTCAAAGGGATGGTCGGATAGCAATTGAAGCGTTTCCGTCACGTCGTCGGACACGGTGACTTCGCACTTCGACTGGTCGAAATTCAGCTCGGGCTGAACCGGTGAGTCGGCAGATCGTTTGACGCAAAGTACTTTTCGCACGGGTGATAAATCCGAACGTGAGGCGTGGTCAACAGGCGTGCTCTAATCATGTCCCTTGGTCGCAATGAAAGCAAGAGACGTGTTGCCAAATTGCGGCTTTGACCAAACTCGCGACCCGCCCTAGTTCCGGTCAGTTCGATCAACCGCGTTGGCCGCCCGCGATCGCACGCCGGTCGGGCTGTCTGCCGTCACGAGACGCTAACCAGTTGAACGGCTGAAGGTAGACACTCACTCGGAGCCCTTGTCCGCGGCAGCAGAGACACCCAAGGATTCGAAAGCTCGGGCGATCCCCCACAAACGGGCACGATCGCAACCCGCGTTGCTGATTAGCGGCGGGATGAAGGTCGGTAAGAAGCTCCACTGCGAATTACGGTCACTCGCCGATGTCTTCGTTCCAAAGTTCTGGGTGCTCGGCGATGAACCGCCGCATCAAATCGATGCAAGTCGGATCGTTTTCGATTATCAGTTCGACACCGCGACTGCGCACGTAGTCCTCGGGGCCCCGGAAGGTCTGATTCTCACCCACGATAATTTTTGGGATTTTGTATAGAAGGGCAGTACCGCTGCACATATCGCAAGGGGACAGCGTCGAATAGAGCACCGATCTCCCGTACTGAGCCGCCGTCAGGCGACCCGCGTTCTTAAAGCAAGCCATCTCCGCGTGGAGAATTGGACTTCCATCCTGCACGCGACGATTGTGGCCGCGGCCCACGATTTTGTCATCGATCACCAGGACAGAACCGATCGGAATCCCGCCATCTGCTAGCCCCAACTTAGCCTCTTCCACGGCAGCGGCAAGAAATTCGTTCATGACAGACACCATTTGCTGTGATGGGAGCGGCGAATTGGCGGGGAAGTGTGAACCCAACCGCCACTGCGTTCAATTCGAGAGGACTTTGTCATGCCGATGGGCAAGCGACGGGCGGTTCCCCCCGCTCACGCGTCGGGTTGCCATGCGGACGGAACCTCGGGCCACTCGCGACGCCGTGTTTAGACTGACCCTCTATTTAATCTGAGCGCTACCAATCATCTTTTTGAACGCTTCCGCGTTAGCGTCGACGGTGGCTTTAGGACCAATGAATTTGAAAAAGTAGTTGCCGATCTCTTGGGTTTGAACGATCGCGGCCATCATGCGGTAGTTCTCGCGCGTTACTGTCTTGCCGCCCGCAAACGGACCGCCACCCATCCGTTCAGAGAATGTGCCGGTGATGTCCACGAATTTGACGGGTGTGTCGCCGATTTTCTGGTCGGTCACATCGGCTTTGGTTGCCGAACCGTTTGCTTGAGCAAATTGGTTTTCCCAACGAGCAACGTTGTCGGGCAGAGAACCGCCAGCGCGCATAATGGTTAGGCGCGCGTGCTGGGGAGCTGTGGCTTTCTTGGCTGACCCAGCTGCTGGTTGAGCAGCGGCGGTGACGGCAGGAACTTTTAGTTCGGCTTCGAGAATCCGGCTGCGAGGTTGAACCTTCTTCCACGTTCTGGGAGCGGTGAGCGTCAGTTTTCCCTTGGCGAGTTCAACTGTGAATGGCTTCGCTGCGTTTTCTTCGCTCACCACCGCTTTCGCGGTCGATCCTTCGCTCGCGGGTGATGCCGTAGCCGACTGAGCGAACGTTGCAGGCGTGATGGCGAGCACTAACAAACAGCTGGCCAGTTGAGTCATCGTCTTCATAAGATTCTCCGAATTGAATTAGAACGAACGCAGCTTTCATCCGCATGATCGATTTGCTGCAACGGTCTGAGGGCGTTACTACGAACGATGTTGATCATTGTTCTGTTTCGACTAGCTCGCGTCCATGACCTTCTTAACAATTTCGCTATCGAAATAGTTGATGGCCATGCCAGCATCGATCACGATTTGCTGGGCCGTAATGCCAGACGATCGAGGGCTGAGCAAAAAGCAAGCAGCGTCGGCGACTTCTTGAGTTTGCACGGCGGTACCGCGCGGGATCACTTGCTCGGCGAACAAGAAAGCATCAACGTAACCGGGTATGCCCGCCGACGCGGAAGTTTTTAGCAAACCGGGAGCAACCGCGTTGAAACGGACATTGCTAAATTTGCTGAAACTCTTCGTCAAAAACGCGAGGCTACTATCGAGTGCCGCTTTGACAGGCGCCATAAAGCCGTAATTTTCGCTGGCCATCGTTGTGGTCGAAATAGAAATCGTGATGACGGACGCGTCTTTGGCCAGCAAGTCTTTAAACGCATTGGACAACGCTACGAACGAGTAGCAACTGATATCGACCGTCCGCAGAAACTGTTGTTTCCCGGTTTCATGGAACGGCTTGATGCCTGACTCGTCGTAAGCGGCGAAGGCGATCGAGTGAACCAAGCCGTCGATCGTCGAGTGCTTAGCAGCAATCTGCTGGCGTACGGATTCGATCTGATCCTCGAACTCGACGTCACAAACGTAGACATCGCGATCAGCCATCAGCTTACTCAGCGATTCTTTGCGTTGATCGCTACGCACGACGTAGACGACTTTCGCACCGTGCTCTTCTAGCGTCTTGCCGATATGCCACGCGACGCTTTTCTTGTTTGCGACACCGAATACGAAGATCGTTTTGCCAGTGAGTTTTAAGAAGTCCAAAGTGTGCTCGTGGTTGTTTGCTGTTATCCTGCGGCCGCGACGGTACAAGTGAACGACAATCTGGCCGCCGTTTTACCGTTTACTTTCGCTTGACCCGTTAAGTAATAAGCGCTCGACACAACGTCATCCAATTTGACGTGCATCTCAATCGAGTCACCGGGCTTGACCATGTTCTTAAATTTGACGTCGCTCATCCGAGTCAGCACGGGAACGCCGTCCGAGTTCGCTTGCTTCATCAAATCGGCCAGCAACACGGCACCCGATTGAACCACGCACTCACACAGGATCACGCCCGGCACCAACGGCTGGTCTGGATAGTGACCCTGAAAAAAGTACTCGTCCGCGTGAAACGACTTACGACAAACGATCGACTGTTCGTCCGCCGAAACGATTTCGTCCACCAAGAGCATCGGGGATCGGTGGGGGATGGCCGCGTGAATTTTCTCAAGGGTGGGATGCGACATAAATAGGGTTCAGGTTTCGAGGGTTCAGGGTTCAGGTGTTCGGGATCGGGG
>CAZLFF010000086.1:0-15646 GCA_964558755.1 uncultured Pirellulaceae bacterium
ACATGCCACCGTCGCCAAAACCGCCGAGGTTCTTGGTCGGGTAAAAACTAAAGCACCCGATCGCGCTCATGCTGCCCGCTGGACGCCCCTTGTCCGTCGCGCCGATCGATTGAGCACAATCTTCGATGACTTGCAGATTGTGGGCTTTAGCGATCGCAAGGATCGGATCCATGTCGCAGCATTGGCCGAACAAGTGAACGGGGATGATCGCTTTCGTTCGCTCGGTGATCAATGATTCGAGCTTCTTCGAATCGACGTTGAATGTGTCAGGGTCGATGTCAACAAAAACAGGCGTCGCGCCCATCCGCGAGATCGCGCTGGTTGTTGCAAAGAACGTAAAGCTTGGACAAATGACTTCGTCCCCCGGCTCGATGCCGATCGCCATCAACGCCAGCAACAGGGCCTCACTGCCCGAAGCACAACCAATGGCGTGGGGCGTGCCGCTGATTTCGGCAACCGCTTCTTCCAACGCCTTCACGTGCGGACCGCCAACGAACCAGCCGCTGTCAATAATGTCTGAGATAACGGACATGATCTCGGCCTTCAGCGGCCCATTGCCTCGCCCGACGTCCAGCAGCGGAACCGAGGTGATCATATCCATGCGAGAATTCACGTTTGGAATAACGGTCATAGTGCCATTGCCTCCCTGCAATGCCCCGCAGCGTCCTTGCGGCGGTGGGTTGTTCAAATTGTCGAGCCACCATCTTTTGGGGTTAAGCTGGGCGAGTTTCGAATCGCCCACAGGCTCGGGTACGGTCACGATAGAACGCGGGGGAAAACCGAACAAGACGAGTTTTTTCCGGGTGCGGCTCGCCGTGGCGAACGCTGACAGCGTCCACAAAACCCGCTGCACTCCACGACCAAGATACAAGGCACATAGAAACACTGACTTTGGATGATACTGGCAGCATCTTCCACAAGTTGACCGCTTAACGCAGCCGTGGTTTTGACGCATAATCGCACCCATGATCCTTATCGTTGATAATTACGACTCGTTCACCTACAACCTCGTCCAGCGGCTGGGAGAGATTGATTCGGCGTTGGACATTCGCGTTTACCGCAACGACAAAATCACGCCAGCTGAAATTGAATCACTCGCGCCGAGCCACGTGATTATTTCGCCCGGGCCGTGCACGCCCAACGAAGCCGGGATCTCGGTCGATTGCGCCAAACACTTTCACGGGCGACTTCCGGTGCTGGGCGTATGCTTGGGTCACCAATCGATTGGCCAAGCCAATGGCGGCCAGATCGTGCGAGCCAATCGTTTAATGCATGGCAAGACGGATTCAATTCATCACGATGGCCGCGGCATTTTCGCAGGCCTCCCGCAACCCATGACCGCCACGCGCTACCATAGCTTGGTCATCAAAGACGGTACGCTGTCCGCCGACTTTGAACTAACCGCATGGGCCAACGAACCCGACGGAACTCGTGCCATCATGGGTGTGCAACACAAAGAGCACCCAACCTTCGGCGTCCAGTTCCACCCCGAGAGTTTTCTTACCGAGGGCGGCATCGATATGTTGAAGAACTTTATCGAAATCTAAACCAAGTCCAGCAACTGCTTCGAACGTAAAGCCCGCCGAACCCAACTTAGATTGAAGCCGATTCGGCCAGCCATGATTTCCGTCCAAGAAGCTCTCAACCGTATCCAACAAGTCGTCTCACCGCTGCCGCTGCAGAGCGTGCGGCTAAGTGATTCCGTTGGCCGGGTCTTGGCAAGCGACGTCATCGCCGATGTGGATTCGCCCCCCCATGATAAATCTGTGATGGATGGATTTGCGGTCCGCAGCAGCGATATCAATACGGGAACCAAGAAACTAGAGATCATTGAAACCGTGATCGCGGGGGGCTGGCCAAAGCAATCCGTTCAACCGGGCACTGCGACGCGGATCATGACCGGAGCACCGCTCCCGGCAGGTGCCGACGCCGTCGTGATGATCGAATGCACCGAAACCGACGATGCGGGCAAGCATGTCGATGTCAAGCTAGACGAACTACCGGCTGGGCGGCACCGAATGTTACAAGCGGATAACTTCGCCGCTGGGGATTCCATTTTTGCTGCCGGTCACCGAGTCCGTCCGCTGGATGTGGGACTATTGGCCGAAGTTGGCTGTCACTCAGTGCCGACTTTTCAACAACCCAACATTGCCATCCTGCCCACGGGTGACGAACTAGTGCCATGCACGGACGTTCCCAACCAAGGTCAAATCCGTAACAGCAACGGCCCGATGCTACTGGCACTGGCCAACTCACTAGGGGCGAATGCCATTGATCTGGGCGTTGGACGAGACGAACCGGATCAACTTTCGCAGCTGATCGACAAAGGGCTAAAGAATGAGATCCTGATCTTATCGGGTGGCGTGTCGGCGGGCATGATGGACCTTGTCCCGGGACTGTTACAGCAACACGGGGTCAAGGAAGTCTTTCACAAAGTCAAAATGAAACCCGGCAAGCCTGTCTGGTTCGGTGTCAAAAATCACGACCAGCAATCACGGCCCAAGCAGACGATCGTATTCGGCTTGCCGGGCAACCCAGTCAGCAGCTTGGTTGGTTTCCACCTGTTCGTCCGCGCAGCGTTGGCTCGGATGTCGGGGGAGGAGGCAACGGAGCCCGCCAGCGTGATGGGGGTTTTAGCGGCCGATCACCAAACCCGTGGCGACCGACCAACCTACTGGCCCGCGCGGGTCGTTCTCGACGATGACCAAGTCCGTCGGTTCCAACCGCTTGCTTGGAACGGTTCCTCGGACCTGCGGGCGCTCGGTCAGGCGGACGGCCTGCTATTCTTCAACGCTAACACCGTCGACCACCGGGCGGGCGAGCGGGCGAAGTTTCTTCCGTTTTAAACGGTTATTCCGTTTGCAACGATGACTCCGGATTCGCAGCGGGACCCGCCACCAAGGCTGCGTCGCCCAGCGATAATCCGCAACAGCGGTTGCGATCACGCCATCTGCGGGAAGCCGCTCGTTCACAACCAAAATAAAGTCACCTCAATGCTTACATAATTCGCGGTTCCTGAGTGTTTACGGTTGAATTGGGGTGGAATCGTAAAAATACTGAAGGTTCGAAAATCGCTGCCTTTGCAATGCGCCCGGAAAACGCCGCGGTCGCTCTGCCACTCTTTCCCCGAGACCCATGATGATCCGCAACAGCCAAAACACGGTTATGATTCGCGACTACGTTGAGTCAATTTATCGTCACCGCGGAAAGCTACTGCTGTACAACCTTGCCATCGCCGCCTTGGCCGTCGCCGTTATGTTGCTGTGGCCGCGTGAGTACCGGTCGGAGTCGAAACTGTGGCTAAAGATCGGGCGCGAGAACTCGCGGCTGGACCCGACCGCCTCGACCGGCAAAACGATCGCCATCCAAGAGAACGATCGTGAAGATGAAATCAAATCGGTGCTCGACATCATCGCCAGCCGCGGCGTCATCGAGGGCGCCGTTGATTTACTGGGCCCAAAAGTTGTGCTGGGCGACGAACCGCTACCGGGTGCCGAGGACGAAGAGCCCGAGACTTCATTCGCCAAAACAATCAAAGGCGCACTCGGATCTGCCATCGACTTGGTCAAGGAAATCGACCCGATCACTGATCGCGAAGAAGCCGTGCAAGAAATCATCAAGCACATGGGTGTCAGCGCCGAAAGGAAATCGAATGTCGTTTCATTAAAGTACGACACCAGTTCACCCGAACTGGCGCAGGCCGTCGTTCAGTCTCTGATTGACCAATACAAAGCCACGCACGCCCGTGTCCACACGACCACTGGGTCACGACGTTTCTTTAGCGAGCAATTGGACCAACTGAAGGAACGTGTGGCCCAAGCAGCCGAGGACCTACGCATCGCGAAAGACGAAATCGGACTCGCCTCGGTCGATGGACACCGCCGGATGTTGGAAGTTCAAATGGAAGACGTCGGGAAGGGCCGACTATCGGCATCAAGCGCCTTGGCCGAAGCGAAAGCGCGAGCCGAGGAACTACAGCGTCAGCTAAAGTCTCAGCCGGCGCAGATTCAGTCAGCCGAGCGTTCGGTTCCCAACACGGGCCGCGACTCGATTCGCGATCAGCTGTACACGCTGCAAGTCCAGCGGATGGAGCTTGAATCAACCATGAACGCCGGCAACCCAAAGCTCGAAGCAATCAAGAAACAAGAGGCGGAAGCACGCCGCACGCTGGCGGAGCAAACCACAAAGGCTCGTTCGGAGATCACTCGTTCGATCAACGTGATCCACCGCGACCTTGCGTTGGAACTTGCTCAGGTGCGATCAAATGTGAGCGGGCTGCAGGCGACGCTAGACGAGTTGAATCAGCAAGAAGAAAAAGTCCGCACGAAGATCGCGAACCTGAACCGTCAAGACAGCAAAATCCGCCAGCGCAAACGCGACATGGAATTGGCGGAATCGAACTACATGAGCTACGCCGAGAGCCTAGAAGACGCTCGGATGGACGAAGCGCTTAACGACAGTGCGTTTTCGAACATTAGCGTTGCTCAAGCCCCGACGTTGGAAGAAAAGCCAATCAGCCCCGCCAAATCGATCGTCGCAATCCTAGGACTGGCCGCGATGTTATTCGGCTCTTTGGCAATCGCCGCCGGAGCATTGCTGGCGGACAACTCAGTCAGCCGACAAAAAGATGTTGCCGAACTGGTTCAATCACCGTTGATCATTTCGATCCCCAACCGACGATCCTACCGCAACGTTTTGAATTAGATACCTTTGGCCAACCGACTGTGAAAGTCACAATCTGCGCCGAATTACCTAGAACCGCCACCCTTTCTCTGACAACAACCGGCAATGTCTGACACTACGATTCACAACCTCGACCCGGCAAACAATGGCATGAACAGCAACCAGACTTCATCCTCGGCCGACCAAGCGACAGCAGCGTCCGCATCAGCGATCGTTCCGACTCGTCAGGGCAGCAAATACGCGGACATTTTACTCCAGCGTTTACGATCCGAGACGATTCGCCCGAATCAGCCGTCGATTATCGGATTCGCTGGTGCAACGGGCAAGCAAGGTGTCACGACGACGGCGACAAACCTGGCGATCCGCGCTGCCGATCATCACATTGGCCCTGTGCTCTTGATCGATGCCAATCATCGCAGCCCCAAGGCCACGCGGATGCATCGAGCAACAGGCAAAGGGGTTAGCGATTGTTTGACCGGCCGCGCGTTGTTGGATGAATGCGTCAAGAAAACAAAACACGAAGGCCTGCATGTACTGGGGCTTGGTCAGGCTAAGCTCGCTCAGCAGATCGTGATGGGCGGACCCGCGTCCGACCGTTTCTTCGAAGCCGTTCGTGAACGATATCAACTGGTGGTCGTTGATCTCCCGGTCATGAATGAACCTTGTATCGCGAACGCATTTCTGCCGCAGTTGGACGGTGTCATGCTGGTCGGTAAGTACGGCATGAAGAAGGACTTGGTCAAACAGCTTCAACAGACCATTACCAATTATGGTGGCAAAGTTCTCGGAGCAGTAATGACCGGGCAGGAAAGCAAGCTGCCAAACTGGCTCAGCCGCTGGTGCTAAGCCATACAAACACCCACGTTTCCACTGTCACTGTTAATCTCGATCGGCTCGTCTCCGATGACAACTCCCGTGCTCGCAACGCTTGAGGATCGCTCTGCAGAAGGTCTGAGTAACGGCCCGCGATTCGCGACCGCGAAAACGCAGGCCGTCACCAACCCTAGTGGTCCGACCTGCGCTCAGTCGAGCAACCAGACACCCTCGTCCGAACCAGCTCCATCGCCCAAGCAAAAATTGGTACACGCGACGTTAGCGTTGGCCGACCAAGGATTCGTCAGCCTCAACAGTTTCGTTACGCTGATCTTGGTCGCGAAGCTATGCGGTGAGAAAGCGGTAAACTTGTACGTTTTGGCGTGGGCGATTTTGAACGTTGTCCGCGTCCTCCAAGAACGTCTGCTGGCCGCACCCTATGTTGTGTTCGCTCACCAGGCTCATCGTGACTCAAGCCGCTTTCTAGGCAGCAGCTTACTACAACAAGCGATTTTCTCGCTGGCTTCCTTTGTGCTGTTCGGTGCTCTGGCGGTCGTGTTTTCCGGTGCAAACGCGCCGGCGGGCCTTGCGACTTGCCTGTGGGTGATCGCGATTGCCGGCCCTTGCGTTCTGTTGCGTGATCACTTGCGAATCGTTTCGTGTACTCATTTCGATTACGTTACCGCCGTCCTCCTTAGCGGCGGCGCGTTGGTGTTGCAGTTAGGTGCAATCTACGCGGCCTATCAGACTGGATGGCTGAACGCAGCGGTCGTGTTTGCCGCGATGGGCATCGCCAGCCTTATTCCGGCAGCCATTTGGTGGTTTGCTCGACCGCGTCCGGTTGAGTTCCACTTGCCACAGGCTAAAACCGATTGGCAAACGACATTTCGTTACAGCCGCTGGCTTGTGGCCGCGAGAGTTTTTCCTTCGCTGGCCAGTTGCCTGCTTCCGTTTATCGCATTGTGGATGATCGATGAAAACGCCGCGGGAATTTTTGGCAGCTGTTTGACGCTGGCGAACGTTTCTCTGATCTTCGTCGCGGGAGCCAACAACTTCTTTCAGCCTCGGGCCGTCCAGGCTTTCAATCGCGAGGGCAAAACAGCGCTCTGCCGGATCTTGGTCGAGTCCATGCTGTTTTTCTACGCGGTCCTTTCAGTCTTGTGCGTCGTCTACTTCTTACTGGGCGACGAATTGCTGGCATTGATGCTGACCGACGAGTATCGAGGTTATGGGTATGTGGTTGGCATCTTGGGCGTACACGCACTGGTCGTTGCGGCGTCCATTGTTGCTGGTAACGGGATGGCGGCGTTGGGCAAACCCCAAGGTTTATTCGCGGGCGAGGTTGCATTCTCGATCGTGACCGTTGCACTGGCGTTCGCTCTGTGCGGACAACTGGGAATCGCAGGAGCCGCCTGGGCCTTGGTCGGTGGCAGTTTGGTGGCAACAGTTGTCGCTGTTTGGTTCTTCATGCATCTACTGCGGCAAACGAACCCGGGGCCGCTATCTATTGAGCCAACCGAACCTACGGTGGAGGCATCATGAGCACGGGAATGTTAAAAACCGGCTTGCCGAATGTCGAACCAAGTAGTCAGTCGTTCTCGCTGAGTGTTTTACCGAAACTGCTGTTGGTCGCCGCTGTTTTGATCACCGGCTTCTTTGCGATCGATCACTCACCGGGTGCCAGCACGCACTTTCGCTTTGACGCCGAGTTCATTGACTCAGAAAATCGCACGGCCGACCGCGTCGAGACCGTGAACATAGTCACCGCGCCAGTCAGATTGCTATTGGGAATGGCCGGGGTTGTGTTTCTGATGCTACCGGCGAGAGGAAACTTGCGGCTGGGTGGTATCGTCACGTTTGCCTTGTTGGTTTATTTGAGCTATCTGGGGGCGAGCACCCTGTGGTCAATCAACCCAAAAGTCACCCTGCACAAGTTCATCGTGATGCTGTGCTTCTTTGTGGCCGCCGCTGGTCTCGCGAGGCAACTGACCATGTTCGAGCTAACGATGGCCTTTGCAATGACCTGTCTGGGCTACATCGGAATCGGTTTTTTGGCGGAGCTGGCATTGGGCAATTTCACCCCACACAAGTCTGAGTATCGCTTCGTCGGAACCTGCCACCCAAACACTCTGGCCGTATACGGAACCTTTTGCTGCTTGGCCGCAACCGTGCATTTCGGATCATCGTTGAAGCTGAACCCGTGGATGATCGCCATTTTTATCATCGGAGTCATCACGCTGTTAGCTACGAAATCCCGCACGACGCTGGCGGGCTTTGTGGTTGCCTTGATGGCAGCTCGCTTTGTCACACTAAAACCCAATCTACGAGTGTTCGCATCATCGCTGGCGATTCTGGCTTTGATTGCGGCCGGGATGTACTTGGTGCTCTCGCGAAGCAACGTCCGAGCGTCGATGGCGGAGCGGATGGCAATGGGACGCACGAAAGATGTCAGCTCTCTAACAGGTCGGCTGCCTTTGTGGGAAGAACTGCTTGTTTCAATCAACGAACGCCCGCTGATCGGGCACGGTTATCTCGCATACTGGGAAAAGGATCAAATTGACTACTTGTCGGCATTGCTGCGGTGGGAGATTCCGCACGGACACAACATGTACTTGGACGTGTTACTGGACGGTGGTGCGATCGGGCTAGTGCTGTTTTTATCATCGCTGCTGGTCGCCCTGTTCGTTGCCTTCCGGCGCTGCGTGGTCAACCAAGATCGCCAAACCGGCGTTGTGTTCGGACTGTTGGTTTTCGCGCTCATCCACGGAACCGCCGAATCACTCTTTAAGATGCCAACGTTCCTGACGTTCATGCTAATGACACTGGTTTTGAGAATGGCTTTCACCAATGTCGAAGACGTCCACGAAACGACCACAGAGCTACCAAAGAGTGCAGACTTTGGGGTGGCCCAATGAAAATTCTTGTCTGTCACAACTACTACCGTGAACGCGGAGGCGAAGACCAGTTCTTTGAGGACGAGGCCATTTTGCTTCAGTCGCATGGTCACGAGGTCATCCGCCACACAATTCACAACGACAACATCAAGGTTAGCAAGCTCCCGGCGATCGCGGCCAAAACGCTCTGGAATCGCGGGGCTGCACAGAATCTGACGGAATTGATCGAACGCCATCAGCCGGACGTGCTGCACGTCGTTAACACTTTCCCTCAGCTTTCGCCCGCCATTTTTTATGCGGCCAACGCGGCGAACGTGCCAACCGTCGCGTCAGTCCAGAACTATCGCGCGTTTTGCGCCCAAGCGATGTGCTTTCGAGATGGAAAAGCGTGCGAAGCTTGCTTGGGCAAAATTCCTTGGCGAGCAGTTAAGTACGGGTGCTATCGAGGGAGCCGCAGCGGGTCCGCAGTTGTGGCTGGGATGCAGATGCTGCACCGCTTTTTAAAGACTTGGCAAACCCAGATCGATGTCATTTGCGTGGCGTCCGAGTTCTCTCGATCCAAGTTGAAGGCAGCGGGATTCATTGACGACCAAATGATGACCAAGCCAAATTTTGTATCGAACGACCCCGGCCTCCAGTCCGGGGACGGGAAGTTCGCTCTGTTTGTCGGGCGCGTCGCCGGTGAAAAAGGAGTCGATACTGTGATTAAGGCATGGCAAGAGCACGGATTGAAGTACCCGCTAAAAATTGTGGGCGACGGTCCTGATCGCGAACAGTTAGAACGGCTTGGATCGAGCAACCCAAACATCGAGTGGATCGGCCGGGTTCCCAACGAACAAGTTTATGACTGGATGGGCCGAGCCGCATGTCTGGTGTTCCCGTCGATCGGTTATGAATCGATGCCGAAGACGCTGATCGAATCGATGGCGGTGGGTACTCCGGTCATTGGTGCCAACGTTGCCAGCATTCCCGAAGTTGTCCAACACGGAGAGACCGGGTTCGTATTCGAAGGGGGCAATGCGGACGACTTAGCCAAACAGGTGACCCGATTCTTCGATGAAGAAGCGATGTGGCCGAAGATGCGGGCCGACTGTCGTGACCAGTTTGACCGGCGATTTACGGCGGAAACCAACTATCGGCTGTTGATGAGCATGTACAGCGAAGCCATGCGCCGCAAAGGCATCGTCCTGGAAGCAGAATCCACCGAGGACGTCAGAACCACGGCATCGGCAAGCATTTCTCGTGTTTAGCGACTAGGGTTTAAGCCCCGAGGACTCGGATCTTCTTAGCGCTCGCGATTGAACAAGGCATCGCAGCGAAGCGACTCCTGCCACGACCGCCAGCCCACCCATCAGATAAGTCTCGCGCGGCACCGACGCGACAAAGTCCATGCCTTCAACTGCCTGACTGGCTGCTTCCGCCAGTGACGTTGCCGCGCGGAAACTGTCGTACCCCGTAAAACCGCAGACGACCGAAACGGCAAGCAAGGCAAAACCAATCGTTTGCAATGAGCGAGCTTGACGATTCATGGCGGTTTAGTCCCGGCGGGTTGGGGTTTGGCTTTGTCGGTCAGCTTTCGCTTGTGCAAATCAATGGCTGCCTGACGTCACGCAGCGGCACGGATTTGGGGTGCGTCGTCGGTCCAAGTTGGATCGTGCCGCAACCAGTATTCACGAACCCAATCGACTGGGCCGAAGCCAAACTTTCGCTTGGTGCCCCAACGGTAGTCTCCCAGCGGCACGACGTCGATGGGCCGCGGGTTGCCATGAAACACGACCACTTTGGCTCGTTGCGGCCGGTTGATTTTTGGCATGATCCGATTCAGCGGATAGTACTTCAAGCAATGCCACTTAAAGCTGGCGGTCCACTCAAACGGCCAGTCATGCACTTCATTCGGTTGGTCGCCGGAAGAACTGGCAACGGTGTCCGTCAAAAAATCTTGGTCCAATGGGTACTTCGTCCAAGCGGCCTCAGGGTCAGCCATGAACCGCTCATAAATTCCATACTGCTGCTTGGGAATGAAACCCAACAGCGACCCCTGAACTCCTCGATGGGGGCGCATCGACAGCGGAACAAGACTCCACAAGGTTGGATTCCACTCTCGCAACGCATGGAACCCCGGCTGCTGGATAATACGATCGAAAAATGGCGATAAATCACCTTGAACCATTAGGTCCAAATCAAGGTACAAAGTCGGATTGTCCGCGGGTAACACCCCCGGTGCGAAAATCGAAAGCTTAGGCCAGCAACCCTGCTTTCGGTACTGTAGTGGGATCCCCATTTCGGGCATTTGAACGCCCTCGATCCCGGGACCGAGGGCCGACGGATTGTCCGTCACGCAGAAGAAGCGATGGTCTTTGGTCAGATTAGCAGCAACTGCATTACGCAGCACCGTCACGTAGCTCGCAGGAAACGCGTCTCCCCACAAAGTGCAAACGACGTTAACCATGGATGCTCTCCCCGTTTTGAATATGATCGCTAGCCGTCAAATTTAGGTGAAACTCGGAATCCGGACAACGTCGATCGCTCCCGATTACCCGCCTGTATCCCGATCGACGTAGGCAGCGACCCAATGAAGGGCTACGATTCTGGTAATCGGTCGCCGATCACCTTTCGATTCTCTATCCCGTTCGATCTGAATCTTGAATCACCCTATTCGGAGCCCGCGCGAGAGCCATCATGACCGATCCCAACGACAATCCGTCAGAAGAACTCCCCGGCGATGAACAAGATGCATCATCGCCGAACGGGATTGAGGTCCAGTTCGACGGGGACGAGGATTTTGAGGAAGACGAATTTACGCTGGAAACGCTAAGCGAAGCCTACGCTGAAGTCGTCGATCAGCGATCAGAGCATGCCAACGAGGATGAAAAAGACGCGGCCCAGTCCGCAAGTAAGGGACGTCCGAGCGGCGGCAACGACGACGACCCTTCCTCAGCGCCCGCCCCAAACGCCAAAATCGTCGATGACGACGCCGCCTGTCCGATCAGCCCTGAAAGTATCGTCGAGTCAATTCTGTTAGTTGGTTCACCCAAGGACGTGAAACTGACCGGCAAGAAGATCGCGTCGGTTTTAAGGGACGTCAGCCCCAAAGAGGTCGCCCAAATAATCAAACAGCTGAACGAAGGCTACGAGAAACGCGATGCGGCGTTTCGAGTTCATGCCGACCGAGGCGTCTACCGGATGGTGCTCGACCCATCTTTGGGAGATTTTCAGAACGAGTACTTTGGCCGCAATCGTCAGGCTCGGCTACCGCAATCGGCGATCGACGTCATGGCCGTGGTCGCCTATCACCAACCCGTCGCACGAGAGGAGGTCGACCGAATCCGCGGCAAGAGCAGCAGCAGTGTGCTGAACCAGTTAGTTAAGCGCCGACTGCTTGACGTAGAAAAATCAACCGATCGCCCCGCACGAAAATTTTATAAGACCACCGATCGTTTCCTGGATCTTTTCGGTTTGGAAGACCTTGACGATTTACCAGAGAGCCACGACATGGCGGACATTGAAGAACTTGCCGACTGAGTCGCATGTTTTTTAACGAAACTTCACCTCCCGAACCTGCGACGCTACCCCATTTCTGATACGGTAGAGTCCGTTGAGGTTGATTTCATCACCCAAGCGACATGTGAACTCTCAGGTGATCCCCAGCTAACGACAGGAGCAACGACATGGCCAACAACGCAGTGGCATTGATTTTGGGTGGTGGTCGCGGCAGCCGATTGTCGCCCCTTACTTCGATTCGCAGCAAGCCCGCAGTCCCACTGGGTGGGCAGTACCGCTTGATTGATATTCCGATTTCGAATTGCATCAATAGTGGGATCAACCGTATCTACGTGCTGACCCAGTTTCTCTCCGTCAGCCTGCACCAACACATCCGCCGGTCTTATTCCTTCGACTCGTTCAGTGGCGGTTTCGTGGAATTGCTGGCAGCGCAAGAAACGACCAGCGACGGCTCGGACTGGTATCAAGGCACTGCCGACGCCGTGCGGAAGAACCTCGTTTATTACGACCAGCCGGACATCGAATACGTTGTGATCCTCTCGGGCGATCAGCTGTACCGAATGGACTACCGCGAACTCATCGAGACACACAAGAAAAACAATGCGGATGTCACGATTTCCTGCATCCCCGTAACCCGCGAGGACGCGCGCGGATTCGGTATCATGCAAGTCGATGACGACGGACGAGTGAATGGTTTCGTCGAAAAGCCCCAAACCGACGAGGAGCTTGACGCGGTTTCAACCGACCCCGCATGGATCGACGCTCAGGGGATCGACAGCAAGGGCCGTGACTGCATCGCCAGCATGGGAATGTACGTATTTAACGCATCGTTGCTAAAAGAACTACTCGAAAAGTCAAACTACACGGACTTCGGAAAGGAACTGTTCCCCGAAGCCATCAACTCGCATCGAGTCCAGATGCATCTATTTGATGGTTACTGGGAAGATATCGGAACCATCAAATCGTTCTTCGACGCCAACCTGAACATGGCCAGTGACTCACCCGAGTTCGATCTGGCGACTGCGTCCAGCCCAATCTACACACGTGCACGTTTTCTGCCGCCCAGCCGGATGTCCGGCGCGGAGGTCGACAAGAGCCTGATCTCCAACGGCTGCCGATTGGGCGACGGGTGCGTCGTTCAAAACAGTGTGATTGGCCTACGCACGATCATGGAGTCGAACGTTTCAGTAAAACAGTCGATCGTGATGGGCAATGACTTCTACGCCGGCGAAGGAGACGAAGAAGGTGATTTGGGCGTGCCTTTAACGTTCGGTAGCGGAACGGTCATCGAAGGAGCAATCATCGATAAAAATGTCCGCATCGGAAAAAACGTCCGTATCGTGAACTCGTCCGGCCGCACCGACACGAGCCACGATCATCCGCTATGCGTGATCCGAGATGGGATCCCAATCGTCTTGAAAAACGTCAGCTTGCCTGACGGCTGGGATTTGGAAAAAGACGTGCCATAAGCAGGCCCCAACAAACGCAATACCGCAGTTGAGGCGCGGTCAGGCGCCTCAACTCCTTCGGCGCGAATCTTTACTTCGCCACGAGACGCCGCAATCGCTTGCCTTAGATTGCCTTAAATTGCCAGCAGCAACCGACTGGGTGATTCCAGGTAACTAATCACTTCGTTCAGGAACCGCGCTGCCGCTCCACCGTCGATCAAACGATGGTCGTAGGACAAGCTCATTGGCATCATTAACCGGGCTTCGATACGATCGTCTTCAACGACGACCGGCATCTTGCGTGAACGGCCAACCAGCAGGATCGCGGTTTCCGGTGTGTTGATGATTGGCGTGCTGTAAGTTCCACCGATCGCGCCTAGGTTGCTGATCGTGAAACTACCGCCACGAAGGTCCTCAACCGAAAACTGCCCGTCACGAACGCCAGCAGCCATATCGCCCAGCCCGCGGGCAATATCCGGAATGCTCATCTTGTCAGCGTTACGCAGGTTGGGCACAACCAAGCCACGCTCGGTGTCTACGGCAATGCCGACGTTAACATAGTCTTTGTAAATGATCTGACCGGCGTCCAAATCAATGGAAGCGTTAATGGTCGGATGAGCCTTCAAAGACATCGCGACGGCTTTGATTAGGAACGGCATCGTGGTGAGCTTCACGCCTTCGGCCGCGTAGTCAGCCTTACTGTTCTGACGCATTTCTTCCAAACGAGTCACATCGGCGTCGTCGAAGTTGGTCACGCGAGGGCACGTCGTCCACGACTCGTGCATCTTTTTAGCGATCGTCTGGCGAATCTTGGGCATCTTTTCGATATGAACAGGCCCGTAGTCGTCCGACGTTCCGCCAGCCGCCACAGCCGCAGAGGCACCCCCGCTTGATGCCGACTTGGACGCCGATCCGTCACGGACGACCTTCAACACGTCTTCACGAACGATGCGTCCGTTTTCGCCGCTGCCGGTAACGTTCGTTAAGTCGACACCCACCTCGCGAGCAAATCGCCGAATCGCAGGCCCGGCCGCAACCTCAGCCGACGGAGCCGCAACGGACGCGGGAGCTACCGGCGTTGGCGCCGATGCAACAGGAGCAGGGGCAGGAGCCGCGGCGACCGGAGCGGGCTGCGGAGCAGCGGGGGCTGGTGCCTCCGCCGCAGGGGCAGGCGGCGGTGTTGGTGCTGGTGCTGGTTCAGCCGGGGCAGGTTCCGCCGGTGCAGCAGCACTGCCGTCGAATGCTTCGACGCTCATGATGGCTTGGCCAACGCTAACCGTGTCGCCTTCCTCGCAATCGATGCTCTTGATCACGCCTGCCTCAGATGCGGGAACCATGACCGTCGCTTTGTCGGTTTCCAGTTCCACGATTGACTGACCTTTGTCGATCGCGTCGCCCACGGCAACCATGATCTCTAGGACATCACCCGACTCGACGCCTTCGCCCAAAGAGGGCACTTTGATTTCTACAGCCATGTTTATCTTTTGATGATTCTCGGTTTGTGTAATTGCGGCGACAACACTCCGTGGCATCGCAGGCAGAAAGGCCCAGTCACGGGGCGACTGGGCAAGGAACACTTAAGCGTACAACGCACTGATTTTCTCTGGGTCGACGCCCAAATCCTTAATTGCTTCTTCGACCTTGACCGCATCCAGCTTGCCTTCTTTGTGCAACTGGTACAGCGTCGCGATCACGACGAACTGGGCATCGACTTCAAAGTGACGTCGCAAAACTTCGCGCGTTTCGCTGCGGCCCATGCCGTCGGTGCCCAACGCCAACATTCCGTTCGGACAGAATTTGGCGACCTGCACCGGCAACGCACGAACATAATCGCTTGATGCGATAACGGGGCCATCCGAACCGGCCAACTGGTCCTCAAAGTAACTCGTCTTTGGCTTCGCCGTCGGGTGCAGCATATTCCAGCGAGCACATTCCTCGGCCTCGCGAGCCAACTGCGTGTAACTGGTCACACTCCAGACGTCGCTGCCGATACCGTAGTCATCGGCAAGAATCTTCTGAGCATCCAAAACGCCCGGCATGATCGCTCCGCTACCAAACAGCTGAACTCGCTCGCCGCTGCCTTCGACGCTGCGGAACTTGTACATCCCTTTGACAATACCTTCTTCGCAACCTTCGGGCATGTCCGGCATCGTGTACGCATCGTTGCCGACCATCAGGTAATAGATCGCGGTCTCGCCTTCCTCATACAGCTTCTTCAAGCCATCGAAGATGATCACGGCAGTCTCGAAGTGGAACGCTGGATCGTAAGCCCGCACCGTTGGGAACGCGATCGCGTTGAGCAAACTG
>CAZLFF010000087.1:0-15509 GCA_964558755.1 uncultured Pirellulaceae bacterium
GTTGCGACCTTCGTTCATCGGCGTACGACCAAACTCGCCGCCCCAGATCACCAACGTGTCATCTAACATCCCTCGGGATTTCAGATCGGCCAACAAAGCGGCGACCGGTTGATCGGTTTCCTTGCACTTCATGGGGAACTGATGATCCAAGTCGTCATACTTTGCCGTCCCGTGAATGTCCCACCCCCAGTCGAACAACTGGACAAACCGAACGCCTTGCTCGACCAAACGCCTAGCCAATAGGCAGTTGTTGGCGAACGAGCCCCCGGCCGGATCCGCGCCGTATGCTTCTAGCGTCTTCTTGGATTCACGCGAGATGTCCATGACTTCGGGCACCGCCGTTTGCATCCGGAAGGCAAGCTCGTACTGATTGATCCGAGTCAGGGTTTCCGGATCGTGAAATTGTTCCAGCTCGCGCCGATTCAGTTCGCTCAACGCGTCCAAGCTTCGGCGGCGGATCTCACGAGACATGCCGTCTGGGTTACCAACGTACAAAACCGGATCGCCCTCGCTGCGACACTGAACGCCCTGATAAACGGACGGCAGATAGCTGCTGCCCCACAAGCTTTTTCCACCGGAAGGCATCTTTCCACCCGACACCATCACCATGTAACCAGGCAGGTTCTGATTCTCTGAACCAAGCCCGTAGGTGACCCAAGCCCCCATCGACGCGCCGCCGAAAACCTGGTTGCCGGTATGGAGCAGCAGTTGGGCCGGCGCGTGATTGAACTGATCGGTGTGCAGTGAACGAACGATACACAAATCGTCAGCGTGTCTCGCAATGTTGGGCAACATCTCGCTAATCCACTGTCCACTCTGGCCGTGCTGTTTGAATTCGACTTGAGCCCCCAACAGTTTGGGCGTGCCTTTGATGAATGCAAACGTTTTTCCCTCAAGCAGCTCTTGCGGACACTCTTCCAGATGATGCTTCACCAGCGTCGGTTTGTAATCAAACAGTTCGTGCTGCGGCGGCGACCCTGCCATGTGCAGATAGATTACGTTCTTCGCCCGCGGCGCGATCATCGGCGGACGCTGAGCAAGCGGTCGGTCCGACGCAATCAAAGGGCCGCCATCCGAATCAGATGCAAACGCGGATTCCCCCATCAGCTGATTAAGCGCGATGGCTCCGAGCCCCATTTGGCAGTTGCGCAGAAAGTGCCGACGAGTTCGTGCCTGAGCCTGGCGACGATAAAGTTCTAGGGCTGGATTCATGGGCAAATTCTTTTGTCAAGAACTCTTGTACGTCAGTTCCACGCAATAATCGGGTGAGCCCCGACGCCTGGACAGAGCGATTGGCAAATCATCAATGCGTCAGAAACGAATCGAGGTTCAAAATCACGTTGGCAACCACCGTCATGGCTGCCAAGTCCGCTGTTCTTTGGTCGTCAAGCTCACTACTACCGGTCGTCGCTGCGAAGCGTCGGGCGTTATCTACATCCGACAAGTAGTCCGCTCGGGTGTCTCGAAACAAACGCGTGAGTGTTTCTAGCTCTTGTTCCTCCGCCGGCCTTAGTAATGCGGTTTCAAGTCCTTCGCGAACCTGCTGCCGATAATCGCCACCGGCTTTCTGCATCTTCGTCGCGAGCGCCCGAGCACATTCGATAAAGGTCTCGTCGTTGAGCGTCATGAAGGACTGCAAGGGCGTGTTGGTTCGCAATCGACGCATGTTGCAAACGTCTCGCGTGGCCATGTCGAAGGTCTCGAATAACGGGTGCGGCTGGCTGCGTTTCAGAAAGGTATAAATCGCGCGGCGATAACGATCCTCACCTTCGCTTACCGTCCAGGTCATTCCGCCAGTAAACGCATTAGTGATTCTCTTGATTGGGCTAGGCGGATACACAGGCGGACCGTACAGCTTGTCACTGAGCAAGCCACTGACCGCCAACGCTTGGTCACGCACGACCTCGGCTGACAACCGAAACCGCGGGCCTCGCGACAGGTATCGGTTACGAGGATCTTTCTCGATTGCCTCTTTTGAAACGATGCCCGTTTGACGGTAGGTGGCCGACATCGCAATCTGCTTGAGCAATCGCTTCACGTTCCAGCCGTGTTCTTGAAAGTCCACCGCCAACCAGTCCAAAAGTTCTTGATTAGTCGGCAAAACTCCTTGCGTTCCAAAATCTTCTTCCGTCTCGACGATCCCCATTCCAAACATCCGAGCCCAGAACCGGTTCACCGTCACACGGGCAGTGAGCGGATTGTTTGGACTGACCAACCATTTCGCCACACCCAAGCGATCTTTGTTGGCTTCGGCTGGAAACTCGTGGAACGATTCTGGCACCGCAGCCTTTACTTGTTCTCCGTGGTTCATGAACGCCCCGCGGATGTTAACGTACGACTCGCGGCGCTGATCAGCCGGCCGTTCCTTCATGATGGGAACACGATAGGGACTGGCAAGCTGAGTCAGCAAACGTTTTAGTTCTCGCTGATGCGGAGCTAATTGTTTGTTCCTGTACTTGTCCGCTGGATCTTCGACTTGGGTTGCCGAAATACGAACTCGGCCCACGTTCGCCTCATTCCACGGCGCGTTATTGATGACCTTGACCGTTAAGCCGATCGGCTTCTTGGCCTTGATCGGTTTGGCAAACGTCATGATCGCCTCTCGCCGCACGCGGTAACCCTGCTGAGGATGCTTGACCACCCAACCGCGACCGTCAATTTTGCCATCGATGGCGTGTTTGAACTCGTTGTTGGGGCTGTGATGATCGTCTTCCGCGTCGCGTAGGGAATGCTCGATCAGCTCATCACCAAATCCTGTGGTGACCTGCACCTCGCTAATCATGAACCAACCCGGCCCCGAACGACCGGTGTTACCGTTGTGGCGTTTATCAGGAATCGCTTCTAACCGCAGGCCGTGATGCGTCCCCGCGGGCAAAATAAAAGTAATCGTGTAGTCATCGTGGAACGGGTTCTTACCGAATGCAACCACCGAGTCATCGTCAAGCATCTCGAACCTCGACCCAGCCTTCGATTTCGCATCGGTCGGCTTGAGCACGGTCCAAACATCGCTCGCCGCAGCGGCTTTTTCACGCGCTGCGGCCAACTGAGCGTCCAAATCGGATTTTTCGATCACGCCGCCCTCAGGGAACATCTCCAAACAGGGGCGGTCGTCTGTTTTGTCCGAGTCCTCCGTTTGGTTAAAAAAGTCCAAAAACTGGTAATACTCCTCCTGCGAAATCGGATCGTACTTGTGCGTATGACACTCGGCACAACGCATCGTCAATCCCATCCAGACGTTGATGGTGGTGCTAATCCGATCTTTGACCGCGACGGTCCGAAACTCTTCGTCGTTGGTCCCGCCTTCGCTGTTGTTCAACGTGTTGCGGTGAAACGCCGTCGCCAACAGCTGCTGGTCTGTTGGATCGTCCAGCATGTCACCTGCAATCTGTTCGATCGTAAATTGGTCGTACGGCATATTGCTGTTAAAAGCGCGGATGCCCCAATCACGCCACGGCCAAATCGTGCGGTTCTCGTCACCCGAGTATCCAATCGTGTCGGCGTAGCGAGCCAAATCAAGCCACATCGCAGCCCATCTTTCACCATAAGCCTGTGACTCCAATAACTCGTCAACGATCGATTCATAAGTTTCAGACGTTGGAGCGTCCACGTACCGCTGAACTTGAGATTCACTGGGAGGAAGCCCTGTTAGGTCCAAAGCGACCCGGCGAATGAGCCGATGTGGCTCGGCCTGTTCCGAGGGAGCCAGCTCCATGCTGTCCAACTTCGCCGCTACGAACTGGTCAATCGGATTACCGTTCGCCCAAGCGTCATGTTTGCTCGTCGGGAGTTCACTCTGAACAGGAGCCACAAACGACCAGTGCTTCGCGTAATCGGCACCTTCGTTGATCCATTGCTCCAACAACTGGATCTCTTTTTCGGTCAAAGCGTGCCCGTGCTCGGCAGGTGGCATGCGATACCCCTCTTCGTCGCTCCGCACACGATCCATTACCTCGCTGCCGTCCGCGTCTCCTGGCACTACCGCCCACTCGGTGGCTCCGTCAAACGTATCGATTCGAAAACCCGCCGAACGGCTCTCTTCATCGGGCCCGTGACACGCCGTGCAGTGCCGTGAGAGAATCGGGCGAATCTGTTCGTTAAAATCGATCGTGTCGGTCGCGACCACCGAACTTGCCAGCCATGCCGACAGCACAACCGCGATACAGCATTGGATGATCTTGAAATGTCTCAAAACGCTTTCAATTAGTCGACGTCAACCAGGGGCGAGGAAATCAAATCACTTTGTTTGAACGCATCGCAGTCTCCGAAGTCATCGAACAAGTCTAAACTAAAATCAGGTCGCTCCATTAAGTTCTTTGTCCAGCAAAAACCATAAATTTGTTGAACTGGCGGCCTGTTCGATCGCTCGCTAAAACCATGCACATCGCTTAAAATTCCGTCTCAATATTTTGCCGCAATGTAACTTCGACAACCCAATTTGTAGGGATTTTTATGGCCACGATGGATGCTCAGACCGCAGAAGAACAAGTCATGGTCGTCCCGACCCAGCGGTTTCACGACTGCGGTTATTTTCAGGGATTTTCAGACGACGCAGATCGCTACCTAACCAAGCTTCTGGACGCCGATCACACGCAGTACCTGCCGCGAGCAGAAATGGAACAGGATCCGTCGTTTAAGCAGTTGATTCCGTACTGCATCTTTCAACACATTGACTCCTCCGGAAACGTAAGCATCTTTCAGTACACTCGCGGCAAGGGAATGGGCGAATCGCGGCTGCACAGTAAACGCAGTGTCGGAATCGGCGGACACATTTCTTCTTTGGATGCAGGCGAAAGTTCACCGTACGATGAAGGGATGCGCCGCGAGCTAGAAGAAGAAATTGCCATCAACACATCGTTCGAACAACAACTGGTCGGACTGATTAACGATGATGAAAACGAAGTCGGGAAAGTCCACTTGGGAGTTGTGCACCTGTTCACCGTAGCGACGCAAGACATCCAACCGAACGAGGAAGATATCTGCGAGACAGGTTTCCGCCCCGTCGAGGAGATGTTGGCAAACCTCGACGGCTTCGAAACTTGGTCAGCGATCTGCTTGAAGGCGCTTTTTGCGTAGAAGTTTCGTGTCAAACATCATTTACCTCGATAATCAATCCACCACACGCGTTGATCCGCGCGTGATCGAGGCGATGCTGCCGACGTTTGACAAACTTTATGCAAACGCAGGCAGCGTGACGCACGATCTTGGCTTGGCGGCAAGCGATCTCGTTGAGTCCTCCGCTGAATCCATCGCGGCGGGCATCAACGCTCGACGGGGCGAGATCGTGTTTACCAGCGGCGCGACGGAAAGCAATAATTTGGCGATTCGCGGCGTAGCGACCCGCCGTCGCACGACGGGACATCTCATCACCGTCGCGACCGAGCACAAAGCCGTGCTCGACCCGATCGCCAAGCTCGAAAAACAAGGCTACCGCGTCACGCGACTACCTGTCCGACCCAACAGTAGTGATAAAGCTGGGCTGATCGATTTGGATGAACTGGCCGACTCAATCGACGAAGACACCGTGTTGGTTTCGGTCATGTTGGCCAACAACGAGATCGGCGTCATTCAACCGCTTCGTGCGATCGCCGACCTCTGCCACGAACACGAGATTCCTCTGCATTCGGATGCCACCCAAGCGGTTGGCCACCTGCCTATCGATGTCGAGACACTGGGCGTCGACTTGATGAGCTTTTCCGCTCATAAGTTTTACGGCCCGAAAGGCATAGGCGCGTTGTACGTGCGGCAGACCGGACGCCGCATCCGCTTAGCCAGTCAAATCGACGGCGGTGGGCAGCAAGAGAATCGGCGCAGCGGGACACTCAACGTCCCCGGAATCGTCGGGATGGCAAAGGCCCTAGGCCTGTGCTCAAAAGAGATTGCCGACAAAACAGAAGACGCTCGCCGACGCGCGCTGCGCGACCAGCTTTACGCTGGCTTGCAAGCTGAATTGGGCGACCTTCCGCTGAACGGCCCGTCACTCACCACGGATACGAACCTCCGTTTGGCGAATAATCTCAACTGCCAGTTTCCCGCCATCGATGGGCATTCGATCATGTCGGGAGCCCCCGAGGTCGCCGTTTCCAGCGGCAGTGCTTGCACGTCGGCAGACCCGGAACCGAGCCATGTGCTGGCGGCGCTGGGACTGTCCGACGACGAGATCCAGTCGAGTCTGCGGATGAGCTTAGGGCGGTTTACGACCGCCGAGGAAATCGATCGGGCCATCGAAATGTTGGTAAGATCCGTAAATTCGATGCGTCAATTTAAGTAGTCGGGACAGTTTGTCACGTAATTACTTTGTAATTCACGGCGGCCGGTCGATAATGGCTCTGGACACCGGACCGGTGTTGGCGAAAAATACCCTACCGACGCGAGCGAAGCCTGACTCAGTCAAACCCGCTTCCTGCTCGATCCAGTTTTTAGAAATATCCGGAGAGTTTTTGATGAGTGTCACCGTAACCGAGAAAGCCGCCAAGGAAGTGCAACGATTCATCTCCGAAGGCGAATACGAAGACAACGCAGTCCTCCGCATCGGCGTCACCGGCGGCGGTTGCAGCGGGTTTAACTACAGCCTGAACATTGCGTCGGACTACGACGAAGTGAACGACACTAAAACGATGCAGCACGGCGTGGCCGTCGTTGTCGATCGCAAAAGTGCTCTGTTCCTAGAAGGCACCACGGTTGATTACTACGAGGGCATCGAGCAACGCGGGTTCCAGTTCAACAACCCGAACGCTAAGAAAACCTGCGGTTGCGGAAACTCATTCAGCGCTTAATTAACTCTAGCGTTGAACGCAGCTTGGCCGTTGACCAAGATTTTGAAATTCAAAAAGCCAGATATCGCTTTCGCGGTGTCTGGCTTTTTTTCAGTTTGTTGAATACTCGCATGTGTCGATCCGCTATTTTGCGGCGTCCTGAAGCTGCTTTGCTTCTAACTCCCAACCGTCGCGATAATCTCGCCCGACGAATTGATTGACCACGTCGACGTTCGGGCTGCGTAGGTTTTCTGCATCCCACTCGATGCGTGTTCCGACCGGTGCCCGCAACGCCAAGTTTCCAGCGAGAATCGTTTCGGTCAGTCGGCCCGAGTAGCCAAAGTGCGACATGGTTCCTGACTCATACTCGCCCGTGATCGTTTTGACGAACTCCCACTTTTGTCGCTGGTCGTCCGTGCCGTTAAACGGAATCCGCGGCAACGTTGGAGCCGGGGGTTGATAGTCGGCGAAGTCATCTTCGGGCAGCAGAAAATAACGACTGCCATAATCATCGGGCGAAAAGAGAGAGCCTTTGCTACCAATCACCAGCGCGCCACTGGTCTTGCGAAGAGGCTTTCCATTTTCGTCCAGTTTCCCCGCCTTCTGATCCTTGAGTTGCTGTTTGAACCACTGGGGCAACTTTTCAATTTGCTCGTCATTCGGTAGCTGCCCGCCGTCGTACCAGTAAAACTTGCAAGCCGGGTAGTTCCCTCTTGCAGCGAACTCAAACATGATCGCCGTCGCCATTGGGTAGGTCTCGCCCTCGGTGATCCCGGAGTTGAACAAAGGAGTCACTGCTTCGGCGTCGAACAGCTCTAAAGCCATGATCGACAGATTGGTTGTGTGACACGCCATGTCACCCAAAGCTCCCGTCCCAAAATCGCACCAACCACGCCAGTTAAACGTGTGGTAAGCGTTCTCTTTGAACGGACGCATTGCGGCTGGGCCAATCCATGAATCCCAATCCAGACTCTTTGGAATCGGATCCGAGCCAGGCGGACGGCCTGAACCCTGGGGCCAAACTGGGCGGTTGGACCAGACGTGAACTTCCGTCACATCACCAATCGCACCGCTACGAATGACCTCAACTGCTTCGCGGAGCCCGTCGCTGGCGGTGCCTTGGTTACCGCATTGGGTCACTACGCCTGTTTCTTCGGCAACCTCTCGCATCAGACGTGCTTCGGCGATTGACCAAGTCAATGGCTTCTGGCAGTAAACGTGCTTGCCCAATCGCATCGCTCGAACCGCCGCGGCGGCGTGTGTGTGATCAGGAGTCGAAACGGAAACGAGATCGATCTTGTCGCCCAACTGATCCAGCATCTCACGAAAGTCAGAATACTGCTTGGCATCAGGAAACTCTCTCGCTTTCTTTCGCATGATGAGCCCATCGACATCGCAAAGCGCGACTAGCGAGACACCTTGTTCCGCAATGTGACTGGTGTCACTACCGCCTTTGCCGCCCACACCAATGCAGGCACCTGCCAGCCCCTGCAATGCGGACGGCCGAGCCGCCGCCGGTCGTGCGCTGGTCCAAACTCCAAACCCCGCAGTCGCCGCACTTGCGGTTGCGATAAACTTCCGCCGACTATATTTTTGGCTCATCGTTGTCTTGGTCCTGTTCTCTGTAGTCCACACTAAACAAAGTACGAACTGCTTGGTTAAACTATCGGAACGAATCGCGTGCAATATCGTAAACGTTTGAGAGTAACAAAACAACGCTCGTTGCAAGTGCGAAAAACCAAATCCTATCAGTCGAGGACCGCCACGATGAGATCTACTCACAAAATCACTCCATTGCTGTGGAGTTTCACACTCGTCATAACGATCTGTTGCCAGTGTTTGTGTCCAAATCAATTGGTTGCTCAGTCGGCGCCTAGTTCGTCCAAGGCGATCCAAGTCGTCGAATCCTTCACTCCCGCGATCCAACGAGACGGCGACGGCAACGTGAGGCAGGTTGACTTGACCGATGTTTCGATCGAACCAAAGCTAATCGAGGCGTTGGCTCAAATCGATACCATCGACGTACTCAAGTTTCGTCGAACAAATATTTCCGACGCAGATCTTGCCAAGCTGAACAACCTTCCCCTGCGCGCGATTGACCTTCGCAATGTCAACGTCACCGATCAAGGGCTCGAACATGTCGCCAAGATAAAGACCCTGGTTGATGTGCAGTTAGAGAAAACCAAAGTCACTGACGCAGGCGTGGCGTTGCTGGTTGACTTGCCACTGAAATCATTTAACGGCAACTATTGCCCTTCGTTGACGAACAAGTCTTTGGAGGCAATTTGTGCCGTGCCATCGATCGAGCAAATCCAGCTGGACTACACGAAAGTCAATGACATTGGAATGAAAGCTGTCGCTGGGGCAAAAAATTTGACGCGTTTGAGAATCCGCGGATGCGATGTCACGGGCGAAGGGCTGGCTCATCTGGCGGGGCTGGAGAACGTGACCCGTTTAAACCTGCGTGACACCTCGCTGGATGACGCTGGACTGAAGATCATCGGGTCGCTGAAGAAGCTTAACTATTTGGACATCTCCGAATGTCGCTTGGCGACCCCCGCAGGAATCGCAGAGATCAGCAACCTAACTGAATTGACGTTTCTGTCGCTGTGGGAGACAAAAATAAATGATTCATCGTTTAAGAATTTTGGTCGGCTTAAGAAACTTGGGGGCTTAGAATTAGACGGCACCGCCATCACCGACCAATCTACGGGAACTCTACTGAAAATGCAGCAGCTAAACCTCCTGGACGTGACCGGCACACGACTCTCAGACACCAGCGCCCGCCAGCTGGGGACACTGCCCAAGCTGAAAACGCTCAATATCGCCAACACTAATATCAGTGAAGAAGCAATCCAAGAAATGGCTGAGTCTCGCCCGGATCTGGCGATCGGTGAGTTCTAGTGTAGGTCTGGTTCCTGTTCTTGAATCGGTAGATTGTGCGACACAAAAGCGAAAAGTGATCGAAAAAATGCGAACCACAACAGGACAGCGTAGACCACGATCGGAATCAATAGACAAACGATGACCGACGAGTTTACGTAGTTGCTTCCTAATGCATTGAGAGAGTTCAAAAAATCCGCAGATCGATCAAACAACCAATTGGAAAACGAGTGAAAATCGACGGATGACAAAACAGCGACCGCACTCGCGGTAAACGCGATCTTGAACCGGTGAGTACCAAAAATCTGGTCGAGTAAGACAGCCCAAGTTGCCGGAATCACAAAGTACCAGACGATGACGTTCACTTCTTTGTACGTCCAACCGGTCGCCTCTCCGATGGATAGAAGAATATCACGAGTCAGTACAAATAGGCGTCGCACAATCTGTCCTAGGAAAAACAGCAGGCGTCAATAACACATCCGCAGCCAAACTCCCGATGCGCTTTCACGTAGTCATGTTAGGCGCGGGGGTTGCATAGTTCAACCGCGAAACTCGCGAACGACGCGAGTGCAACCGCACACTGACTCGGCTACATTCGCACCAAGCCCGGTGCGATGTCTAGGTCGAGCGATTCGAACAGCCCCGCTTTGAATCGCTCCACTGCGATCGCTCCCATCACGGCATTGTCGGTGCAGTACTCAAGCGGCGCGATGTGCAGGTTGACGCCACTCGCGTCACAGGCAGCTTGCAGCTGAGCCCGAAAGACCCGGTTGGCAGCAACTCCCCCGCCAACACACAAGTTCTGCAATCCAGTTTCCGCCGCGGCTTGCAAGGACTTGGCCACCAAACAATCGACAACCGCTTGTTGAAAACTGGCCGCCAAGTCAGCGACCTGCTGCTCGGAAAGTTTCACTGCATGAACGTCGGCGTTACCCGGCCCCGCGATCGCGTATCGAACTGCCGTTTTGAGTCCACTGAAACTAAAATCCAACCGTTTGTCTTTGATGAAACTGCGCGGAAACTTGTGCGCCGTTGCATCACCGCCGGTGGCGACCTTCGAAACGTGAGGTCCGCCGGGGTAGGGCAAGCCCAGCATGCTGGCAACCTTATCGAATGCCTCGCCCGCGGCATCGTCGATCGTGCCGCCCAGATACTTGGCCGTTAGCGCGTCGTCGTAGCGATACAAATGCGTGTGGCCGCCACTAACAATAAAACCGACACACGGAAACACCGGCTCGGGCGCCTGTAACTGGCATGCGTAAACGTGAGCGTGCAGATGATTGACAGCGATCAGCGGCCTCGATTTGGCCAAGCACAAGGACTTGGCCGCGATCAAACCAACAAGCAGCGAACCGCTTAGCCCGGGCGTATTTGCGACCGCGATCGCGTCAAGATCATCAAGCGTCACGTTAGACTTCTTCAATGCTTGGTCAATCACTGGAAAAATTCGCTCCACATGAGCGCGAGCAGCGATTTCAGGCACGACACCGTTGTAGGCCTCGTGCAATTCCTCTTGTGAGGCCACGACGCTACCGAGCACTTGCAAATCGCCAGTCACGACAGCGGCGGCCGTCTCATCACAGGTTGATTCAATGGTCAGAATTTTCATAACGTCCGTTTACTGTTGGCTCCACAAAGAAGAAATCGCCGCAGTGGGCTGAACAATCGCCGCGATCGCCGCCGTCTGACGAAGCGCTTGCGCCAGCGGTTGAGACCACGGCCCCTCCGTCGCTTGCTTCCACGCCTCACGAGCAATTCGCGTCGCAGCGCAGGAATTGTCAGCCAGAGGATCAGTCGGCAGAGCATCGTAGTATGCCCGAAAGTCCGTTGTCGTCGCAAAAAATATACGCAGCCCGTACTGGCCAGCCAAAGCAGCTTGCAAGTGCAAACACGCGTGCTCCCGCACGATATGGTCGGGCTGGTCATTCTCCAAACCCCAGTCCGGTTTCATCAGCGACTCGGGCCCTTCAGTCAGAGCATGACAAAGCTCGTGGAAAATCATCTGCGCGAGGCTATCGTCGGCGTCCAAGGTACGGTCAGCTCCAATCGTAAGCGTTCCGGCTCCATCCCACGCCGCAAAACACTCCTCGTCACGTCGCACCGTCATGCCAAGCTTGCTCGCAAGGCTTAACCAAATCACCGAAAGCGGATCCTCGTAAACGAAATTGATTTCTCTCATCGAATGTCTGCTGGAAACGCTGGAGCGGCCGAACCGCGGCTTTTCTGCTGTCTTTATTTTGTTACCTTGTCGAACTCTATTATCAACCGAATGGCCTCTCGAACAACCACACCATGCCCGCTCCACCCACCATCATCGGCATCGCTGGCGCGTCGGGCGCTGGGAAGAGTTCTCTGGCGAACGAACTGCATGACCAGCTACTGCGAAACCGCACATCAGCGGATATTGCCATCTTGCATGAGGACGCATACTACCGCCGTCAGGACGACCTGTCGTTGGACGAGCGTATCAAAACCAACTACGATCACCCGGCTGCGTTCGAGCATAACTTGATGACCCACCACCTAGAGGAATTGATCTCTGGGCGATCAGTCGACGTCCCAGTTTACGATTACGCGGTTCATAATCGCAGCGAGCAAACCGTCACGCTCGAACCATCCCGCATCCTAATCGTTGAGGGAATTTTGCTTCTGCACGACGCAGCGCTTCGTGACCAACTGGATCTGAAGGTCTTCGTCGACGTCCCGCTCGACATTTGCCTCTCGCGCCGCATCTTACGTGATAGCCAAGAACGTGGACGCGATATTAGCTCGGTACTCAATCAGTACCATCGAACCGTGCGGCCGATGTTCTTCGAGTTCGTCGAACCTAGCAAAGACCACGCGGACCTGATCGTGCCGGGTGGCGGGGCAAACAAAAAAGCGATCGAAGTCCTTCACGGGCACCTCGATCGCGTTCTAATCGGCTGAGTCCTAGATTCTGTCGATCGCCAGTAACCGATCGACTTACTCTTTCGCGGACTGCTCGACGATTTCCTTCATTTCAATCTCGAAGACAAGCGTTTCGTTAGGACCGATCGGACCTTGGCCGCGCACTTGATAGGCAAGCTCTGGTGGGATGACCACCTTCCACTTGCTGCCGACATTCATCATTGGCAAAACGATGCCAAAGGCTTTAATCATGCCAACGCGGTTGCCATTGACGATCGCGTAACCTGAGGCAAATAACTCCATGGGCTTTGGCGGCTGACCTTGCTTCGACTTTAGCGAAGTATCGAAAACCGTTCCATCAACGAACATGCCGGTGTAGTCAATTTTCACGAGGTCCGTCTCGGCTGGCTTGGGCCCGTCGCCCTTGGTTAGTACTTCGTACTGAATACCATTGTCAAGCGTCGTCACGTTCTCTTTCGCGCCGTTCTCTTTTCGAAATGCATCGCCCGTCGAACGATTTTCTTCCGAAAGACGAGCCATCTCTTCCATTCGCTTTTCACGCATCATTTTCTGATAGGCCAGCAGGATGTTACGCGCTTCCTCTTGTGAGTACGCGCTTGGCTTGCCGCTGATCGCCCCTTCGATACCTTTAAGCATTTCCTGTCGATCGATGTCGATACCTTGAGCGCTGAGGTCGGCCAGCATTTTCCGGATGGTGTTGTGGCCCAGCAGGTAACTGGCTTTGGCGGCCAAACCTTCAGGATCAGCCGTCGCTTCCTCCGTCACCGTCACCGATGGCTTAAGCGTTGGCGTTGGCGTTTCAATCGCCGCAGCGTCAGAGCCATCTTGCGCGATGGTAGGCTGTAGAACTGAAGTGAGACAAATGGCGGTGACGAGACCAAGGATCAAAAGAAAACGTGACATGCGAATAGCTACTTTCCAAACGTTAGGGTGATCACCGCCCCAAAGCGGCAGGCCACAAATTGTAACGCGGAGGGAACTCGCATGATACGGGACGGATCACCCGTTGCTTCCCCGTCGCCTATCGCGGCCCTTCCACGCCAACGGCACCCTGCAAGTAAATCGCAAACGTCGCCAGCCAGTGATCGCCTTCGTAGTGCCCACTGAACACGTAACCGAACCCCTGTTCCGCGTGCGCGGCCGCCGATTCGGACAACAGTTTCGCGCGTGCATCACCGTCGGGCAGCGCTGCCACGATGCCCTGCATGCACCATGCCCGGGACAGATTAAGCCCTGCCAGATGAACAATGTACCCGTCGGTCACATCGCTGACCGCCACCGGGGTTAAAAGGTTGCCGCCATCACCACGAGCAAGGGTCGGCAGATACCCGTCCAACCAAGTTGAAAACTCCGCCGGCTCAAGCACTCGACGCATCAAATCGGCTTCGTTCAAACAGGACGAGAAAAAATCTTGTCCGGATGGTTCGTACTTAGTCGGATAGTCCGTATCGTCCAGATAAAAATCTTTTGCTCGCTTCTTAATCAACGCCGCCAGATTCTCATTGCCAACGACGCGAGCGTAATCCAGCTCCTGCCCGAGCGCGAAAGCTAGATCCGGATGGACTCCCGTTCGAATGGGCCACGAAAGCTTGGGTAAGTAGTCGAGCACGTTTTGCACCAGCAAATCCTCCAACGGACGTATGGCGTCGCGCCATTGCTGGCCTTGGGTGTCGTCCCACGTGTGAAGTTCGGCCGCAAGCCTCAGCAACCACGCCCAGCCGTACATTCGCTCGAACATTCGGTTGTGTTTCTCGCGGAAGTGGGCAGTTTCAACGAGCAAGTTTTCAGCCGTTAGGTTCTCTGCCAGCTTCCCGCGAATCTCGGCCTGTTTGGGATGGTCCGGATAGTCTTTTAATAGCCGTACCAGCATCCAGTGTCCGTGCACGCTGCTGTGCCAATCGAAACAACCATAAAATGCTGGGTGCATCGTTCGAGGTGTGCGCACACTGGCGTCGTCCCAAACCACATTGCCCGGTTTGTTCGGGTACTCAGTGTGAATATTCTTGAGAGCCAAGTCAGCGAACCGGGAAACTTGAGTTTCCGTCAGTCGTTGGTTCAGCCGAGGCATTTCAATCGCATCGGCGGTGGAGGCTTCAGCTGGCTCGTCCCCAAACGCGCTGGATTGCATGCCGGCAAACATCAGACCGCCAAGAAAAAGAATACGAAGCAAGAACCAAGACATATAAATGGCCTTCGAATGAATCCGTTTGCGCAAGCCTCAAACACAGGCGGTGGGTCGAAGTGAACTGCGACCAGAAGGCATCGTTGAACGACCCGCTTCGCAGCAACGATCGTTACCGACTAAATGTCTTCTAACGAACGCTCAAGATGATCGACTTGGTTACGAATACCGTCAAGGTCCGGGTTCAACCGTAGTGCTAGGCGGAACCCCTCAAGGGCGGACATCGGATCGTCCATTTGCAGGCAACAGTGGCCCAGCCCCATCGCTGCGGGGAAGTGAAAACGATTGACGTTCAACGTTTCCTTGCAATCCTCGATCGCCGATCGAAAATCACCTTCAGCACAAAAAGCGATCGCTCGCTGATTCCATGCTTCGCCCAACTGGTCATTTTGCCGAATTAGGTGACTAGCCAAATCGATCACTTCATCGGTTCGATCAACTTCATTGAGCCGATACAACCGCTTGACCGCCGCTTGCTGAGCCGGAGTCCCTTGACGCGGCCATACCTCACGACACGCGTGATCAGCCAACATTCGAACACAACGATCACCGTCGACCAACGCCCGGCCCAACGTCTCATTAGACTCAAAGCCGCCCAGAAAACTCAACGCTAGAACAGCCGACCGGCGCGATAGCCGCTGGCCGTGCCGAGCCAGTCGCTCCAATGAACCGACGGTGTAATGGGTCGAGACGGATCGGATAAAGTCAGCCGACCGCTCGTCGGACAGGTATTGCTGGTAGAATAATTCCAGCTTCGGATATCGGATAAATTCTTCCGACAT
>CAZLFF010000088.1:0-8879 GCA_964558755.1 uncultured Pirellulaceae bacterium
CCTACGTCCTGACATGACGAAAAACACCCGACGCAACACAGTTCGCGGCGGGTGTTTTTTCGTGCGCCGACTCGTCGCGCCAATGCCGGCCAAGCCGGAAAAGTATCGCCGGCCGCCTTCAATGCCCCCTACCCTCGACAACACGTCAAAATCGACGACGATAAATCCGCACGCTCATTTCCGCATTCTTCTTCCTTCGGACCGTTGATCATGAAAGCCATCGGACTCACGCACTATCTCCCAATCGAAAACGAGAACGCCCTCTTTGATTTCGAGACCGAGATTCCCACCGCAGCCGGCCACGACATTCTGGTCGCGATCAAAGCCATCGCGGTAAACCCGGTCGATACCAAAGTCCGCGCGCCCAAAGATGCGGTTGAAGAGCCGCCGAAAATCCTCGGCTGGGACGCGGCGGGTGTGGTCGAAGCCGTCGGGCCCAAGGTCACGCGGTTCCAGCCAGGCGACGAAGTTTTCTACGCCGGCGATATCACTCGCCCCGGCTGTAACGCGCAGTTCCAACTGGTTGACGAACGCATTGTTGGCACCAAACCTGAATCACTCACTTTCGCAGCCGCGGCCGCGTTCCCATTGACCAGCATCACGGCATACGAAGCTTTTTTCGAGCGACTGGGCATTGATGTCGATGGAGAGAACCAAGGTGAAAGCCTCTTAATCATCGGCGGCGCGGGAGGCGTGGGGTCGATCGGTATTCAACTGGCAAAACTCGCCGGCCTGAACGTCATCGCCACCGCCTCGCGGCCTGAATCGATCGAATGGGTGAAAGAACTTGGTGCCGACCACGTTGTTGATCACTATCAACCGCTCCGCCCGCAAATCGAAGACTGCGGAATCGAACACGTCGATCACATTGCGATCTTCAACAGCACCGACACCCACTGGGATGCGGTGACGGATCTGATTCGTCCGCAGGGCAAGATCGTCACCATTGTCGAAAATCAGCAACCCCTCGCGCAGTCTCAGCTGAAACTAAAATCGGCCACGCTCGTTTGGGAATTTATGTACACACGATCGATGTTCCAAACGCCCGACATGATTCAGCAGCACCATTTACTTAACCAAGTCGCAAACTGGATCGACGCGGGCAAAATCAAAGCCACCGCCAATACGGTTTTAACACCAATCAACGCCGCAAATCTGCGACAGGCCCACGCGACGCTAGAAAATGGCCGCACGGTGGGAAAAATCGTGCTCGACGGCTGGAGCTAAATAGCTTTGCTAGCCCTCGCAGCGCAATGCGACGGTAAAACGCTCATGCGCTGTCATACATCTCGATTGCCCAAGACACGGGTTTGCCCTCTGGACGTTTGTTTGCCCGCCAGCCAATCGGCCAGACGTTCGATAAATAAGAATACGGATTAAACCAAATATGACGTGTGACACACGTTCATATTCTCACGCTAGTTCGTTCATATTCTCACGCCAATTCATTGCGAACAAAACAAGGATGTTCATGTTCCGCAGGAAACCCACCAGACCTGTGCGCGGGCCGGACGTGCGTTCGCGCACCAACCGGTGTCGGGTTGCTTCCATCATGGAGGCACTCGAAGATCGCGTTCTCTTTGACGGCACGCCCGACGCTCAGTTCCTCGTGCCAGCCGCACACAGCGACACTGCGCACCTGCAGCCGCTGGAAAACGCCGCCAGCCAAGAAGCGGCCGCTGCGCTTGAATTGATCCTGATCGACGCAGGCGTTCAAGACACTGAAACGTTGCTAAACGATCTCATGCGCTCACGCCCCGAAACGGCATTCGAAGTGCACATCCTAGACGCTGCGCAGGATGGCGTGGATCAAATCTCTAACGTTCTGAATCAATCGATCGAAAGCCAGAGTCGTTACGATGCCGTTCACGTGTTGGCCCATGGCGACGCGGGACAGGTCCAGCTTGGCAATACGTTGCTGAATCAAGACAACCTAGCGGGCTACATTGGACAGATCGCACTGTGGAGTGACGCGTTTTCGGAAAACGGCGATCTGTTGTTCTACGGATGCAACCTCGCTGGCAGCCAAGCAGGTGTTGAACTGCTGGAAACGATTGCAGCGGTTACGGGGGCGGACGTCGCGGCGTCGGATAATTTGACGGGCAGCGCAGCGGTCGATGGCGACTGGCAGCTGGAGGTCAACACGGGAACCATCGAAACGACGGGCCTCTCGGCACCGAATTGGAGCCATGCTTTAGCGGTCGAGGCGAGCGACGGCATCGTCACCATCGAAGACGCAGAAAACTCCGCCGCCGGCACGGTTTCGTTGGCCAACAACGGATCCCCAGAAACCGTCACCACGATTGGGACGCCCTTGCGCGTCGGCCAAATGCTCGAACGCGTTTGGCGTTACGGCGAAACGGCCGACGTCGGCAAAGCGACATTGGTATTTGATGTTAGCGACGTTGAGGACATCAATGCCACGATCGCGGCAAAGTTTGGCTTGATCATCTCTGACTCGCCAACACTAGACGGAACGAACACCACAACCTTGTTGGCCAGTGGGTACGACAGTACTAACGAACTGGTTTACTTCTACGAAGTAAACTTGGACGACGGGCACTATTTTGGTTTGGCCACCGAAGTCATCCAAGACAACTTTTCCATCTCACCGACTCCCGCGGGGCCTGAGGACACCGCGATTGATTTGGGACTTCAGCTGTTTCCATCGCTGACCGATGGTGGGCAGTTTCGCGATGTGATTGCCACTGACACGGGCTACCGAGCGGCAAGTGCTGGGGCGACATCGACTGACTTCCTGATCCCGGCGGGAACAACGGCCGTCCGCATCACTGCCTATTCGACGCGGGATATCGGCACGGGAGCCGATGATTCGTTCAACGACGATTACCAGCAATTAAACATCAACGTTGACCTAGAGGCCGAAACATCCAGCGGATTTTTGTCGTATATCATCGACCAAGGCCCCAACCGCAGTGACCAATTCAGCTGGCGTGACGCGCCGTTAGGATCGGCGGTCGTTGGTGGCGGTGGCGTCGTGACAGGCGACGCCAACGATGGGATCAATCCAACGATCGATGTCGTCAACGGTGTTCTGAAAATCACAGAAAGCCATGCCCTACAGTCAGCTTATCACGTTGAGTTTTTGACCGAAGCAACCAGCAGCGCAGAGTTCATTCAGACTGAATCGATCGTCCGAGAGGTCAACGACCAATCGGACATGGTGTTCACCATTCCGGCGAATGCAGACTTTGTCGCAATCAACATTTCGGACGCCGCAGCGGACAGCGACTATCGCATCGAATACAAAGGTAACAGCCGAGTCTACCTGGACCTTGCGACCCTGCGAGCTTCCGGCGTCGTCGCAGCCCAGCAAGGTGAAACCGACGGTCGCGTGATCAACTACGCGTTCGAGGACTATGACGTGTCCGCGGCAGGAATCGGATCGATACTGACTTCCGCCGGTTCGGTCGTTGGCGACGAGGCCGGTATCGCAACGGTCATCAACGATAACCAAATTTACGTCAATCCCGCTGGCGATTTGGTCATCAATCGCAACAACGGGTTCTCGACAGCCTTCAATAGCTTGGCCACCGTCGAGTTCTACGATCGCAAGGACGCGGGTAGCTCAGCCACGCAACTAGGCGCGTCATCGGCTTACGGCCTGTGGGACACGAACGCGACGGGTGTCGACAGCGTTTTGAACTTCGACATCCCCGACAACGCTTCCTTGGGCATCCTGTCACTGTCCATGAACGGGACGCGAAACAACGACACCAACGAGAACAGTGGTGCTGGCTTCGCAGTGATCGATCTGGCCAACCAAACCAGCAGCGGATCGATGTACTTCGTGCGAACCAGTCGAGTGGTCGATCTTGTCGGATGGAGCGAGACCGACTTCGGCACCAAGTTCTTTGATGACCCGAACTCAGAAAGCAATCACACTAGGCTGAACCAGTTCAACGATAAGTTTGCTGCCAACGCGGTTTTCAACTTGGTCGGGGGAGGAACGTCGCTTGAACTGCGAACCGAATCCATCGGAGGCTCAGGAACCTACTTGGATTACTTTGCTTCAGGTCAGATCGTCTGGTACGGAAAGTCACCCTTACAACTTTCTGGCTTTCCAACCACCGGCAGCTTTGACAAAGGTGCGTTGAACACAACGACCGGTCTCTGGGAAATCACTCAAGACGACGCTGCCGCGGGCTTGGGCTACATCCCGCCAACCCATTTCTCTGGCCCCACTAACATTTCATTGCGAATCGGTGACGAGGTCGAGGCGACCAACGTGACGGTCACGGCCGTGATCGACCCGATCACGTTCGACGCCACCGAAGCCCGTGGCGATGAAGACACCGCCATTCCAATCGCGGACAACGTTAAGGCCACGTTTGTCGACACCGACGGCAGTGAAACCTTGACCTCGGTGGAACTGTCAAACATTCCGGTTGGCCACAGCCTGACAGATGGAGTGAACAACTTCACCGCGACCACCGGCAACCAGACATTGGACATCAGCGCTTGGGATCGGTCCAGCCTCACCTATCGTGCGCTGCCGAACGAAAGCGGCACCTTCCCGATCGACATCACCGCTGGCTGGCAAGATGTTGGCGGCGGAGTGACACAAACGAACACGACAACCGCCTCCTTCGATGTCATTATCGACCCGATCAACGACATACCAGTCGCGGTGGATAACAACTACACCGTCTTGGGCAACACAACGTTGGTGGTCAACGTCGCCAATGGCTTGTTGAACAACGACACAGACGCCGATGGTGATGCGTTGGCGGTCACGACCAGCACCGTTAGCGGCCCCAGCAGCGGTTCGGTAACACTGAATTCCAACGGTTCGTTCTCATATTCACCAGCGACAGGATTCTCGGGCTCGGACTCGTTCGTTTACCAAATTCGCGACGGCAACGGCGGTACAGCGACCGCCACCGCGTTCATCGAAGTCAGCGAACCGGTGACGGGACCGTTGGAAGCGATCAACGACTCGGCAACAACGGCCGAAGAAACCGCGGTCTCAATCGATGTGCAAGACAATGACAACTTGCCAACGACCGGTGCGTTCAGCATTTCCTCGATCACCCAGGGTAGCAACGGAGCGACAACGATCTTGCCCAATGGACAGATCGAGTACGCGCCGGACATGGACTTTTTTGGGACCGACACGTTCACTTACACGCTGACCGACGCCAGCGGACGCACCAGCTCGGCGACGGTCACCGTGACGGTGACCAACGTGCAAGACTCACCGGTTGCTAACGCCGACAGCAGCAGCACCAACGAAGACACTTTGCTGCCCTCAATCAATATTCTGGGCAACGACAATGACGTGGACGGAGACACCCTGACCGTTGATTCGGCGACAGCCATCAATGGCAATGTAACGATCAACGCCAACGGCAGTTTGAATTACACTCCCAACGCGAACTTCAATGGCGTCGATACAATCTCGTACCAGATCAGCGATGGTAACGGCGGCACGGCCACCAGCAATGTGTTGATTAACGTCGTGCCAGTTGCTGATCCTCCGACTTCCGCGGACAAAGTAATCGCGATCAGCGAGGAGACACTGTACACGTTCAGCACCGCCGATTTTGCGTTCGCAGACGGTGACCCGGGCGACACGCTGACCGTGGTCCGAATCGACACGCTGCCTGCTGATGGACAGCTCTTGTTCCAAGGCTCCGCGGTTACGGCTGGGCAGGTGATCTCGGCCAGCGAGATCACGGCGGACAAATTGACCTTCCTGCCGGACAACAATGACATTGGCACCGGCTACGCACCATTCACGTTCTCGGTGAGTGACGGGACGCTATTCCAAACGACACCCAACACCCTTTCATTCGATGTCGCAAACGCTCAAGACGCGCCGACGGCCACTGATGAAACGCTGACCGTCAACGAGGGGTCACAGGGAACTCAGTTGGTCAACATCCCGCCGCAAGATGTCGATGGCGAACCATTGACCATTACGGTAACCACTCTGCCGACGACCGGAACTGTGTACATGGCCGACGGAGTGACCGCGGTAACGGCGGGACAGATCCTAACTAAATCAGAGCTGGCCGGCCTGGTCTACGATGCTCCGGAAAACGACGCCGTGACCGACCCCGGCGCTTTTTCTTACTCCGTGACCGACGGTATCGATACGGCCAGCGCCAAGATTGATATCAATGTCGTTGCCGTGAACGACCCGCCAGTAGTCGACCTGAACGGCCCAGCCGAACGCGGTTTCGCTCATCATAACGTGTTCTTCGCCGATGGTTTGCCCGCCGCTCTGACGGCGACTGCCGTCGAGGTCACCGACGTCGATGATTCGTCCTTTCTCGAAGCAACCATCACGATCGACGTTAGCACCGTAGCTGACGCGGGCGCAGAGTTTCTGAACATTGGCGGAGTGGACTTTGTCCTCGACGCGACCGTCAATCAGACTCAAGCAATCATCGTCAGCGGGGTCAGCTACAGCGTCACGCAGGATGCCGGCGCAGGTACGATTCGTTTTCTTCGTTCTGACAATAGTGAAATGTCGACGGCCGAGGTCGAGGCATTCTTGGCCGACGCGACCTATCGCAATGACTCGGCCAATCCAACCGAGCAGGTTCGGCTGTTCCAAGTGTCGGTTAACGACGGCGACCTGACCAGCGACGTCATGGCAAGTTCAACCGTGACCGACTCTCCAACCGCGACACCGAACGACGGCAGTTCTACGTTTGTTCCTGGGACGACACGAACCTTAGCCTTTGCGTCGATCTCGGTGCTGGCTCCGGCTGACACCGACGGCGACGGCATCAGAAACAACTTTGATATCGATGACGACAACGATGGACTTGTCGATGGCCAAGAAGGATTCAAACGCAACGCCAATGCTCGTTTCGACTTAAACACTGCTGCCAGCACCGATGGCTTGCACGGCGAACTGGTTTACGACGACGCCGATGGCAATCGCTTAAGACTATCTCTAGCAAACTCAACTAGCGCCAGCAGCCAAGAGAACTCGGTCGACGCAACAACGGGCACGCTCCAACTTTGGTCTAGCACGGCGGGCGGCGTCTCCCAGAGTGAACTAAGAATCTCAGCAGAGACCGCCGATGGCACCCCAGCGCGGATCGAGTCGATCAATCTGCAGAACCTGTTCGATGTCGATGCCACGGATTCACGCGACTCACTGGCCTTCAACGTGCCGGGCCGATGGAGCAACTTTGGTGGGTTGTCGGTGTACCAGTTGGATGACTCCAGCACGATCGACGGAACTCACGTGGCCGGACCGTTGGCTCCGGCCAACGTTCAATTCAGTCAGCAGATTGCAGCGGGCGCGGTTTCACAGATCTTGTTCAACGCTGACATCGATAGCGATTCGAACAATGGCAACGGCTGGGCCGCAACCTTCCGGCCAACGACACCTGCCAGCGAAATGACGCTGTTCTTGCGAGACGCACACACGAGTGACGGCGCGAATGTGTTGAGTCGAATCAGCACGACGTTCCTGACCGTCGACCTGCTGATCGATCAGGATACCGATGGTGACTCGGCCGGCGACCATTTGGATTTAGACAGCGACAACGATGGAGTTAGCGATCATTTTGAATCGACTGCTTCGGGAGCCCAACTAACCGCGGACGCGAATCAGGATGGCACGGTTAGTTTGACTGAGGGATCGGATGTCGACCGTGATGGCTTGATGGATGTGTTCGATTTGAACACCACCAGCGCCGATTCGGTTCTCTCTGTGGGCAGCCTGCTTCGGGACACCGATTTTGATGGCCTAGCTGACTCGATTGACTTGGACAGCGACGGCGACAACATCCCGGACGTCATCGAAGCGCATTCGACCGCAAACTACGCGACCGCGTTTAGCAACGATGGCGATGTTAGCGACCAAGATTTGGACGACGATGGTGTCGTGGATTTGTTCGACGCGAACGACGGGCCTGCGGGAGCTTTTGGCGGTAGCTTTGCCACACCAGAGAACACCGACGGCACCGACGAGCCCGATCTGCGCGACGGAGACAGCGACAACGACGGCCAGTCAGATCAAATTGAAAGCGGCCTGACGGCTCTTCGTATCGACGCCAACGCCGATGGAATCGATGACGTGGTAGGGGCCAGCTTTGCCGATCCCGATGGCAGCGTGAACGATCCGCAGATCGACCTACCAGACGAGGTAACACGCATCGCGCAGCGGGCGTATCGAGAGGCATTGGATACCGATGGCGATGGGGTCGCCGACACAATTGACATCGACGACGACAACGATGGAATCCTAGACGTCGTTGAGCAAGACTATGCCAACAATGCCTCGCTGGAACAGCCTACGATCGTCGGTCGCGTGTTTCGTTTGATTAACGAGAACAGCGTTCCGTTCTGGGAAACCAGTGCCACGGACAACGTCATTGAGTTCTGGGCAAACGGTTTCTTGGGGGTGCCGGCCTATCAAGGCAATCAGTTGGTTGAACTGAACGCCAACCAAAACGCTTCGTTATTTCAAGACCTGCCCATCCCACCGGGCACGGAGGTCACTTGGTCTGTCGCTCATCGCGGTCGCTCCGGCGTGGACACCGCCACCGTCAGCATCGGCGCGCCGGGCGGACCGTTGACGGTCGTGGAAACGATGACCACGGGTACATCCGGGTGGCAGGTCTACTCGGGAACTTACACGGTCCCAGCCGGGCAACCGGTCACCCGATTCTCTTTTGATGCCGTCAGTACGGCGTCGGGAAGCTTATCCGTCGGCAACCTACTGGACGCGTTCTCATTAACCTCAGCAACTCGCGATCCGGATTTTGATACGCGTGCGAACTCGGTTGATTTGGACAGCGACAACGATGGCATCAGCGATCTTCAAGAAAGCGGCTTGTCGGCAACGATTCTAGCGGCGGACGTAAATAATGACGGCACGATCAGCTTGG
>CAZLFF010000088.1:8889-15425 GCA_964558755.1 uncultured Pirellulaceae bacterium
GCCCCGACGCAGAAGACGGCGTGGCCTTTCCACCGATCAGCTTGGCCGAAGCGGCCAATGCCAACAGCGGCGTGGCTGATGCCGATGGCGACGGCTTGATGGACATCTTCGACGCCGACGTGACGTCAAGCGACGTCATTGCGTCCGCAGGAACCACACCGCAACGCAGCGACAGCGATGCGCCGGCAGATTACTTGGACCTTGATAGCGACGGGGATGGGATTCCAGACACCGTTGAGGCCAGACCGACCGCTGGCTACGTAACGGGCGACGGCGATGTGTCGGACGACGATGCTGACGGCGACGGCGTGATTGATCTATTTGACGCCAACGACGGTGATGGAGCGACGGCACGGTTCGGCGGCAGCTTCGTCGCACCCGAGAACACGGACGGCGATGCCCTGCCCGATTATCTTGACCCAGACAGTGACAGCGACGGAAAACTGGACGCTAATGAAAGCGGCTTGACGATCAACACCACCGACGCCAACCAAGACGGTTTGTCGGACCTGCTGGGCGGAGGTTATCGCGACCCGGATGCGAGCATCGATAGTCCATCGACCGCCTTGGACAATGAATTCGGAACCACCGCTGAGGTAGCCTATCGCGAGAACGACTTGCCTCCGATTGTGGACCTCAACAGTGCGGCAACGGCAACCGATGCCAGCCGTGATTACTTCACAAACTTCATCGAGGGAGAGCCACCGCAAAAACTGGCAGACCTAGACGCCGAGATTGCCGAACCCAACGAAAGCGCGATTCGAACGCTGACGATCACTCCGGCCGGCATCGTCGACTCAAGTGAATTATTGCAACTAACGGGCGACGGTGGCGTGACGGTTGACGTGCAGCTTGGAACAGCTTCCAACCAAAACATCACGATCAACGGCAACACGTACTCAGCCAATTACGACGGCACTGACATTATCCTAGCCAATGCAGGCGCCAACATTCCCGCCGCTGACGCGACCGCGTTCCTGCGTGGGCTGGGCTACGTGAACAACGATCCGACACCGACGGCCGGAAACCGGACGTTTGCAATGGTCGTGGCCGACGAAAACCTGACAAGCGCCACGGCAACGACAACGATCATCGTGGCTTTGGGTGCGGGGTCAGCGGCTTGGTCGGTGACCGGACCGGCGAATGTGAACGAGGGTTCAACCGCGACCTACAATGTCACCCTGAACAATGCGTTGTTACAAGCCGGCGAAACGGCCACGATCGAGCTAACCCAAACCAATGGAACCGCTCAGTCGGCCGACACGGGCGATTTCAACGACGCCATCGTCGCTGCAGTCGCCGCCTACAACACAGGAAGCGACCCGGGCGGCGTGGTGTGGGACGGCACAACGTTGACTTTCACCAGCGATGGCAACGGAGCCATGGGGAACCTGGCGATTGGTGTCTTGGCGACCGACGATCTAAGCGCGGAAGGTCCCGAGACATTCACCGTTTCCTTGGCAATGCCTGGTAGCACAACCGGTGAAACGATCACACTGTCAGCGGCCAGCACCGTAACGACCACGATCGATGACAACGAAGCACAGGCTAATTTCTCGATCGGCGGGCCAGCCACCATCAACCCTGGCGCGACGAACCAAACGGCTGAATACGTCGTCACTCTGTCCCAACCGCTTGGTCAAAACCAGTCGGCCGATATTAGTATTGGCTTGGCGAACGTCACCGTCAGCGATATTGATAATGATGATTTGAAGACGGCCTTCGCCGCTGCCGTGGCTGCGTACGCGGGCCCCGGCACATTGACGTTTAACAACACGACCAGTCAGCTGACCTTCGCGGCCACCGCCGACGGGCAAACGATGACTCCGCTGGCGTTTGAACTGCCGATCGGCAACGAGACCCGCTCGGTTGGTGCCACGGCGTTCCAAGTTGCTCTTGCGTCACCCGGCAGCAGTACTGGCGTTAACGTTGGAGCCAACGTGACGACCGCACCAGCTCCGCCGCAGGATATCGACAGCGACGGCATTGCGGATTCGATTGATATCGATGACGACAACGATGGAATTCTAGACGTCGATGAGGGCTTCGATAGCACGACGGGCATCGGCCGCGATACTGACGGGGATTCAGTCGACGATCATCGCGACCTAGACAGCGACAACGACGGCATCAGCGACATCCAAGAAAGCGGCTATGCCAATCCGCAACGCGACGCCAATCGCGACGGAACGATCAGCGTACAAGAGTCCGAAGCCGTCCAAGGCACGGGCAATGCGGATACCGATGGCGACGGGTTGATGGACGTCTTTGTTACCGGCGGTTCGGCCGCTGCTGGCGATGGCACCGGCGGGAGTACCGGGGCAGCAACCCTTGGAACGCAGACGATCGACAGCGATATCGATGGCGTCGATGACTTCTTAGACTTAGATAGCGACAACGACTTAATCCCTGACTCGGTCGAGAGCCAAGCGACGGCTAACTACATCTCTCCGACGGGTGGAGACAACGACGGCGATGGCGTGCTGGACGTTTTCGACACCAGCGCGACGGCCAGCGGCGTGTTCGGTGGTGACTTCTCTGAACCGCAAAATACGGATTTCCAGATCGACTCGTCGCCCGACTACTTGGATAGCGATAGCGACCAAGACGGTCTTAGCGATACGCTTGAGAGTGGTCTTACTGCCGGCGGCAGCGACTCCAACAACGACGGAATTGATGACGGCATCGGAGCAACCTACGCCGACCCGGACGGGAACGTCAACGAGCCGGTGGCCGATTTGACCAACACGGATTTGGGCACTGCCAACGTTGACTATCGCTCCTTGAACGTTCCCGACAAAGACGGTGACGGCGTGGCCGATGACGTCGATTTGGACGACGACAACGATGGAATCTTGGACGTCGACGAAGGCTACGAACTGCGAGCGGCCGAGACATTTACGATCGACCCATCAGCCAGTAGCACCGGGCCCAACGGGCGATTGGTATTCGTCAACAATGATGGGCACCAGATCGTGTTCGACCTAGCGGGTTCGCAATCCGGACCCGGTCGAGTGACTCAGGTGACGTCGGCCACTGCAACCAATGCGACGATCAACTACTGGACCAGTCAGTTCGGGGGTGCCTCGGCACAGATGAACGTGACTGCCGGCAGCTCAAATCCTAGCGAGCAAGTGGCCATTCGTTCGCTGAACCTGACCAACATGCTGGATATCGATAGCTCGCTGGCCCGTGACTCGTTTGCCTTCAACACGCCCGGGACCTGGAGCAACGTCAACGGTCTGGCCGTTTATCAACTGGATGCATTAGCACCGCAGGGAGCCACCATCGTCAACGGCACTGCGATACCTCCCGGCGTGGATTTTCAACCGCAACTGGACGCCGGCGCAGTGTCGGAAGTCATCATCAATGTGGCCACCGCCAGCGACACAAACAACGGAGCCGGTTGGGCGGCCACGTTCACGCCCGCGACTTCCGTTTCGACGATGAGGATGTATCTGCGCGATGTCGAGGCCGCGGGTGGGTTCAACGTGCTGGGCCGATTCAGTTCGACCTCGATTACTGCAACGGTAGAGATCACCGAGAACTCCGACAACAACGCGGTCGAAAACCACTGCGACCTTGATAGCGACAACGACGGCATTAGCGACCTGGTTGAAAGCGGAGCCTCCGCTGCGGTGATCGCCGCGGACACCAACCAAGACGGCACCATCAGCCTGTTCGAGGCAGCCGCAGCCAATGGCGGCGTAGCTGATGCCGACGGTGATGGTGTGATGGACATTTTCGCCGGAGGCACGTCGCCGGATGACTTTGATGGTGATGGTGTTGATAACTATCTAGATCTGGACTCCGACGGCGACGGCATCGCGGACACGATCGAGGGTCGGCCAACCGCCGGCTATCAGACCAACGACGGAGATGTCTCGGACGAAGACAACGATCGTGACGGCGTGATTGCCCAGTTCGACAATAACGACGGGATCGCCAACGGCTTGTTTGGAGCCAGCTTCGAAGGCCCCGAAGATTCCGACGGCGATGGAGATTACGACTTTCTTGATCTCGATAGTGATGACGACACAAAAACCGATGCCGCTGAAGCTGGCTTAACGCCGGGGACCGACAATAACGGCGACGGCATCGGCGATTTACTGGGTGCCAGCTACTCCGACCCCGATGGCAACATCAACAGCCCAAGCAGTCAGCTACCCAACGAGTACGACGACACCAGCGAGGTGGCCTATCGCGAAGGCAACTTGCCAACGATGATCGATCTAAATAGCTCGGCAACCGCAGCCGACACCGATCGTGATTTCAACACGACGTTCACCGAAGGCGGACCGGCAGTCAATGTCTCGGATGTCGATGCGGGTGTCGCAGACATTACCGATACCTCGATCGTGTCGCTAACCATCACGACCGGCGGCGTGCTCGATGGTGCCAGTGAAGTCGCAATCTTTAATGGCGATGGTGGAGTCAACGCTTCGTTCCCGCTCAACAGCCCAAGCACTCAGACGATCACCATTAACGGGACGCAGTATCAAATTGCCTTTGACGGCACGACGTTCACAGTGACCAACCCAGCGTCGGCCGCGGCCGAGGTACCGATAACCGATGCGCAGACCTTGATTCGCCAGCTGCAGTACCAAAACACAGACGCGACGCCAACACTCGGAGACCGCACGTTCACCTTTGTGGCCGATGACGGGTTGGCGACCAGCGATCCCGTCACCAGCACATTGTCCTTCGAAACCGACGAGGTGATGGCGGCCTGGACGCTGACTGGATCGACGTCGGTCGATGAAGGCGGCGAAGCAACTTACACCGTCACGCTGGATGCAGCGCTATTGCAACCGGGCGAAACGGCCAGTGTAGATCTAGCGATTGCCAACGTTGATACGGTTGCCGGGGACTATGCCGACTTCGATGCCGCGGTCGCCGCAGCGGTCAATGCTTACAACGCCAGCACGGCGGCAGGCAGCCTGATCTGGAACGGTACTACGTTGACGTTTACCAGTGACAGCGTGGCCAAGATGGGCGATCTAACGATTACTCTGGCCGCAACCGATGACTCGACGATTGAGGGCCCAGAGGAATTCACGGTCTCGCTCAGCAACCCGGCCAGCACCACCGGCGAGAGCATCTCGATTGCTGCCGGATCATCAAGCGTCACAACCACCATCGGTGATACTCAAGGCGATGGCGGCGTGCCTGATGGACCAGCAACTTGGTCAATCACGGGCACGAACTCGATCGACGAGGGCGGCACAGCCACGTTCACCATTGCTTTGTCGGGCAACTTTGAGGCAGGACGCTCGGTCGCGGTCGAAGTTGGCCTGACCGATATCTCAACCAGCAGCACCGATTACGCGGACATCGTCGCGGCGATCCAAGCGGCCGTGACCACTAACAACGACGTGACCTTCGATGCCGCAACTGGTGTGCTGACCTACACAGCCCCAACTGACAACGCGTCGATGAGCGACTTGGTCATCAACCTGACAGCGACCGACGACGCGTTGACCGAGGGCCAAGAATCGTTCTCAATCGATTTGTCGAACGCCACTTCTGCGGATGGCATCTCGACCTTGATCGATACGACCAACGACAGCGTGACAACGATCATCAACGACACGCAAGGCGTCGGCGGGACACCGGATCTATCCACTTGGTCGCTGAGCGGTTCGGCGAACGTGGACGAGGGTGGCTCGATGAGCTACCAACTGGATTTGTCCGGGACGTTGCAAGCAGGTGAAGTCGCAACGGTGGAGCTCTCGCTAACCGATATCGAAACGACGTCGGCTGACTACGGAGACTTTATCGCAGCGGTCAACACCGCGATCGCGGGCCGCCCTGAGCTGGCATTCGATAGCAGTACGGGAACGATCACCTTCACCAGTACGGGGACCCCACTAACGCCAATCGTGATTGGCTTGAACGCGGTCGACGACGCCTTGGTGGAAGGACCCGAGCGGTTCGAAATTTCAATTGCCAACTCCAGCAGCAACACCGGCGCTGCAACGTCGGTCAGCACGACCGGCAACAGCGTCACCACAACGATCGCGGACACCGTCGGTGACGGCGGCGTGCGTGAACAAGTGGTTTGGCGTCTGGAACAAGACGAAACCGTGGCCGAAGGTTTACCAACAACCTTCACGATCAACTTGTCGGGCGAACTGGCAACCAGCGAAGCGGTTTCCGTCGAGCTTTCGCTGACCGACGTGAGCACCGACAGCGCGGACTACGCGACGTTTGCGACGGCTATTCAAACAGCGGTGACCACCTACAACGCTATCCCCACCAACGCCGGCTCGCTGGCATTCGATTCGAACACTGGCGAGCTAACATTCACCAGCGATGGCAACGGGCAAATGACCACGCTTACGATCAGCCATGACACCACCAACGATATCGTTGTCGAGGGTCCAGAAGACTATCGCGTGAATCTGCTCAACGCGAATAGCTCGACTGGTGTGCTGGTTTCGATCGACTCGACTTTGGATGACGCAACCAAGACCATCGACGACACGATCGGATTGGGAGCAGACGATGCCACGTGGAGCATCACCGGTTCGACC
>CAZLFF010000089.1:0-15410 GCA_964558755.1 uncultured Pirellulaceae bacterium
TGGCAGGACGCCGATGAACGAAGGTCGCAACGGCTCCAAGTATTTTGGTCGCGACCACCATCCCGATTGTTTCACGATGTGGATGGCGGGCGGCGGCGTCAACGCAGGAGCCACGATCGGCAAGACCGACGAGCTGGGCTATAAGGTTGTTGAGAACGAAATTTCGGTTCGCGATTTTCAAGCAACCATGCTACATGCGTTGGGTCTTGAACCGCATCGGTTGAGCTTTCCGTTTCAAGGCTTGAATCAACGTTTGATCGGGCCCGCCAACACGCCGAAAGTGCGCGAGGAGCTGTTCGCTTAATCGGTCTGTGACCTTTCTGTTTAGGTGCCTTTGGTAAACTTTGCGGGCTGATCGCGTTTTGCTGGTTGGTGAATTGGGCCGTTTTCTGTTGATTGTTGCGCTGTTGGCTGACCTCGGCGGAGCGGTTAGCTCGATAACCAAACTAGCTATTTCCGCGCAGTCGCAGCGACCTGCGCCTTGATCCGCTAGTTCGCATGGCTCGATGACGCTCAAGTCTGTTTCATCCAAAACGCACGGGAACCCGCCACCCTTGGGGTGGACGATGGCGGTTTGCGCGGTGTTTGTCTTGATCGTGGTGGGTGGTTGCTCACGTTCGTGGCATCGTCAGCGGGCAGATCGAGACGCCTACGATTTGGTTGGAAGCCGGCAAACGGACTCGCTGTGGCGGATTCCCGATCGCACGGTTGAGCCCGACGATCGGTCGCGGATGGCCGATCCTCATTGTCCCGATTGTGCTCCCAAGCCGTGCGACGATCCAGCCGCGGATCAGTTCACTCGATGTCCCAACGCGTTGGATAACGGGAAATACTACGACGCGATTCCAACAGCTCTTGAGTTGGACGATCTGCATTGGCTTGAGCATCTGCCGCGCAACGAGCGAGGGAAAGTGATTCTGTCCGAAGATACGGTCGTGCAGATTGCGTTGATGCACAGCCGTGATTTTCAGTCACGAGTTGAAGCGTTGTATTTGAGCGGGCTCAATCTCGCCAGCCAGCGATTCGAGTTCCAAACTCAGTGGTTCGGAGGTACGGGAACCAGCTTTGAAGCTTTTAGTGACGGGCCGAACGCACTGCGAACGCTCGGGACAAGCAACCAGCTTGGCTTCGTCCGAGCGTTGGCGGCGGGCGGCCAAGTCACCACATCGATCGCAAACTCATTCGTGTGGGAGTTAGGCAGTAACCAGTTCAACATGGCCAATGGCAATCTGATTGTCGGGCTGACGCAACCGATCCTCCGAGGTGCGTTTCGACACGTTCGGCTGAATCAGCTGACGCAGGCCGAGCGCGGTTTGCTGTACGAAGTCAGAGATTTCGCTCGGTTTCGTCGTGGTTTTTATCGAGATGTGATTTCGACTTATCTGAATCTGTTGACCCAGATTCAAGCCAAACGTAACCAAGAGCGAAACCTCGAAAGCTTACAGATCAATCTGGAAGAGTTCAGCGAACGATTGGCGCGGGGGCAGGTTTCTCAGATCGAGTACGATCAGGTTTTCCAGAACGTGCAGACCGGGCGCAGTAATTTGCTCGGGGCTGAACAATCGCTTGAGAACTCGTTTGACGCATTCAAGTTCCAGTTGGGGCTGCCGGCGTGGGTTGAAATCGAGTTGGACGAGAGTTTGCTTGAGCCCTTTGAGCTGTCTGACCCTGCTTTGGAGGAGCTACAAGCGGACACGCAGGCTTTGTACCAACAGTTGACCCAGACGCTACCACCGGAGGTGCCCGAGCGTGAGACGCTGGTGAAAGTCCACAAGGAGATGCTCGACTTACACCAGCGAGCGATCGAGATGCTTCCGCAGATCTCGGGTGACGTCGACGACTGGCTTGCGAGACTCAACAATCTAGATTCCGACGAAGTCAACGAAGATGATCGGCTGGATGTGATTCAGCAAAAACGACTCGCGAAACAGGTCGCCCGACTAGTGGCGGATTTGGAAGCTGACTTGAAGAACGACCTCGATGTTGCCAACAAGTGGGATGTGAATGAGCCGGTAGCCAATCGAAAGATTTCTGATCTGTTCTTCGTGGTCGATGACTATCTGGCCGAAGGGCGCGATCAGGATCTAACCGAGGAACGGGTTGGCTCGGACTCGAAAAAGGACGTCGTCAAGAAGTCAAAGGAACTGACGGAGGATGAAAAGCTGATCGCGTCGTGGACTCAGTTGACTCGAATGCTTGGTCGCCGGCTACGTGAACGTTTGGCCAACATGTTTGTGGCTCAAACGCAATCGCGATTGTTCTTCATTGAGGTCAAACGCACCGACATCGAGCAGCCAGACGCGGTCGAGTACGCGTTGCAGAATCGGCTGGACTTGAAGAATACACAGGCGAGGATGACGGACGCGTTTCGCAACGTAGAGGTCGCTGCCGACGCTTTGCAGAGCGACTTAACCGTTTCCGCGTCCGCGGTTTTGGGGACAGACAACGATAACGCGTTTCGATTTGACTCCAATGCCAATCGCTACAACGTTGGCGTTCAATTTGACGGGCCACTCAATCGGTTCAATGAGGGCAACGCGTACCGGGCCAGTCAGATTGCGTATCAAGCTTCGCGGCGACAGGTGATGGCCACTGAAGACGGAATCACGAACCAAATTCGCGCCGATCTTCGCGCATTGCGGATTAGTCGGCTCAACTTTCAAATTGGTCGTCAACAATTGATCTCATCGATTCGACAGGTCGATGAGGCTCAGATTCGACTTCGAACGGCGACCGACGGCGGTAACGATAGTAGTCCAACCCAAGACTTGCTGAACGCGTTGTCAGGATTGCTGGCTGCCAAAAACGCTTTGATATCAAGCCGGATTGGACATGAAATTGCCAGAATCAATCTGTTTGTTGATTTGGAACTGTTATACTTGGATGACGAAGGCGCTTGGCTGAATCAAGATGCTGACCCGGCTGTTTACGCCAGCAATGGGCAACTTGGTCGTAGATCGGAATCGAATGCGAATTCAGAATCTGGGAAATCATCAAGCCTATCGACGAATGATTCGGCGATCGAGTCCGACTATGATGACGGGGTTCCTCAGCCTGAATTCGTACCGGCAGAGAACGCCACGACTGAACTGCTACGATCTGAGCGGACCGATTTGGAACTGAATTCACCTGAAACGGGACTGAAGCTTGAGCAATCCCAATTTGAAATCGAATCAAGCCCCCTCGGCACAGGCGGAGAGTAAGCCGACCGAGCCCATGCCGGCCGGAAGCAAGAAACGTCGCTGGCCAAAGCGTCTGATGTGGATCGCTCTTTTGATCCTGCTGCTGACCGGTACCGCGGTCGCCGCCAATTTGATCGCGGAAAGGCTGGCAGTCGATCCGAATGCGGACTTGCTGACCTACATCGTCGAGGAAAAAACGCTGCGCGACACGGTGATCGAGCGTGGTGCGCTGGAAAGTCAAGAGACGGTGCTGGGCAAGTGTGAAGTTCCCGGTCACGGACACAAGATCGTTTTTATCGTGCCTGAGGGGAGCATGGTCAAAAAGGGCGACGAGGTCGTCAAGTTCAGCTCGGACGCGATTGACAAGTTGATCGCGGAGAAGAAGGTTCAGGTCAATGAGGCCGAACGAAAACTGGAAACGGCCAAGCAGGAAATTAGGGTCAAGCAAAACGAGTCCGACAGTCTCGTGTCTGACGCCGAGTTCGCGTTGGCTCAAGCGGAGATCGCGTTAGAGAAATACCGTGACGGCGACTACCAACAGGCGGTCGCGGATCTTCAACGTTCGATCAGCGAGGGTGAAGCCGAGCTTGAACGCAGCGTTGATGAGCTGCAAAACTTCCGCGCGTTGGTCAAAAAAGGAATTCGTTCGCCCGAACAACTTCGGAATATCGAGCTTCGGGTGCAGAGCCATCGTCACCGCGTTGTTCGCGATCGCCGGCAGCTAGAGGTGCTGACGAAATACACCTACCGCGAGCAAATGACGCTGCTCAAGCATAATGTGGAGGATGGCAAGCTAAAACTTGAGAGGGCCAAAACGACCGCCGAAGCCCAAAAGCGACAGGCCGAAACGGAAGTGAGCCGCGCGGAACGCAACTTGAAACTGCAACAGGATGAACTCAAGGAAAAGGAAGCCGCCAAGGAAAAATGCGTTATCTTGGCTCCGCAGCCGGGCACGGTCGCCTACGCCAACGAGTACTGGTGGTCCGACGACCGAAAGATCCGGGAGGGTGCGGAAGTCCATGAGGGTAAGTCCATTTTTAATCTGCCGGACATGTCCCGCATGCAGGTCAAGGTCAGCGTGCACGAATCGGTGGTCAACAAGATCAAGAAAGATCAAAAGGCCTCGATTCGGATCGATGCCTTCCCGGACCATAAGTTCAAGGGCGAGGTCATGACCGTTTCTCAGCTGTCCGACAGTTCTTATTTTCGAACCACTCAGAACTACGAAGTGATCGTTCGTATCCTTGAGATTCCCGATGGCGTCGATCTGAAGCCGGGCATGACCGCCGAGGTCGAGGTGAAAGTGGGTACCTATAAAAACGTTTTGGCGGTTCCCGTTACTACGGTGACGGAGAACTATGGCCAGTCGTACGTGTTCAAGAAATCAAAGAACGAGTTCGTAAAACATCGAATCGAGATTGGACGAGTCACCAATTCGTTCATCGAGGCGACCGACGGATTGGCCGTTGGGGACGAGCTGGCGATGGACGCGTATCAGCGTGGCTTAATCGAGTTTGGAAACTCGACCGACGAAGAGCCTGAAGGTGACGCTGAATCAAAGCCCGGGAACCAGGGGCCTCCGTAGCTAGGCCGCGCCGACGTTCCTTTCTTTGACCTCGTGATTTCGATCTCTGCTGCCCTCCCGCCAAGAACATGTTTTCCTCCGCCATCCGAAGCCTGATGATGCATAAACTGCGGTCATTTCTGACCGTTTTGGGGCTGGTGTTCGGCGTGGCGGCTGTGATCATCATGCTGGCCGTTGCCGAAGGAGCCAACCAAGAAGTGCAGGAGCAGATTGCGTCGTTGGGCGTGAAGAATATCATCTGCCGGAGCATGAAACCATCTGACGCGACCGAGCGGACATCATGGGGAGCGTTGGAGTACGGATTAAAGTACGACGACATGGACCGAATCGTAGAAACGGTCGGCACGGTCACCGGTGCGACTCCCCATCGTGAGTTTATTCACGACGCGCGACACCAAGACCAGAGTCTCGATGCGCGAGTCGTTGGGGTTCATCCGAATTATGCGATGGCGAATCGGCTGGAGGTCGCTCAAGGCCGGTTCATTCAAACGAGTGACCTGAAACACTTTCGGAACATCTGTGTCATCGGTTCCGAGCTTGCGGAGAAACTCTTTCGTCATCAATCCCCGATTGGTCGCAGCGTCCAGATCGCCAATCGTCACTTCTTTCGAATCGTCGGCGTGACTCGCTATCGCACGCCAACCGGTGGCGCGGGGTCGAGTCTTTCGGCTGAGGATTTTAATCGTGATATCTACATTCCGTTGACGAGTGATCGAGCCCGGATCGGCGAGACGCTAAGGCGATCGCAACAGGGTTCCTACGTTCAAGAAAAGTTAGAACTCAGCCAAATCACCGTTCAAGTCGACAGCGTCGACGATGTCAAACCGACGGCCGAGGTGATCAAAGGTCTCTTGGCAAAGACGCATAAACAAACGGACTTCGCGATCGTGATTCCGCTGGATTTGCTCGAACAAGCCGAGGAAGCTCAGCGAATCTTCAGCGTGGTGCTGGGCTCGACCGCCGCAATCTCTTTGCTGGTTGGCGGCATCGGGATCATGAATATCATGCTCGCCAGCGTTAGCGAGCGAACACGGGAGATCGGAATTCGTCGCGCCTTGGGTGCACGGCAGCGGGATATCGTGACGCAGTTTCTGTTTGAAACCGTCGTGCTATCGGGCATTGGCACGATGATCGGGTTGGCGCTGGGGCTCGCCGCGCCGGTTTTTGTCTCGTGGCTGTCGGGGATGAGAACCGAGGTCACTGTGTGGTCGGTTTTGGTCGCTGTTCTGGTGTCATTTTCGGTTGGGATGATCTTTGGGATCTACCCGGCCAGAGCCGCCGCAAAACTGGATCCGATTGAAGCTTTGCGACGGGCGTGAAAATTCGTTACCAGAGGGAGCTGGGAACTACTTTTTCTTCGGCTTATAGATTTCGGTCGCGGTGCCGTAGAAGACTTCTGCTGCGTTCATCAGCGTTTCGCCTAGGGTCGGGTGAGCGTGAATCGTTTCGCTGATGTCGCGAACCTCGCATCCCATTTCGATCGCGAGCGTGGCTTCGCCAATCATTTCTCCCGCGCCCGGGCCGACGATGCCGCATCCGAGCACACGCTCGGTTTTTGGATCGACAACCCACTTGGTCAAACCCTCAGTGCGCCCAATCGCTTGAGCTCGACCGCTGGCCGCCCACGGATAGCTGACCACTTCGTGGCTGATGCCATCGCGTTTTGCTTCTTCCGCGGTGATGCCCGTCCACGCAATCTCGGGGTCAGTGAACACGACCGCCGGGCAAGCTCGTTTGTCGTACGCTGATGCGTGACCGAGAATGACCTCGATCGCGTGTCGTCCCTCGTGGTTCGCCTTATGAGCCAGCATGGGTTCGCCGGCGGCGTCTCCGATCACGTAAATGTTCGGCTCGGCCGTTTGCAAATTTGCGTTATGAACCAAGAAACCACGCTGATCGGTTTCGATCCGCGTGTTTTCTAGCCCCAAGTTTTCAGTGCGCGGACGTCGGCCGACGGAAACCAGGACTCGATCGAACAATTCTTTGCCGAACTTGCCGGGGCCCTCGAAAGTGACCTCGACCTGATCGCCCACTAGGGCGACTCCACCGACTTTTGTCTTCAAGTGAATTCGGTCTTCGAACAGGTTCTTGAGTCGCTTGGCTAGCGGTCGGACAAGGTCACGATCGGCACCCATCAACAGCCCGTCTTGCAGTTCGACCACGCTGACTTTTGTGCCCAGGCTGGCGTAGACCGTGCCCATCTCGAGGCCAATGTAGCCGCCACCGATTACCAGCATCGATTCGGGAATGTCCTCCAATTGCAACGCGCCGGTCGAATCCATGACTCGGTCGGTACCGATGTTAAACGCGCCGGGCATCGCTGGAACACTGCCGCTGGCGACGATCGCATATTCGAAGGTCAGCTTGCCGCCGTCCGGAATCGATTCATCGTCGCCTTCGAAGACCAGCGTGTTCGCATCCGCAAATTTTGCGTGCGCGTTGATGACCTTGACCTTGCGAGTTTTTGCGAGGCCACCGAGGCCGCCCGACAGCGTATCGATGATCTTGTTCTTGCGATCACGCAGCTTGTTGAGTTCGATTTGAGGTTTGGTGAACGCAACGCCCCAGTCGTGCGTCATCTCTTCGGCTTCGCTAATAACACGGCCGACATGCAGCAAGGCTTTTGAGGGAATGCAGCCGCGGAGCAAACACGTGCCCCCAAGTCGCCCTTCGGCTTCGACCAAGACGACGTCCATCCCTTCGTCGGCCGCCAGGAAGGCCGCTGCGTATCCACCGGGGCCACCACCAATGACAACAACTTGAGCTTGCATGATTTTTTGTAGGGTTTGTGACTGAGTTTGTAATACCACGAAAAACGGCCAGCCACCAAGGACTGGCCGTTTGGGTTTTTGGGCGAGCCATTGGGCTCACTCGCTTGCGCGTCGAGACTGCACTAACGTGACAGGAATTCGACGACCGTGTTCGCGTCCACTGGCAGACTGATGTCGCCGGCGCCCGATGGCTTGCCGTTGACGGTGGCGACGAGCGTGTCGGTGTCCAATGACACCCATTCGCAACCTTCGCCTTCAACGCCCTGCTCGCGGATGTCGTTGTAGACTCGCAGCAAGCTTGGACGCGGACGGATGGTGATCACATCGCCCGGACGCAGCAAGAACGATGGCTTGTCGACCTTGATACCATTGACGCGGAAGTGACCGTGAGCCACACCCTGACGCGCCTGAGGGCGGGTCTTTGCCAAACCGACGCGGCGGATGACGTTGTCCAACCGCTGCTCGCAGATCAGCAACAGGTTCTCACCCGTGTTGCCCTTGGATGCGGTGGCCTTGTCGAAGTACCGACGCAGTTGACGCTCGCCGATGCCGTAGTAGTGCTTGATCTTTTGCTTCTCCATCAACGCCTGTCCGTAGTTGGACGGGCGGCGGAAGCGAGTGTGCATCCCTGGCGGCTGGTTACCGCGTTTGTCGAGTGCTTTGGCGGCACCACTGTTTTCGTAGATGAGTGCCTGCAAACGTCGGTTGATGCGGCCCTTGGGACCTGAATAACGTGCCATCTTCAATTAGCTCCTTGGCTAACATTGGTGAGCGTACTCCGGTGGGCGATTCGTGAAGCACGAACGTCGTCCAACCGCGAGCCGAAGCCGTCACTCCCGACAACGTATCGGGCGAGACCTCGAAAATTTAAGTCGCATAGTATCGCCGAGTGGACGATGAGCGACAAGAGGTAAAAAGTGTTCAGGAACCGAGTGTTTCGCTATCCGCCGCGGATCGGTTCTACCCGAAAAGCCCCGCTGTCAGATGGGCTAGGTCATCAGCACCTTGGAAGCCGGCGACCGTCCCCTTCGGCAATGCCTTGCGGACTTTTTCCCAGCGTTCGTCGGTCATGACCTTATGAGGCAGGTCACGAATGAACAGGCCTCGGATCCTGTCGGGGAATCGTCGGCAGATTTTGCGGTAGATTTCGGGGTCTTTCTCGCCCGAATCACCAATAAGCACGAATTGTTGTTCCGGCAGCTCTTTCATTAGCAAGCGGATGGCAGAAACCTTACCGTGGCGTCGGATCCTGAACTTTTTGAACAGCTGGTCTCGCAATCGAAAATGCCGCAGGTGCATCGTGCCCTCAGGAAAGCCGAGCTTCGTGTGCAACGCTTGCAGTGGATCAAACAACTGCCACGGACTGGACGAAACGTAATGAAAAGCAGCTCCCATGGCGGCCCACCGTCCATACAAGGCCGCCATCCCAGAGACCTCCTGAAACTCACGTAGGAAGGTGTTGGCCAGTAGCTCGCGGCGATCCCCGACGCCCGAAACCTTGATCGTGTCATCAACGTCCGATACGACGCTGATTCCGCCTGCCGGGATTAGCCGCAGATCGCTTTTCGCAGTCAGGGTCGCTTCGTCGTCTAGGTGGACTTGGTAAGGCAACATGATTTGCCCGTGTGGGAGCGGTTTCCCGTACGCTTGAACGACATCGTTGTCGACTTGTAGGTGGCCGCGAAAGTGACCGTTTCGAAACGTTCGCTTGTGCAAGCGATAGGTTTGATCACCGATCGTCAATATGACGCGCCGTTTATGATCGGGTTCATCAAGGAACGGGGCCACCCGCTGCTGGAACATCTCACACACCAGATCTTCCGGCGTCGCCCGCATCAATTTGCCCAACGCTCGGACCAGCATCTTCTGACGCGCGGTGTAGCTGGACGGTGATTGAAACGCTACGCCACGAACCGTCAGACGCCATTGTCCGGACGCCAGCCGCGCGCCGTGACCCGGATACGCGACTAGTCCAGCGGTGAACTCGCGCGGTGGTGCGTCTGATTTTGCCCGCCGAAGTGTGACCATGGTCCTGTCACCGTCACCGCCGCGACTGAAGACCAGCGAACGGGGCAACGGATGCTCGATTGATAGAGTGGAGCGAACACTTGGGACGGTTCGCTCGGGACGACAAACCCGTGGCTATCATTAGACGCGGAAACTGGGCGAGTGGAAAGTCACCCGCGATCACTGTCGCCGACAACGTTGTCTATCAGCCGGAAATTCGTGCGAGTGCTTGGCTTAGCAGGCGGGCACGTCGTTGGCTTGGTCGACTAGTCCCACCACCATTGCCCGTCGGCCAGAGAATCGACGTCCACGCTGTCGCGAACGGTCTGAATTTTCCCTTCGCTGTCGATGTTCACGCGATCTGAGTTAAAAGCAACTCGAGGCTGAATGCTCACGCCGCCAGCAATCGGCGTCATGAAGTGCTTGCCGCGGTAGAACGCGTTGATGACAGGAGCCACCTTTTTGAGTGGGTAGTTGGTTTCCACTGGGAGAATTGACTCGTCGCCGAACGTGGTCAGTTCCCAGCCGGCTTTCTCGTAGATACCCATTTTTTGGCAGTAAGCAGCGACGATGGTCAGGTCCATCAGGTTTCGCAGTTCAGCGAACAGCGGCGAACGCTCGGCCAGCTTGCCGTACATTTCGGTGAACGATTTGGTGAACGCTCGGCTGGCAGGGTTCATTCGCCCTTGGCCTTTTCGCTGCCCATCGGCGGTCACGCTTTCGTCCTCGCCAACCAATTTGACACCGTCGCCGATCAGCTGCATCGAATTTTTGTCTTCGGTCATGTGGACGCAGCTGTAATCAGGCTGGAAGTACCAACGCATCAACGAATTGCTTTTTGCGTAACGGGCCTTGGTTTTTTCGACGAAGGTAGTGATGCGAACCGGCGTGTCCCGCAGGCCCAATCCGATCATCTTCATCGCGTAGTCGGCTTCGGCCATCGTGGCGGCGAAGTGGGTTTTCGGCGAGACACCGTCGATCGTGATGGTTTGGTAACCGGTTGCTTCGCGATATAGATTCACGACGGCTTCCTCGTCACCCGGCCGGAAGTTCCTCGCGACATGAGCCATTGCTTGTTCCATGCGTTGCAAGCCTTCGGGGGTCGGGTCGATCGAGCATGAGATCACTTTGGTGCTCTTGTCGCCCGGTGCAAATGCTCGTAACGCAACGATTAGGTCTTGCAGTTGCAGCGCGGCGCGACCTGATTTCATGCCTACCGCTCGGTTGGCACCGTTCAGATATACGCCTTCGGCAGGACCGGCCACGACAACGTCCTGTGTCTCGGGATAAAAGAACACGTGACTAATACGAGTCAGACCGGCTAGGTAGGCCATGTCTGTTGGGATTGCTTGGCCGGCGGCGCGCAGTTTCGCGACTTCCGCTTCGAGGCGTGTTAGTGACACCTTTCGCAGCTGGCTGGGCTGCTGCATATCCTTGTTGAGGGCTGCCGTGGCGGCTTCGAGGCGAGCACGATCCAATTCGGCTGCGTTTGCAGGAACGGTTAGGTTCTTGAGCACGCCTTCGGGATTGATCTCCACACCACCCGGGTTTTGAAATAGAGAGTCAAAGCCGCCGTCCCCGATGTCTTGTGCGAACGATTCGTTTGCACCGGCCACGACAAGCGTCACGGCAAGTGCGAACATCTGAACGAAGCGTTTGAAAGCGAAAGCTGACATTCTTTTCTCCAACCCGTTTCTTGATCACCGCGTTCGCTTGAATGTTCGCGAAGCGGCCTTTGTGGTTTATATTTTGAACGACGCTAAACGCCGCGGTATGATTCTCGGTGTTTCTAATTCAGTTTTTGGTAAGCCCTGCGGATTAGGCAAGCTTGCCGCGTCGCGACTGACCTTGTAACGATAGCTGCAAATCAGCTCCTGCCCAGCGGAAATCCCGCGTTTTGAAACGGGAAAACCACAAGAAACCGGCCCAAGTCCGGTGTCGAACCGGGTTGGCCAAATGTAATCGGGGCGATTCGTTTACCGATCAAACTTGTGGCGGTTTGGCCAACGACGCACCGTCGTCTATAGATCGACGCCCATCGCCTTCATCAGCAGTTTCATATCATCCCATACGTGACGTTTGGCGGCCGGTGTTCGCAAAAGATAGGCTGGGTGATACGTAGCGATTACGCGGCTGCCCCGGTACTGATGGAACTGCTGCCGAAGTCGCCCCAGCGGCTGCTTGGTACCCAATAAAGTCTTGGCCGCGACGCTGCCGAGGCAACATATGAACTCGGGTTGGAGAATTTCCAGCTGCTGTCGAGCATAACCCCAGCAGTGAGTCAGTTCTCCCTCAGTCGGGTTGCGGTTGCGGGGCGGGCGACACTTCACCGCATTCAAAATGTAAACCTGCTCGCGCGACAGTTGGCAGGCGTCGAGGATCTTTGTCAGTAGCTGTCCGGCAGCGCCGACAAAGGGCTCACCCGTTCGGTCCTCGTCGGCACCGGGGCCTTCCCCCACGAATACCAGCCGAGCGGTCGGATCGCCGGTACCGAATACGGTTTGAGTTCGGTTTTGAACCAGTTGGTCGCAGCGGGTGCAGCCAGCGACCAAGTCGTTCAAGACCGTTAGCTGTTGCTTTCGTTGGGCCAGCGGTAGCGATTGCGAATACGGAAGCGACTGCTCGCTACCGGGGCTCGACGGGGGCGCGAGGTTGTCGGTTTGAGGCTGAGGTTTTGATTCCGCCGAAGCGGTCGCCGGCTGACTTGACCGCGGCGCCGCGGTTGCGGCTGGTCGAGCGTTCGATGAGGGTGCGTTGGTCCGTCCTGCCGCCGCCGGATCCTCAAGGGCCATCCATTCGAATTGATATTTCCCACTAGGCCTTGGTAGGTCTTTGACGCCAGCCTGCTGGAGCGATGCCAGTTGCTGATGCAGAACACGACGCACGTCAATCTCTGGCGTGCCCTCCGCCGTCCCATCGGCCGTTGCTTTTGAACCTTCCGTTTGCGAATTCACTTGGCTTTGCTCGCTTTTACCCGTTTCCGAGAAACTAAAACCTGTTACTTTGGGGGTAGTTGCCTCATCGCAGTTTAGCGTGGCGGTTCGCGGTTGATAACCAAGCCACGGAACCGCGATCTAACGAGGCCTGCTTTAGTCGAACGGGTTCCGCGCGTTTGCTTAGTTTGAACCTGTCGTTTTAGTCTCACGTTGCCACTATGTCGCTTCCCCAAGTTTCCATCGTCGGTCGTCCGAATGTCGGCAAGTCCAGCATTTTTAATTGGCTGGCAGGCATCCGCTTGGCCATCGTCGACAGCGTTGCCGGGGTGACGCGGGACCGAATGAGCTATTTGCTGAACGAAGGCGGGCGGTATTTCGAGATCGTAGATACCGGTGGCATCGGCATCAACGATATCGATGAGTTGGACGAAGAGATCGAGCGGCAGATCGAACTGGGCATCCAAGGTGCCGATTTGCTCATGTTCGTTGTCGATGCTCGGGACGGACGGACCGCGTTGGATGCCCAGGTCGCTAAGCGTCTTCGTGGGATCGACAAGCCGGTCCTGTTCGTTGTCAACAAGTGCGATGGCGATAACTGGGAACTCGAAGCTGGCGATTTTTACTCACTCGGCTGCGGCGAGCCCGTCGTGTGCAGTGCGAAGAATAACCGCCGTCGTCAAGAGCTAGTTGACGCGATTGTCGAGCGACTGCCTAGCGAGGAAGAGATCGAAGCTCGCGAGATCGCGAGGCCGGAAATGAAGTTCGTGCTAGTCGGTCGCCGCAATGTCGGCAAGAGTACCTTGACCAACGCGCTGGCTCAGACGGAGCGTATGATTGTCAGCGAGGTCGCCGGGACGACCCGCGATAGCGTCGACGTGAGGTTCGAGCTGGACGACGTCGCGATGGTTGCGATCGATACTCCCGGTTTGCGACGCGGTAAAAGCGTTCGCACGGACATTGATTTCTATGGGACTCATCGAGCCCACCGCAGCATCCGTCACGCGGATGTGGTGCTGATGTTGTTCGATGCGGGGCAGCGAATCAGCAAAGTCGATCGGCAATTGGTGAACTATATCGAGGCAAACCATAAGCCTTTGATGTTCGTCGTCAACAAATGGGACACGATGGCGGAGCACATGCCGACTGAGCGTTGGGCAGACTACCTGCGCGACAATTTTCCCAACCTGTGGGCCGCGCCGATTGCGTTCATCACGGCGGCCAACGGTCAGAACGTGAAACGCATGATGAACCACGCTCAGATGCTGTTCAAGCAATCACGAACGCGTATCCCCACCCCAGCGTTAAACCGGATTTTGAAAGAGGCCCTCGTCCGTCACCCGCCGCCGATGTCGTCCAACAAAAAGCGGCCGAAGATCTATTACGCGGCTCAGATCGGCATCCAGCCACCAACGATCATGCTCAAGTGCAATGATCCCGGGTCTTTTTCAAAGACCTACCGGCGCTACTTGTTGAGCGTCCTGGCCGATTCGCTGGATTTTGGCGAGGTCCCGATTCGGCTGTTGTTGGAGAAACGCGAATCGTCAGACCCAAACGCGACACTCGAAGAGAGCCAAGCTTAAGGTCATGGTTTTCTGAGGTTTCTCCGCCCGATCGCACGGAGGCCGTCTGCCTCATCGGCCTCGCTGTGGTGAAGTTTCGTTCACATTGGGCCTTGGGGCGAGTTCGTGGCTTTGAATCGAGTAAGAGGGTGACTAACATGCACTCTTTGCGAGCCACACGGTTTGTTTTCCTTTTCCGCGCGGGAGGTCCCTCATGAAGAAATTTGCTCAACTTTTTTGCGTCGCCATTGCCGCCATGCTGTGCCCAGTGGCCAGCCAATCCGCAAAAGGGCAAGCCACGGAAGTCATTGCATTTTGGGACTTCGATAACGGCTTTGTCGTGCCGGACGAGAGCGCTCAAATCGTCCATCCGGCCAGCATCGGCACGGGCACCATCTATCAGCAGCGGGCCGACACCGATGGCAATGGTAAGGGCGGCAACGCCTATACGAACGTCCTGCTTGGCATCGATGTTGACGGAGACCGATCGATCGCTTGGGACGACTTTGCAAAATCGGGCAGCGACAACGATGGCGAGTTGTTTCTAGAGTTTTCGACCAGCGGCTTTGAGAATATTCAAATCTCGTTCGACATTCGTGGAAATGCTGAAGGCGGTTTCTCGGAATACGATTTGAAGTACGACACCAGTTTGTTGACGGATATCGCGTTCAATGGCACGACCATTAAGGACTTCGCTGGTGGTACTTCAACGACGCTCGCGAACAATTCGCCCATCGCCACCAGTGCCACCGACTTTCAGCGCGAGCTGATTGACTTGAGCGGCGAGTTGGCCGCTAACGATCAGGCCGCGTTTACGTTTCGGTTTGACGACTTCGAAGGCAACGACGACGTCAGACTTGATAACTTTTTGGTGACAGGAACTCCGATCGGCGTTCCCGAGCCATCGACCGCACTGCTGCTGATGCTCGCCAGCACGCACTTGTTTGCTCGTCGTCGGGCAAGTCGCTAATTCGTCGCTTGCGTACCCTAGCGAACACAAAAAAACCGTTGCCGGTTTATGGCAACGGTCTTTGTTTTGGTCGGTCCTCGCTGAGCTCGAGAGACCTCAACGGTGTGTTTTCTGGCGGTTTAGTAGCCAATGTCCATCGGACGGCGGCTCAGGAAGTCACGTGGGCCGCGAGTTGTGTAGTACGGGTACGCATAGGTCGGGGCCATGCCGGCTCCGCTTGCTCCGGCTCCCGCAGGTGGCGGTGTCGTGTGTGGAACGGCTCCGCCGTAAGGATGTCCGTGGTAGTATTGTGCAATTCCTTTTAAGCACGCCGCACAGGTTCCTGCTCCGCCGCAACCACAACCGCCCAGTCGGCCGCCGCAACCACCCGGGCCGCATCCGCTTTCGGCTTGAGCCGCGT
>CAZLFF010000090.1:0-15332 GCA_964558755.1 uncultured Pirellulaceae bacterium
CACCAAACGTCAGCAAATCGTTATGCGGCTTCGAGAGCATCGAATCTCGAAACTTGCATCATGTAATTTTGGAGTCAAACACCGCTTGAATTGCCTGTTTTTGCTTGTTTGGGAATAGATGGTGATAATGTCGTACCATCGCGGCGGTTTGATGGCCGACCCAGTCGTTGATCACACGCTGCTCAACACCGGCCGCGGCACAGTTGCTGCAAAATGAGTGACGAAGGACGTGCCAGCCGTGCAAGACTTCCCATTTGCTGCCTTTGAGCGTTCGCGTGAAGTGATAGTAGAGCTCTTTGGAAAATAACCGGCTTCCAATCTCACGTTCTTTCCGAGATCGGCACACGTCTTCTGGCATTGCGAAGGTCAGTTGCCCGCCGGGATGATTTTCGAACCATTCGCTGAGTGATGTTGTCAGCAGCGGTGTCATTGGGACGCGCCGAGTGGATTGCATGCCTCGTAAACGTTTTAGCTCCCGAATCGTGATCATCCCGCTGTCAAAGTCGAGGTCCGAGATTTGACTGCGGGCGACCTCACTTCGTCTGGCTCCTGTGTGCGCAACGAACACGAATGCTGAGTAGTTGAATTCATGAAGCGCGTTCAGCCGGACGAGTTGGAGCAAGTCGCTGATTTGCCTAGCGTCCAAAAGTGTCGCGGGTTGATTTCGACCACCGAGAGAGTCGAGCCGCTGGTTGATTGCAAATACTTTTCCACTATGTCGATGACTCACTATCTATCAAGCCTGGGGAACCTAGCATCACATGCTACGCACGGGCCCTGTTTGGTTGTCGTCGTCCGGTTGTTGCTGAATCTTAGTTGCGGTTATCCACCACCGGGTCGGTATCCATGGGAGCTGTTGATGCTTGAGTCTGTGCGTTCTTTTTTTTCGATCGACTACTTTAACTGGTCGCTGGTGGTCTTCTATGTCGTGTTGGTCGGCATTTTCCTCTACGGAATCCTCCAGCCTCGACGCAAATCTGAATGGAAGTCCATCGGTGTGGCTCAGGGGTGGGTCGTTGCATTGTATGCCGAAATGTACGGCATACCGCTGACGGCTTACGCGGTGATGAATGTTGTTGGGCGGTCAACGGGAGACGCAGAAAATCATTACAACGGACATTTGTGGCCGATCATTTTTGGAGCGGGAGAAGACAATTTGGTCATCGCGCAGTTCGCCACCGTTGTAATTGGACATTGCTTGATCGTGGTCGGTGCGGCTTTGGCGATCGTTGGTTGGCGGCAGTTACACGACGCTGTCAAGCGTGGCGAGATGGTAACGCAAGGTTTGTATCGCTACATCCGGCATCCACAATACACTGGCTTCTTTCTGTTTTTGGTCGGCAGCCTGATCAATTGGCCAACAGTCGCCACCGTACTGTCGATGCCAGTTTTGTGCTTCGTTTACTGGCGACTGGCAAACGCTGAAGAGAAGGACGCTCGCGAAAAATTCGGCCAAGCATACGAAAATTACTCAGCTAAAACAGGAAAGTTCGTGCCGAAATTTCTTGCTCATGAATAGCGAACACGTCTTTCACGCACAGGTATTTGGTCCGCAACTTGATCGTGGATCCGCTGTCTGCGAAGCACGCCGTTCGTCAATCGATTTCCGGCCAACGTATCAACAATCATGTGGAATTATTCTCGTTGGTTGTCGCAAGAACCATCGACACAAATCCAACACTAACGCGACGCTGTCCCAATTTGTCCCCAGTGCGTTTTTCAACGAAACAAGGGCTTCCGCCTCTGAATTGTTTCAAAGACGAAAACCCTTGTTTTACCGAGTGGGGATGACAGGAATCGAACCTGCACTCCAGTAAAGGAACTAGATCCTAAATCTAGCGCGTCTGCCAGTTCCGCCACATCCCCATGTGTTTTTTGGCAGGCCGTATCGTAAACTACGACTGAGCCTCGGGAAAGTCGTAAATCAACAAAAATTGCCCCGCAAAAATCAGCCCGCGAGTTCGCGAATCCCGGTGAGGCCGCAGTAGGTTGCTCGCCGCTCGTCCTACTGCTTGTTGGTGCTCTTTTGGGACGGTTGCTCATGAGCCATCGCACGTCAAAACCTGATCGGTCGGCCGGCTGTTGGCGGGCCACGCGACACTTGCCTCGGCGGGCACGAATCAAGTGGCTGGGCTGGATTACTGCGGCTGTGATGATTGCGATGTCCATCGGCCCAGACACGGCAGCGGCACAGCGGGTTCGGATCGTTGCCAAAACGACGACCTCCGGGATTGTTCGCGACCGAGCACCCGGGGTGATCACGATCGTGGATGCCGACGGAATCGCGAGGAAGCTGCAAGTTCAGAACAAGGGAGAAGCCGCGGTCGTGCTGGGCGGCAAACGAATTCTCTTTCCCGCCGAGATCAAAGTCACCGGCCAGCTGCCCCGCGAACTGGTTGAGATCGGCATGGTGCTCGAAGTGACCGTGCCGACCAACCGCAGTGGGAAAACAAAGGGCGATGTGGAAACGTTGGACGTTGTCGAAGATCCCGATCGACCGCTCGATCACTCGTTCGAGAACGAGCCCGACAGCGGACGCGATTTCCAACCGTGTCGCATCACGGGGCGAGTGGTTTCGTTGAGCAAAAACAGATTGCGATTGTCGATCCCGGATTCGGATCTAAACCGTAAACGGATCGTCACGCTGACTCTTGCCGAGAACGCGACGCTGAACATCAAGGACGACAAACTAGATCGAGTCAGTGCTGGCGACCGAGTTATTCGGGCCGACGTCGCGGAATTTTCGACCGGCGAGTTCGCAATTGAACATATCGAGATCGACCTGATTGCCAAACGCGAACGCGTCACTCGGTCGTTTCACGATCAACTGACTCAGCGTTTCTCGCACCTGAGCGACGAACCCGTGCCGCCGCGTGAACTTCGCTCTGACAACTTCTTACTGTACACCGATATCTCGGACCGCAGTGCTCAAGTGCTGCTGGCCAAGCTGGAAGTCATGCACGATTTGGTCGGGCAGTACTTCGGAGCCAAACCAAAGCAACCGATCGTGTGCTTTGTCGTTCGCGACCTAACGCACTGGCCGACTGGCAAGCTTCCCGCCGCGGGCGTCGCCAAGATCGCGGAACAAGCCGGCATCACCATCTATCGGACTCAACGGTCAACCCGATTCTCTGAGGCCGCCGTGTACACGTTTGCGGACCACGGCATCTGCCAACACGAGGCCGTCCATGCGTTTTGTGCATTGACGTTTGGTGGCACCGGACCGGTATGGTTCGCCGAAGGCATGGCCGAAATGGGGCAGTACTGGAAGCCCAACGAGAAGGCTGTCGACATCGATCCGTTCGTCATTCGCTACTTGCAAACGGCGGAACCCAAACAGATGGAGGCCATTGTGGCCGCGGGACAGATTACGGGCGACAGCTGGCAAGCGTACGCGTGGCGCTGGGCGCTGTGTCACCTGTTGGCGAACAACTCGAACTACGCCAAGCGGTTCAGGCAATTGGGGCTGAACTTGATGAACGGTCGCAAAAACGACAGTTTCACGAAGGCCTTTGGTCCTGTGGCGGCAAACATCTCGTTCGAGTACGACCAGTTCGTGCAGAATTTTGGCAACGGCTATCGAGTCGATCTGTGCGTTTGGGATTGGGAGACTTCCGCACAAAAGCTATCCGCGTCCGGTCGTTCAAAAACGCAAGTGCTGGCTCGTAGCGGCTGGCAGGCAACCCGAGTCAGATTGATCGAGGGCCAATCGTACGACCATGTCGCCGAGGGAACATGGCGAGTGGGCAAGGGCGGCCAAGAATTGACAGGCGACGGATCAACAGCAGGGGAAGGAAAACTGATCGGCGCGGTGCTAAGTGATTTCCACTTAAGCAAACCGTTTGACCTAGGCGCAAGAAGCACGTGGAAGGCTCCCGCCGAGGGTCAGCTGTACGTTCGTTGTCGTGATGCGTGGACAGAGCTGGCCGATAACTCAGGTGAGCTGAAACTCACCCTTCGTCGAACACCCAAATAGTAGCAACGCATCACGAAAAACGGGACGCTGAAAATCAGCGTCCCGTTTACTTTGTCCGTTGCAACTGGTGGATTTCAGTCGGCCCGTTTACTTGTTGGCCAGAGCGTCGCGGATCTCGGTCAGCAACTGAATGTCGGCTGCTGGTGGAGCGTCTGCTTCCGCTTTCTTCATCATGCCCGAGGCAATTTTCAACGCGATGAAAATCACCAAAGCTAGAATCGCGAAGTCAATCGAGTTCTGAATAAAATTTCCAATCTTGATCGCCGCTGCTTCCATAACCGGGTCACCGGCAGCATTCATGATCGGGTCGCCTGCCGCATCAAGCTTGGGCACCTCTGGACCGATCGGAATAACATATTTTGATAGGTCCGGGATCTGCAACACTGACGCGATCAACGGCGTGATGATGTTGTCTAAAAACGATTTGACGATCGCGGCGACGGCACCGCCCATGACGATACCAACCGCCATGTCGATCAGATTGCCCTTAAAAGCAAAGTCTTTGAAGTCCTGAACAAAACCCATCATAGCTCCTTAACGTAAGATTGAGATTGAGGCGAGAGACGCGAACCCACAAACGCACTTGAAGCAACGACTGCGTGCTTTCGCAAGCAAACGAAGACAAGTATTACGAGGATCCGCAGCGCGTATCTTGGTGAATTACTGCACCCGTGAGAATGCCGATACGCGTTCTGGCCGTGCTAGCGACTGCCCTCATGCGGAATCTGAAAAGCCTGGGAGACCTAGGCTATGAATGCTGCCGAGCAACTTCGATCAGCGTCCGCACGAGACAACCGCTGGCTCCGGCATCGACCCAAGCCTTGGGGGCGTCGGCAAAACTGGGGCCGGCGATATCGAGGTGGACCCAAGGCGTGCCTTGCACGAACTCTTGCAGCAGCTTTCCGGCCGTCATCGCGCCGCCCCAGCGGCCTTCGCCCGTATTCTTGATGTCGGCGATTTTGCTTTTGATTTGCTCCGCGAACTCTTCGTCCATCGGCAGTTGCCAAACTTTCTCGCCTGCCGTTTTCGATGCTGCCGCAACCGAATCCGCCCAATCCTGATCGTTGCTCATCAGGCCCGCGATGTTCGGCCCCAGCGCCACCATGCAAGCGCCGGTGAGCGTGGCCAAATCGATCAGCTTGCCGACGCCCTGTTCAACCGCGACGTCGATCGTGTCGGCCAACACCAATCGCCCCTCGGCGTCCGTGTTGCGAATTTCGATCGTTTTACCACTGCGTGCGGTCACGACGTCGCCCAAGCGATAGCTGGTTCCGCTGATCATATTTTCAACCAACCCAGCGAATCCGATCACGTTTACGGGCAGCTTTAGTTTGGCGATCGCATTCATGGCGCCCACCACCGTCGCAGCACCCGCCATGTCGCATTTCATGTCGATCATGCCGGCAGTTGGCTTGAGCGACAATCCACCGGAGTCAAACGTAACGCCTTTTCCGACTAGGCCTAGCGGCTTCTGATCGGCTGGACCTCCGTTATAACGCATCATGACCAGCCGCGGCTTAAAAGCTGAACCTTGAGCAACCGCTAACAAAGCGCCGCACCGTTCTTTTTTCAGCTTTTCCTCATCCCAGACCTCGACCTCGAAGCCTGCGTCCTTGCCCAACGCGACGCATTGCTCGGCGAACGACTCGGGGAAGATGTCACAGGCCGGCAGGTTCACCAACCGCCGAGTCACATTGATGCTCTCGCCGAGTGTTTGGCCGGCGTCCAGCAACGGTAGGTCTTCGGTCGCCCAGACAATGTTCTCGATCGGGTTGGTTTGTTTCTCGTGCCGGTAAACGTCCTGCCCAACACAGCCAACCATCGAACCGGCAATCGCGTGTTCCAAATGATCCGCATCCAAAAAGAACACCACTCGCTCACGGGGCGTGTCGGCCAACTTGCGTGACGCGGCACCGGCTGCCTCGTAGGCTGTCGCCGGGGTGAAGGCCTCGCGTTTGCCCAACCCGACAACCGCGACCATGTTGGATTTGACTCCCGCCGGTGCCAAAATCGTGGTGACGCTGGCGGCTTTGGCCGAGACCAATTTCGCCTCCATCAGATCATCCAGCGTCCCGCCGTTCGCCTTGTTAAACTGAGCAGCTGCGCCGCTCAGCGGCTCGTCATCCCAAACGCCAACCACGATCGCGTCGGCCGAAATTTCAGTGATCGATTGGTTAGTGGCTTCGATTTTCATAGCGAGAAAGTTTGGTTAGGGTGACGTCTGTTTGGCGGTCTCAATCGGAGCTAATCTATCGCCGCAGGGTTTGTTTTCAACCAGCCAAGGGGCGGACTGATCACACGGCATTCTCCGCCACGCTTCGTTGAGCGGGAGGCGGTCGCAAAAGGCCTGCCACATTTTTTGTTGGAGCACTTGTGGGTTATCGGAATTTGAAGGCGTGCGTCGACGACTTGGAACGCAACGGGCATTTGGTCCGTCTGAACGACGAAGTTGATCCGCACCTTGAGGCGGCCGAAATCCAGCGGCGCGTTTATGCGAGCGGTGGGCCGGCCATCTATTTTGGCAGCGTAAAAAACTGTTCGTTTCCGATGGTCTCAAATCTGTTCGGCACCCTCGAGCGGGCGCGCTTTGTCTTTCGCGACACGTTCGAGAACGTCCAACGGGCGATTCAACTAAAAGTCGCACCCGAAGAGGCACTCAAGCAGCCGCTGAAGTACTGGCGGGCTCCATTGATCGCGTGGCAGATGCAGCCAAAATCCGTTCGCCGCGGCGACGTGATGGCCAACCAAACGCACCTGTCGCTGCTGCCTCAATTAAAAAGCTGGCCGGACGACGGCGGCCCGTTCGTGACGCTGCCGCAGGTGTACAGCGAAGATATTCGCAACCCCGGTTTGATGAAGTCGAACCTAGGCATGTACCGCGTGCAGTTGGCCGGGAACAAGTACGCTCGGGATCGCGAGATTGGTATTCACTACCAGATTCATCGCGGCATCGGCGTCCAACACAAGGCTGCCATCGAAGCAGGCAAACCGTTTGGGGTCAACGTGTTCGTCGGAGGCAATCCAGCGATGACTGTGGCGGCCGTGATGCCGCTGCCCGAAGGCATGTCCGAACTGACCTTTGCGGGCGCACTGGCCGGGCACCGCATTCCGATGGTGAAACAACGCGATGCGGCTTCAATCTATGCCGACGCGGATTTCTGTATCAGCGGTACGATCGATCCGAATCGCCAACTCCCCGAAGGCCCGTTCGGCGATCACCTTGGCTACTACAGCCTGCAACACGATTTCCCAGTTCTTAATGTTGATCGAGTCTATCATCGCGACGAAGCCATTTGGCCCTTCACGGTGGTTGGGCGTCCGCCGCAGGAGGACACGGTCTTCGGCGAACTAATCCACGAACTCACCGGGCCCGTGATCCCGACCGTACTGCCGGGAATCAAAGCCGTGAACGCGGTCGATGCGTCGGGCGTACACCCGCTGCTATTGGCCATCGGCAGTGAGCGCTATGTTCCGTATTCTGAAACAACACGACCGCAAGAGCTATTAACCCAAGCCAACGCGGTGCTCGGTCAGGGACAAATGTCGCTGGCAAAGTATCTGTGGATTATCGATGAGGCAGCCGACCCGTCGCTGGACGTGAACGACATCCAAACGTTTTTCGTGCGGATGCTCGAACGAGTCGATTGGCAGCGTGACTTGCATTTTCAAACGCGAACGACGATCGACACGCTGGATTATTCCGGCAGCGGGTTCAACGAGGGTTCGAAAGTTGTCGTCGCGGCGGCGGGGCCAAAGATTCGAGAACTACCCACCGAAGTCCCGTCCGACCTAAGCCTGCCGTCTGGCTATCGCGACCCCCACGTCTGCCTCCCTGGCGTGTTGGCGATCAGCGGGCCAGCGTTTGATACTGGCGACGGGAATCGATCCGACTCCGCCATTGCCACGTTCTGTCGAAACTACGACGCGGCCGCAACCATCAATCGATTTCCGCTGGTGGTGATTGTGGACGATAGCCGTTTCACGGCAGCTTCGCTGAACAATTTCTTGTGGACTGTTTTCACGCGCAGCAATCCGGCAACCGACATCGAAGGTATCGACTCGTCGGTTCAGCAAAAGCACTGGGGCTGCCGCGGCAGTCTGGTCATCGACGCGCGGATCAAACCACACCACGCGCCCCCGCTGGCCGAAGACCCCGCGGTGTCCGCCAAAGTCGACGCCATGGCCGCGCGAGGGGGACCGCTGGCGAAGTGGCTGTAACCGCAAAGATGATCTCGCACCGACCAGCCGCTTGTCTATAATAGGTGGTTTCCCGGCTGGCTCGCGAACGTTCCGTCAGCCGTTTTTTTGATTGTGATTGATCGGACAACCTCGTGAGCGATTCGGATTTAGAGCAACGGCTGAAGGACATTATGGATCACCCCAGCTACCGGCTGGCGTACTTGGATCATGAGTTCATTCGACGCGAAGAACTACGTCCGCGCCGGTTGGAGATGGAACTACTAAAGCCCGAAATGATGCTCGACGATGCGGGGATCAAGTCCACCGTCGTCGCGTTCGGTGGGACTCAGGTCGCCCCGCGTGAGGAAGGCGAGCGGTTGATGGAGGAAGCGAAAGCCGCCATCGCCAAAGACCCCGACAATCACGAGGCCAAACGCCTGATGATTCGCGCGGAGCGAGTCTTGTACAAATCTCGCTACTACGAAGAGTGCCGCGAGTTCGCTCGGATTGTGACGAACTACAACAAGCAGTTCCGCGATGGCGAGTACATTATCAAAACGGGCGGTGGACCAGGAATCATGGAAGCCGCCAACCGCGGCGCTTACGAGGCGGGCGGCAAATCACTGGCACTGAACATCACGCTGCCATTCGAGCAAACGCCCAACAGTTACATCACGCCAGGACTGTGCTTCCAGTTTAACTACTTCGCCATCCGCAAGATGCACTTCCTTTTGCGGGCCAAAGCGTTGGTTTGCTTCCCGGGTGGCTTTGGGACGTTGGACGAACTGTTCACGACGCTAACACTTCGCCAGACCGGGCGAATGCAGGAAATCCCAATCATTCTTTACAGCAAAGAGTACTGGGACGGGATCATCGATTTCCAGTACTTGGCTGACGAAGCGGTCATTAGTGACAAGCACCTTGACCTGTTTCAGTACACCGAATCGCCCGAGGAAACTTGGCAAGTCATCAAAGACTTCCACGGCGTCAAAGAGTAGGGCAGGCAGCTACGCGCTGGCTGGGTCGTCCGGCAACTTCTGCCCCTCGCCCAGCGTTACGTAGACTCGCGCTAACGAGAGAATGCAAACGCACAACGGTGCGGCCGCCGCGGTCACGATGTCCGTGATAAACGTTTGGCTTTGCGCCGCATTCTGTTCGCGTCGCAACTGAACGTTCTGCGCCAACAGTGTGTTTTCGTCAGCTTGCCCGACGAGTTTTGCATCCAGCTCACGCGTGACTTGGCTCATGTGATCACTGTGAAAGAACAACGAGCTGGCGATCAAGAACAGCAAAACGCTGGCCAAGATGGCGGCGACACCATCGATCCCGGGAATCAATCCCCGTCGTCGTACGGCCTTGAACAGTGCGTTCAACAGTTGAAAAACGGCAACGGCCAGTAGTGCTGCGGCGGTGGCAAAAATAATCCAGCCCAAGCCAACAAAAGTCGTTTGCAGCGACGCGCTGATCGATTGGCTGCCAAAACTGCCGCGGCTCAAATCATGCAACGCTTGACTGACCGTCGCCAACGGCGTTTGAGGCAACACGGAAAAGCGTGAGCTAACGATCACCCAGCACGACCACGCAGCAATCGTGCCAGACAACCAAGCGGCCCAGAACCCCACCGATCGACCGGCGCTGCCGTAAGCTGGGTCACTGGACGTTGCGGTTGCCGACTGGCGACCACTCGGCTGAGCGACCTGCGCCGACGACTTCCGTTTGGCAGCCCGCGATCGCTTCGGTGATTCCCGCGGCAATGATTCCGTTTGGGCTGCTGGTTTGAGCGGCGTGGCGCTGCCGGCGCCAGCGAGAATATCGTCGAGGTCTCCGTAGCTGTTTTCGAACACGGCCGCCGACGAAAGACTGATCGAATCGCGGTTCGCTTCCTCAGCGTCGCCGAGGGAATTCGGATTCGCACCGCCCAACACAAACACCCGGCCGCACACGCATTCGGCTTTCTTCCCTGCTAGTTCGGATTTGACTCCCCGGTACTGCTTTCCACATTCGGGGCACTGCGTGTCGATCGCCATCGTCGATTCTCTTTCGCCTAAGAGCGAACTAAACAAAAGCTCGTGCTATCGCTCAACTCGACATCATTATAACGTCATCCTAGCGTCTTCGCTTCGCGGACTCAGCGAAACAGGAATGGGCCTGTTCCGCAGCCCAGAAGACCCGAACGAATTGTGCGCGCCCTCGACATCCAGTCAGCGATTAGATTTCCGTATTGAAGCACGACTGGGGGTCACGAACGCTGGGTAGTTTTGCTTTTCGGGCACAAAATGGAGCTTTTCAATGAGAAACGCCTGCACTTGCGACCCATTTTGGTGGTATGAATAATGGTCGTTAACGCCCAACCACTTCGGTAACCGCGGAATGCCATCAGATCAGAGACAATTCTGGCTACTCGGTCGCAGTGCGACTTTGCTCGTCCTGCTATTCTGCGCGTCGCTCGCGGTCGCGCCGGTTCAGGCGGTTTGCCAAGTGATCGGGACCGAGATCGTGGACCTCGAACCGGAACAGCTGCTGCTTGAAAAAGCAGCCCAAGCCCGCGATGAGCGCAAGGCGGATCGCACGCCTGGTGTCGTTTCGGCCTTGTCGATTAAACCGACATCAGATTCCCTGACCAACGGACGACATCGCAATTCCAAGCGTCCGCGTGGCAATCTCAATGGCTTCGGCGGCTTTCTGCGACTGTAACTGCGCGCCACGTGCAGCCGATGCCCGCGCAACGGTGTTTCGATTGTGGAACACTTACGGGTTTCGTCCCCCCTCCGCATTTCCGGCACACCAATTGCCGCCGTAATGCATGCCTGTCGCATTGAACCGCGATCAGGCGATCACTCGGAGCGCTCAGTTGATGACTCTGCTAGATCAAACAGCAGCTTTCGTATAACCGAGCCCATGAGAAAACCCCACCACTCAACTTGAGGTTTGAGGCGATGCGAAATCAATCTTGGTCGTCGCCGTAACTTCACTATCGTTTAACTATTCCGTCAACCGTTCGTCCACTCTTTAGGCAATAACATGCTTTCTACCGGCCCGCTTACGATGCTCAAGGAAACCAAGCACTGGAAGACCGACATTCCATCCGGCCTGGTTGTGTTTTTGGTTGCAATTCCACTCTGTTTGGGAATTGCCCTCGCTTCTGGCTCTTCCGCAATGTCCGGCATCATTGCCGGTATTGTGGGTGGCTTAGTCGTGACCTTATTTAGTAACTCATCCCTTGGAGTCAGCGGACCGGCGGCGGGCCTAGTGGCGATCGTTGCGCCGGCCATTGTCCAGCTGGGGTTTGGCAACTTTTTGCTGGCCGTTGTGCTGGCCGGTGTCATTCAGTTTCTGCTGGGCTTATTCAAAGCCGGCACGATTGGGTATTACTTTCCCTCGTCGGTGATTAAGGGAATGCTGGCTGCAATTGGATTGATCATTATCCTCAAACAGATTCCTCACGCGTTTGGTTACGACAAAGACTACGAGGGAGATCTTGCGTTCCATCAGGCGGACGGAAAAAACACGTTTACAGAAATCATCGAAGCAGCGACCCACATCACGCCATCGGCTTTGATAATCACGCTGGTTTGTTTGGCGATTTTGATCTTTTGGGCATCGAAACGGATGACTCAAATGAGCTTCACTAAAATTATTCAAGGCCCATTGGTTGCTGTAATCGCAGGAATCTTGCTGAACCTGGCGTTCAGTTCGATGGAATCAATGAAGCTTGAGAACGACCACCTCGTTCGCTTGCCCGTCTGGAAGATCGATGCACTTCCGGAGGGTGCAGTGCCGCTCGATGAAGCCACTGCGGCAGGGGAAAAACGATTTCAAACGATGAAGGTGATCAATGGACCGGTTGCCTACAAAAGCGACGACGGTCTGTACTATTTAGAAGAACCAAAAGACGGTGACGCGGATCAGAAAGGACTTGCCAAGCTGCCCGCTGATTCAAAACCCTTGGACGATCCAACGAAAACCGGACAGCCAAGGTTCCAATTACGTCAAATCACTAAGGGCCCGGTCTACTATGAGGGAGAGGATGGCAAGTATCACTTGGATGCTCCGATGCTGATTCTTCCTCACTTCAAGCCTTCTGAGATTCAGGGTGGAAAAATGAATCTGGGTCATGGCTCGCACGGCGGAGCGCATGACGGAAAAGGCGATGCCGAAGTTCAGGTCGCGACGGCCAAAGCGAACTTGGCCAAGATCGAAGATAAATTCAAAGGACTTTCCGACGAGAAAGCGGCCGAAGTGGCTCCTGCGATCGCCGGGATTCGCGAATCACTGGCTGCTTTCGGCGGTTCGACAGGGGATTCGCAAGTGCAGGGCGTATCCACCTTTCGCGCAGGGTTCATGATTCTGATCACCGCGCTGACGCTGGCAATCGTTGCGAGTTTGGAATCGCTGCTCTGCGCCGAGGCGACCGACAAGCTCGATCCTCAGCGACGCCAAACGGATCTAAACCAAGAGCTTTGCGCCCAAGGAATTGGTAACTTTGTCTCGGGGATGATCGGTGGTTTGCCGGTCACGCAGGTGATCGTTCGCAGCTCGACTAACATCCAATCGGGGGCCCAGTCACGTTTTGCGGCGTTCGTACATGGGATCTTCTTGATCGTCTGTGTCATCGCAATTCCTCACATTCTGAACTTGATTCCGCTGGCGAGCCTCGCGGCGATCTTGTTCGTCGTTGGCTATAAACTCGCCCATCCGTCCAAGTTCAAAGCCATGTACAGCCAAGGTTGGACTCAGTTTCTTCCTTTCATCATCACGATCGCTGCGATTCTGTATACCGATTTGCTAATCGGGATCGCGATCGGATTGATCGCCTCGCTGGTCTTTATTTTGTCCGGCAGCTACTTCAAATCGCTATGGGTCAACACGGCGGAAGAGGGCGGTAAGAAGGTTCACCGGCTGACGCTGGCCGAGCGAGTGTTCTTTATCAACAAAGGGAATATCCAAACCGCATTGCAGGCGATCGACCCCGGCGAGAAAGTGATCGTGGATGCTTCCAACACGGTTCACATGGACCAAGACGTGAAGGATATCTTTGAGGACTTCAAGACTCACGCCGAGTTCGACAACATTGAAATCGAGTGGATCGGCACCCCCGGTGATGAATCCAACACCGACCCGGCGCGCGTGCAGGGCTTGGCCGGTGGCGTTTAATCGAACCTCGGCGAGTGGCTGAGCCGACCTTAGCTGTCTTGTTCCAGTAGTTCCAGTGCCAGCTGGACGGCGGAATCAGATGTTTCGATTTCGCCATTCAGCTGCGCGTCACGGACTGCGTTTAGCACTTGCTTAAAGGCCGGACCCGGATGAATGCCACGATCGATCAGCGCTTTCCCATCCAATAGCGGCGCCGGGTTCAGTCGCTCGGTTGGCCACTTTAGCCGTTGGCGACAAAATTTTGTGCCGTCACTGGGACCAGCAACCGCCTCCGCCACTTCCACGGCTTGGACGGCGGAGCGGTGAATCAATAAGCGCTGGATCGTTGGCCATGGCAGGCGGTCGGCTTCGTGTAGCTGTTTCCAGTGACCGTGCATCCAAGCGATGACGGCGCACTGCTCGTTGGTTAGCCGCCACGCGCGTTGCAACTGAGCCGCGGATCGTTTTGCGGATTGAATATCTTGGCCGCCTCCCAGCGCGGACTGCAGCAACGTGACGACCGCTGGCTCAAACTGATGGCTCGACAATCGCTTCAACTGAGCAATTCCCTGACTGCGAATCTGTTCAACGTTGGGCGACAGATCGCTGGGTAAGATGTGCCGCAGCAGGTCGGTTTCCACGAGCTGTTCCGCGGCGACTACTTTGTTGCAATGACCGAGCATGCGCTGGAGCTCGCTGCCGATTCGTTCCCCACTGACCACCGAAATTTTATGAGCCTCCTGTTGAATGGCTCGCAGCGTGTTGGCTTCAATCGAAAACTCGAGGGTGGCCGCAAATCGAGCCCCCCGCAGCATCCGCAGTTTGTCTTCCTCGATTCGCTGCGCCGGATCACCGATGGCTCGAATCACGCCGGACTTCAAATCTTCGTGCCCTCCCACGTAGTCAATGATCTGATTTTCGATCGGGTCGAAGAACATGCCGTTGATCGTAAAGTCGCGCCGCAAGGCGTCCTCCCGAGCATCGGTGTACTCAACTGAATCGGGGCGTCGGCCATCGCTGTACCCACCGTCGCGCCGGAACGTAGCCACCTCAATCGGTTCAAGCTTCTGACCTGCCGGCTTTGCGGAAGCGGCAGAGGGCAGCACGGAGATGACGCCGAACGAGACTCCGATCGCCAGCGTTCTTTTGCGGCCAAACAGATCCCGTACCTGCTCGGGCGTCGCGTCGGTCGCCACGTCATAGTCTTTCGGATCGCGATTCAACAACGAGTCTCGCACGCAGCCGCCCGCCCACAGCGCATTGAACCCCGCCGATCGCAGTTGGCTAACGATATCGATGGAGAATTCGCGGGCGTTCATGAACTCAAAACGAGTCAGGGTTGGGTTGGTGGGTCACAATCAGCCAGCCTAGTCACCGGCCAATTTTATCACTCGTTATCATACGTTATATTGTTGGTTGGTCGGTGGATATACGTCGGTCTGTCTCTCAGGCAAGGCGACCTGATGAAAAACAGATGCGGTAGCTGAGTAGAAAGTTCATGCGCGATGAGTGATAACCAACAAGATGTCCCCCCGATCGAGATTGATGTTCAGTCGGTCAAGACGTTGCTGGATGGACCGACGGATCTTCTATTGATTGACTGTCGCGAGGTTTCTGAAAATCAGCACTGCCGGATCGAAGGCAGTCTGTTGATTCCGATGAACGAAACTCCTGAACGTGTGGAGCAAATCGCTGCTCATAAGAACCAGCCGATCGTGGTTCACTGTCACCACGGTGGGCGGAGTCTCCAGGTGGTGAACTGGCTACGAGCCAACGGAGTGCCGCAGGCTCAGAACATGACGGGCGGGATCGAGGCCTGGAGTTGCGAGATCGATTCGACGGTCGCCCGATATTGAGCCAATTGGTTGCTCCGAATGGCTGTTGGGGATCGTGAAAACGAACCCATGGCGTCTTGTGCGAGGGCAGCAGAATTTCTATTATCTCTGCTCCCGAAAGGGGAAGAATAGAAAGCGGAGTCGTCACGGACTCCTTGCCAATCAAATACGCGGATGTGGCGGAATTGGCAGACGCGCTAGATTCAGGT
>CAZLFF010000091.1:0-1014 GCA_964558755.1 uncultured Pirellulaceae bacterium
TTTCGCCAGTAAGCCCCGCAAAAGGACGTGCGGTTGGATCGAATCAATTCCCCGTGTCGCGCTTGCATCGCGTTGCGACTGCTTGAGAACGTGGGGTGGTCGTAACGAAAGGTTCCTAGGACTTTCGCCGGGTCGATTCTTGGTGGACCATCGTGGCCGTCATTAAGCGTGACGCAGAACGTCGTGTCGCTGTCAATCGATTGCAGCATGTTCATGTTGTACGTGACCGTTGCCGCATCCGTTTCCGAGTTCGGTTTGCTGGCTGGACAGTGGTAGTTCCAGCAGGCCCACGCGCGGCGATTGGCCGGCAGCACCGACTGGTCGGTATGCAGGGTCGCCGTATTTGATTGGTAGGGAAATGCTGACAGGATCTCACGTTCGACCGCGGATGAATCGTCACCCAAAATACGAAGCGCCTGGTCGCTGTGGCAGGCGAAAATTACTTCATCGAACTCTGCGGGGATCTCGTCGGCGATGGTAACGGTGACGTTGTGCTTCGACCGAGTCACCCTCACGACGGGACGGTTGGTGTGAATGCGATCGTTCCAGTGTTCCGTCAGCGGTCGTAGGTACGAGCGCGATCCGCCTTGAATGACCCGCCATTGTGGACGATTTTTGATGTCTAACAGCCCGTGGTTGTGATAGAAGCGGGCGATGAACGCGATGGGAAATTCGCGAAAGACATGAAACGGAGCCGACCAGATCGCGGCGCCCATCGGAAGAAAATAGTGCTCGACGAAAGCGGCCGAGAATCGGTGTCGCTCCAGAAACTGCTGGACGGTTTCCCCACTGCTGTCGTTGATCGCCAGCCTCGCGAGTTTGCCGAACCGGCGAAAATCCAGCAGCATGCGAAGAAAGCGGGGATTGAGAACATTGCGTCGTTGTGCGAACAAGCCGTTTAGGTTGGTGCCATTGTACTCCTGTCCGGTCCGCTGGCAGCTAACACTGAAACTCATCCGAGTCGGCTGAGACGCCACGTTCAACTGGTCGAGCAACCGAATAAAATTCGGATAG
>CAZLFF010000091.1:1024-12602 GCA_964558755.1 uncultured Pirellulaceae bacterium
GGTACGCTCGTTGTAGACAATGAAACCTGTGTCCACCGGGTAGGTCGTGCCATCGATGTGGCAGTCGATCGTATTGGTATGGCCGCCGATCCGTTCATCGGCTTCGAACAGCGCTACGTCGTGGTTTTTCGCGAGGTAATGACCTGCAACGAGTCCAGAAATGCCGCCGCCAATGATTGCAATCCGCATCCGCGATGATCCGTGCTCTGGGGTTGCGTCTTACTTGAATACGAGTGACGCGACGATGAAAAAACTACTCGGCCAACGACTTGAACTGTGAGCAACCGTCTTGCGAATCGCAATCGCTGGACTCGGTCTTTCCGCAGGCTTCATCCGTTTTCGCTTTTCGACGTAGCCGCCGCATCGCGAGTTGATAACGTGGCCAAGCAAACAAAGTGTAGCCGAATGACAGAATCTGGCGAACGACCGGCCAGCGAGAGAAGCCTACTGATTTCTCAAAACCGACTCGACCGTAGATCTCCCGAAACACCTCCACCCCGACCAAGAAGGTTCCGTCGGGAAGGCGGCCATGAATTTCCCTCATCAGCGTCTGTAAAGAGCGACCTGTTCCAGTGGGATCGAAATCATCGTCTGCGATATTGGTTAACTTCAATCGTAGGCGGGTGTCCATCCGCCGAATCATGTCGATCTCTTTCTCGCACAGCGGGCAGTCGCCGTCGTAGAACACTTCAAAACGCTGATCGGCCGACGACAAGCACGACGGCGCAACTGCTTCCGAAGTCGAGTCGGCAGATTTCGAAGTGGTGTTCAAGCTGTTCATGATTGGGAGCAAGAAGCAACATGGCCAGAGGCAAGAATGTGTTGTATCGGTTCGACCGTGACCAGTAGCGCCGGACAACGCGATTTATGCGTTCGATCGACAAATGCGATCATGCCGCTTGACGGGTTTGCAGCGATTGTCGGGAATGGACAACGATTCAAAGGTTGGAACGTCGAACTTTCGCAGCGCGACGTCCACGGTCGCCAGCGGACTGCCCTATGTTCCTATTAGCGGGAAAACCTTGTCATTTGTCGACTGCTTTGCCGCTTGTTTGCAGGTCTGTTGAACCCTCGACGCGACAACGAAGCATGAAACCTCTCAGCATCAGCCTTCGAAGTTTGGACGTTTTGGCCGAGCCGCCAATGCGAACCCGTTTGAGGGTGGCCGCCGCTTCATGGCGTCGAGTAGCCGTGTGTTTAATCGCGTGCTACTCCCTGGGGCTCTGGTTTGCAACGCTGTCCGTCGGAGCCGAGCCGGCCATTCCAGCGTTAACTGGTCAGGAGACCATCCGCGTCAAATCGGGCGACAACTCTTACGTAGGCCGTTCGATGTTCGAAGGCTACAGCGGCCTGACGTTGCTGCGCCGCAACGGACGGATCAAATCGTTCAAGCCTGACGAGATCGATCAGGTCACGACCATCGCTCCGACTTTCGAGCCACAGACAGCTCGCGAGATGCGAGTTTCGCTACAAAAGGAGTTCGGTTCGAAGTACGAGGTATCGCTGACCCGCCACTTCTTAGTCGTCCATCCGCCGGGCGCTTACCAGCGGTGGGCTTTGCCGTTCGAGCAAATTTACATTCGCTTCCGCCAGTGGTTCTCCTCTCGCGGCATGCGGCTGGAGCATCCCGAGTTTCCGATGGTCGCGATCGTGCTGACCTCACGGCGAGAGTACGATCGATTTTCGCAGCGATACACAAACTTCCATTTCAACACCGTTGGGTATTACAATTCGCTTAGCAACCGGATGATCACCTACGACACGGACAACGGGCGAACGAAGACGTCTACTAAAACGGCCGATGCGACGATGGAGACCATTGTCCACGAAACCGTTCATCAGGTCGCGCACAATGTTGGCATCCACAACCGCGCGTTTGCTCAGCCGTTGTGGTTCAAGGAAGGTCTGGCTTCCACGTTTGAGGCCCCCGGAGTCAATAATCCGGCCCAATACCCTCGCAAGAAGGATCGGGTCAACGTCTATCGTTACACGCGCGCGAAACGATACTTGGCGGCCAATCAGAAACCAGGCTTGGTGGCGTCGCTGATTCGCAATGATCAGCTGTTCCGTGTCAGCCCGGATGCCGGTTACGCGCTGTCATGGGCGCTGACTTCTTACTTGGTCGAAACGCAGCCGCTTGGTTACACGCGGTTCGTCAAAGCGACCAATGAAGCGTCTCAGGCGGGCAAGCGGAAGGTGGATCCGTTGCTGCTTTTTCAGGAAGCGTTTGGCCCGGTCAACAAAGTCGAGGGCGGCTTGCGATCCTACGTAGCCAGTCTAAAAATCGACTAGCATGGCAACCTTGCAAGCCACCGTGTAACATCGTTCTACGTTGTGCACGATTTGGATTTGCGAAGGAAGCGTTATGGGAAGAGCCCGAAACAAACCCGCGGGGGCAGTTTGCGTTGTCGTCGCAGTTGGCCTCGCGGTCGGCGCGGTAGGTTGCGATCTAGGGACGTACGCGAAACGAGCGGAGGTCGCGTCGGCGGGATATGTCCCAACGGCTAAGCCTGTTGAAGCATCGGCGGGCGAAACTGACGCCCCCGCGTCACCCGCGGTAGGCAAATGGTCGGTCGACGGCCAACGTTCCGCGGATGCCTCGCGCGGCGGTATTAACCCAGTCATGGTTGGCGGCGCGGCGAAAGTCCAAGAACTACTGGACATGATTCGGGACATGGAACTTGAGTTCGACGTGAAGGCTGATGGGACCTTTACCGCAAAGGAAGTGATGGATTCGCGAGCGGCGAATTACAAAGGCAAGTGGACCCTCAGAGGAAATCGTATCGCTCTGAATCAAACGCACGAGAATGGCAAACCGGTGGCAGACAAGATGGACGGTACGCTAAATGGCCGCGAAATGAATCTCACCCATCGCCAACAGGGGCTGGTAACTAAGTTCGTATTTCGCAAAGTGGGCCAGTAGAGCTGAAGCCGTTTTGGTGCTGGACACGGATCGTCTAATCCCGTGGTCGTTTGGCCAACGAAGGAAACAGGTTGTGTGTTTGCTGATTGGTGACTTGAACGAACTTGGTTTCGACGTGCAGTTGGCGATGGACGAGGCGATGGTTGAATCTGACCTGTCTGACGTCGCGCTGCGGTTCTGGATGCCGTCCGAACCAGTCGTCGTTCTGGGGCGTAGTTCGCCAGCCAGCACGGAGGCGAACCTTGATGCGTGTCATCGGCAAGGAATTCAGGTTTTGCGTCGCGTAAGTGGCGGGCAAGCCGTTGTCGCGGGTCCGGGATGCCTGATGTACGCCGTGTTGATTCCTTACCAGCGGTATCCCGAACTGCGAATGCTCGATCGGGCCCACCATTTTGTAATGAGCCAAATGCAGCGTGCGATTGGGAATCTGGGGGTCGACGTCCAGCTCGACGGCACGTCCGACCTGACGCTCGGAGGGCAAAAATTTTCGGGCAATAGTCTACGCTGCAAGAAAGACGCGTTCGTCTACCACGGTACGATGATCTGCCGTGACTTCGACTTGCCCTTGGTCAGTCAGTGCCTCAACCGACCGATTCGCGAACCCGAATACCGACAGGGCCGCTCGCACGATCAGTTTTTAACCCGCTTGCCGACCGATTGCCAAACGCTAAGGGCCGCAATTACCGAGCGGTGGGCAGCCGACCGTCCCTTGCCCGTCGCTCGACACAAACAGCTCGTATCCGTGGCGACGAAGTTGGCCGCAATTAAGTACGCAACCAAAAAATGGACGTTCAAGGTGCCCTGATCGATGTCGGAACTGTCTAATTGGCTCCGGATGGTGCGAAGCACTGTTTGATTGACCTGCCGGTTAGCCAGAGTGAGTGCTTTAGTTGAGCGGAGAAAACTTGGGGGACGAATTTGACTCGCGACAGCCCCACTCGTTCAGTATTCCAGCGTGCCTTGTAAGGTTCGTCGCCGCGGAGGAAATCAAACGCTTGGTGGCCCGCTTCGATCGACCTTTGAATCGCGCAAGCGACCATTTGATAGCCGGGCTCCATCGCCGAACGCTCATTGCAGCTGCCCGACTGATACATGTACACCGTGTTTCGATCGTTTAGCAACAGCGTCGACGCCAATGGGCGTCCGTCGTGCTGAATCTCAATAATTTCCGCGTGGCCCGTCGCGATCAAACCACGTGTTGCCGCCTTCAAAAAGTTGGTGAAATTATCGTGAGCAAAACAACCCGACTGGCCCAGCGATTGTCGTCGTTGCTGATGCAAGACGATAAAATTCTCCCACCGTTGCTCGAAGTCACTGTCATCAGTCGTCAGGATTTTGGTTCCCGCGTCGGTCAAACGCTTGACTGCCTTTTTCGTTTTCCGACGCATCGATTTGGAGCACTGCGATTCTAGGGCGGACCAATCGCTGGGCAAAGTGACTTTCCAGCATCCTTCCAATTCCACCGAATGACTTTGCAGACCGTTGGCTTCGAGTAGCTCAACAAAGAAGCTTGCATCATCATCGGCAAGTGCGATGCCTTCGAGTTCGATCGAATCCAGATGGCCCAGCGTGTCGTTGTTGCCGATGTTCTCCACCAACCAATCTGCCGCGGTTGTCGCGAACTTTGTGGTGTGTTCGGGGTTTGTGATTAGCTTCAAATAGTCACCGCAGGCCGCGCCGCTGGAGAGCCATCGCAGTTTCCGAATCATTCCGTTCTCGTGATCGATGCACCATGGGGCGATGCCAAGCCAATTGCCAGTGTCATCGGTGGCCACCAAAACTGCAGGTTGATAACTGGTGCCGAGGTGACGCAACCAGTTCCCCATCCAGTCGAAACGGAAAAAGGGAAAGTCACCGGCGACCGCGTCCCACTGCTGGGAGTGCTGCTCTAGTGTTTCTAGATTGGTGAAAAACTTTAGATTCATCGTGTCTCTCGGACGGGTTACTTTCGCGACGTTGCCATTGCAACCGCGGCTTTGACAGAAGAAGTGTCAACAACCGGGGCGGGATTACGTCGGGCTTTCAGGGCTTGCCAGCGGCCACGCAGGAACTTGGTCACTGGCTGCTCGAAAAGGAAGGTTGTTGCGGCTCCGATGGCGATCGCAAATGCAGTCGCAGCAATCAAAGTCAACATCGGAGATAGGCCTAGGGACTCTAGCCACGCCATCAGGGCACAGCCAGCATTGTTATGAAATAGGTATAGCGTGTACGAGATGGTACTGATGAACAGCAGCGGTCGGAAACGCAGCACGGGGACTTTCCCGAACGCACTGGCCGCCAACAGGCCAAACAGCAGTGCGGTGGCGACGGGGTTGTGGTCGCGAAGGTCGATCGCATGAAACGCTAACGCACTGACTAAAATTCCGGCGGCATGCTTCCACGCGACGCCCCGTTTACTACGCATTTCGTTCAATAAGATTCCCATCGCGAAAAGCGGCAGGTTTCGCATGAAAAACAATTGCTCAACCGTAGTGAACCGTTGATTCCAAACCGAATCTGGATACTGGACAAAGTGCCAATCAAAGAACAAACAGCTGCTTAAACAAACGGCCACGCAAGTCATCATTAAACGCAGAGGCCGATCGATCCAGCCCAAGACCAACGTCATCATCAGGAAGCCGTAGAACAGCATCTCAACCTGTAGCGTCCAGGTAACGGGTTCGAAATTGTTGAACCCAAAAAGTCGTGGCAGAGTCGAGGCATTGGCGACTGATTCAGCGGCACTTGGAGCCATGCCGTACATCGGTAGGCAGGCGAATAAGGCCAAGTTCAAAACGATCATCAACCAGTAGCTGGGAAAGATTCGAATACAGCGGGCCGCAATAAAGTCGCCCGGTTTGCGTTTGGCGAGCATGGTCATCGCGTTGACCAGACCGCTGAGCATGAAGAACAGCTGCACTCCGTATTTGCCGTAAGGAAATGCGAACCCCAGCGGCGACGCGAAGCCGTACTTGTTTTGGTACACGAAAGTAAAGTGAAACAGCAGCAGGTTCAGACACGAGATCGCTCGCAGCGCATCGAGTTCTAGGATGCGTTTGGTGCGAGGTTTTCGAGCCGTGTTCGGGGCAGCCGCTGATTGCATTTGCTCGGTCGCTGGGAGGATCTGACTCATCGGAATGGCGCTTGTGTCAGGAATGAACGTAGGGCTGGCGTCGGAGTAACGGCTTTCTCTACTACAACGTAGGTGCGACTTTAGCGCAGGGAGCCAGTTAACCACTTATTCAGGGGGCATTCCCCACCGAACAACAGGAAATGCAGGAAATACAGGAAAACAAGGCCTAGACGTTCCAGTTGGTTCTCTGGGGGACGCGAGAAAATTGGGCTTTGCCGCTAAGATGTTGCGTTTGTGCAACATCGACGCACAACCATCTTTTGAAAACGCAACCTGCCACCATGCAACCCAAGAGTCGTATCCCGTTCTACGTCGCTGCGTCCGCCTTCGGATTGTGGTTGATTTATTTGGCGTGGGTGGCAATCAAAGTGAGTTACCCATGAAGCTTGTTGTTCTCGATGGCCAAACCCTAAACCCGGGTGATAATCCGTGGACGCCCGTTGAGTCAATCGACTCGGTCGATGAAGTCGTCGTGTACGGTGCGACTGAAGCTTCACAGGTTGTTGAACGGGCTGTTGACGCCGACATTCTGTTGACGAACAAAGTCGTTTTGGACCGAGAGACCATTGACCGGTTGCCCAACCTCAAATTTATCGCCGTGACCGCGACCGGGTTCAACGTTGTTGATCTTAAAGCAGCCCGCGAACGGCGGATCCCTGTTTCCAACGTGCCCGTTTACGGTACCGATTCGGTGGCTCAGCACGTCTTCGCGATGTTGCTGGCATTCATTCATGCGCCCGAGCGACATGATCAGGCCGTTCGCGACGGCCAATGGCAGGCGTCGCAGCAATTTTGTTTTACCCTCAAACCGCTGACCGAGCTCAATGGCAAAACTTTCGGTGTGGTCGGTTGGGGACGGATCGGAAGAGCCACCGCGACGCTGGCACGAGCGTTTGGGATGCGTGTCGTCTCGTGCAGTCGTCGTCAGGCCGATGCCCCGGACTGGCCGGGTTTCGCGTGGGTGGATGTGGCCGGTTTATGTGAGCAATGTGACGTCATCAGTTTGCACTGTCCGCTGACCGAAGAGAGCGAACAAATGATCGATGCTGCGTTTTTAGCGCAGATGAAAAAGTCGGCTGTGCTCATTAACACCGCTCGCGGCGGATTGGTGAACGAGTCCGATCTGGCCGCAGCGCTGCAGGAAGGCCAGATCGCCGGCGCGTTGCTGGACGTGGTTTCGGTTGAGCCAATGCCGAACGATCATCCGTTACGGTCGCTCGATAATTGTTTAGTCACGCCGCATATCGCGTGGACGGCGATCGAAGCGCGGCAGCGACTGATGCAAACGACGGCCGACAACGTGCAGGCGTTCATCGATGGCTGGCCGATCAACGTTGTCAACGCGTAGGCCAATTCAACGCCCGGCCAGTTTGATTGCGCCCTGCGATTACTTCGATGACTTCGCAACCGCCTTGTGCGCGGCGGCCTCGTTGCCCTCGTGTAGCGGCACGACTTTGGCGACCTCGACGATGGCATCCACCAGTTGCATCATTTGCTGAGGCGTGTGCAATGCACTTGGGGTCATTCGAATAATTGACGTGCCGTAGGGGACCGCCGGGTACATGACCGGATTCACAATGATCTGGTGCTGCTCTTGCAGCAGTCGAACGGCCGTCAACGCCATCGCGCCACGCGTGAAAATCGAGGTGACGGCGCCCTCTGGGTTGCCGATCGCGAAGCCCGCGTCGCTCAGACCCTGGCGAAGCGTATTCACGTTCTCCCACAGCTGCAACCGACGTTCGGGCATCGACTGCATGAGCTCCAGTGACTTGATGGTTGCCGCCGTCATGCAGCCGGGCAGCGCTTTGGTCAGCATGAAGCCGGGCGAGACGTAGCGAATAAAGTTCAGAACTTTGGCCGGCCCACAAATGTAGCCACCGAAGGTCCCGAATGCTTTGGCGAACGTACCGCCGTGCAAGTCAACTTCATCCTCGACGCCCAGCAGTTCAGGCGTTCCTCGTCCGTTGTCGCCCATCACGCCCGTCCCATGCGCGTCGTCGACAAAGAGCTTCGCGTTGTACTTCTTTTTTAACTCGACCAGTTCTGGCAACGGAGCCAAGTCGCCGGTCATGCCGTAGACGCCGTCCACCGCGATCAGTTTCGGCTGTTCCAGTGGGCAAGCTTTCAGCTGCGTTTCTAGATCGTCCAGATCGTTGTGCCCGAACCACGATGCCTCGCCCTTGCACAGTTTCGCCCCGTCATGCAAACACCCGTGTGCGTAAGCATCAACGAAGACGCGTTCGTTGCGGCCCACCATGCAGGCAATCGTGCCAGACATCGCGCCTAGGCCAAGGTTGAACACAAGGCTTGCTTCGGTGCGACGGAATTTGGCAAGGTCCGCCTCCAGTTTCAGATGCAACTCCGTGTTGCCCGTCAGTGGTCGAGCGCCCAAGGGCGTGCCGACACCACTTTCTTGGACGATCTCCGTGGCAGCGGCGACGACCTCGGGGTGAGTCGCAAGCCCCAAGTAGTCGTTCGTCGAAACTTGCAGATGTTCGGTGCCGTCAAGCGTGACGGTCGGTAAACAGTTTGTGACCGGGAACTCCCGGAAGAACATTTTGACACCTTCGTCAAAGTGTTCGCCCGCTACTTTTCGCATCCGCGCCCAGAACTCGTCACATTTGTCAAACACATCGGCCATGGAGTCAAACTTTCAATTCGAGGTTCAAGGGGTAGGTGGTTTGGGGAATCGCGGGCGCCCGGTCCCGGTTGAGGCTGGGTTGGGGCAAAGTTAAAACGGGCAGTTTAGTTGCCGCGGGAAAACGGTGCCATGTCAATCAGCGGGTTTCGACTGCGGTTTCACGTGGTTTCAGACGAATTGGGCGGTGGTTCGTTTGCGGCATGACGGGCTTTTCGCCGTCGGTTTTTCATGCGCAGCAAGTTACCGGCCGGTCCCGCCAGAATTGCGGGTAACAGAATCAGATCGCCAACGAGTGCCGTGAATAGCATGATGCAAAGCAGCAATGCGAAGTTGACCGTCGGCATAAAGACGCCCAGCAAAAATGGTGCGACCCCGAGTCCACAGATCAGCGACGTGTCGATCATCGCTTTGGCACAGTGTTCGAAGGCGTGGCGAATTGACGCGAAACGTGAAAGCCCGCTGACGGTCCCACGACGGTACCAGGTCAAAAAGTGAATGGTGTCATCAACCGCGATTCCGAGCGCGACGCTGGCGGTCATGACCGAACCGATCTCGATCGAACGTCCCAGCCAGCCCATCAGCCCGAATACAACCAGCGGGGGGAACAGGTTGGGAATCATCGCCACTAACCCCGCCTGCACGCCGCGCAAAACGACCATCAAGATGATTGAAATGAACACGAAGGCCGTCATGAAGCTAATCATCAGGTCGCGCAAAATCTGATGCTGTGCTTTGTAAACTAGCGGAATGCCGCCCGTTAAAAATGACTCGACCCCCGTCGCCTGCAGGTTGTTGAGTTGATGACGAACGTTGTCGCTAACGCTTTCGAGAAAGGTTCCGTAATCAATGTCGTTGAGCGCGTTGACCCGCAGGCTGATCCGCCAAAAATTGTCCCCCGGGTGAAAGCTAACCAGTCCCGCTTGTTCAAGCGAGGGTAGGGCTTGCTCCCACTGGTCGAGCAGCGTTTTACGTTTAAGGGTAGCGACCAGTCCCGGCTTGCGAGGCAATCGAGGGGCGAATGTGCCTGCCGATAGGGTGGCGTTGACTGCCGTGGTCTGGCGAATGGCTTGCTCGATTTGGCGAACCGTTTGCATCTGCTGCCAACGCGTTTGGCTCGATCCCGGCGTGAAGCGGATGACGACTTCCATCGGTACCAATGGGCCGAGGTTTTCTTCTAGCCATCGGTAGTCTTGAATGATGTTGGTCCGCTGGGCAAAACGAGATTGAAGCTTTACCGACGCGTTCAGCTTCAGGACTCCGGTTCCCAGCAGCGTGACGACGATCAGCGACGGGACGACGACGAGCGTATGAGTTCGGCAAACCCAATTAACTAAAATGGAGGTCGATCGGCTGACTCCCGTGATCCGCTCGCGACGGTCCAGCGTTCCCTTGGTCGAGAAAAACTTTCCGATGCGGCCTTTCAACAGGTACAGCGCTGCAGGCAGCACAAGCAAAAAGATAATGAGGCTGGCGACGACTCCAAGTGCTGAGTAGATCCCGAACAGTTTGATGGGTGTGACGCGGCTGGTGGCAAGCGACACCAATCCACAAGCGGTGGTTGCCGCCGACAAAATGATTGGATATCGGCCGTCTTTAACGGCTTGATCGGCCGACGCCAATCCGTACCCGCGTGTGGACGCTTTTCGGTAGTAGTTGACCATGTGGACGCAGCCGCTGACGCCCAAGATGAAAATCAACGTCGGGAGCATCACCATCGTCAGGTTCATTTTGCCGCCCGTCCAATACAAAATCGTCAGGCTAATCATGGCGCAAACGGCCGCGAAGAAGATCACCATGATCGACAGCGGAAGGTCCTTCATGCGATACCATGTCAGTAGGAACACGACCAAGATCGATGCCCCCAAAAACGTTTGTAACGCATTGCGACTTTCTAGGTTGATGACCGCTGCGTCAACGATCGGCCCACCCAGTTTTAGCTCATCCGGTGCAAGCCCGATCGATTCATTGGCAACCTCGTAAACAAGCGCCAGCAGTTCGTTGCGCCGCGAGGTCATGGGTTTGGCGGGGGTTGCGATCAAGCATGTGGTCGCTTGGTCCGGGCCAATCACCAACCCCTGCAGCCGCGCGGTGGCTCGACTGGTCGAGACGCCACTGTTACCAATCCGTTCGATCAGCGATGGCCCCGAGTTGACTTTTGAGAAGACCTTTTGATCGTCTATCGTTGCGTCAACGAGTGCCGATTGCAGGGTTGTGACGCGAGGGTCATCCAGTGTGCAGCCCGGCCAGCTGACGACCATCATTTCGTCAACGCCGAATTCTTCTTTAAACCATTCGTAGGTAATCGCTTCGTCGAACCCGGCCGGTAGCCATTGCATCACATCGGTTGAGTACACCTTCAGCGATTTGGCGGCGGATTGAACGATCAGCGGCATTGCGAATAGAGCAATGCACAGAATGAGCGTTGAGTAACGCTGCAAGGGTGTGTTGAGCGTCTCGTTGCTAGCGACGGCTGCTTGGTCGTCCGAGTTATCCTGTTCTGGGTTGGAGGCAGCCATGCGATTCGCGAGTTGTGGTGGGCGGACAGTCGATTGTTGGATAGGTGGGCAGGGCTAGCGGCACGCAAAAAGGTCCCGGCCAGTGGTGGCGAGGACCTTTGATGTGCTTGCAGTTCGACTGGCTGGCCAGCAGCCAGCTTTCGTTAATAGTGCGTGCTACTCTCGCCGAAGTCCACGTCGCCCACCATGTGGAAGTGGTTGTGGTCAATGTAGATGACTTCGACGGAATCCTCGTCCTCGAGAGTATGCGGGATCGGCCAGCCCACGATTTTACGTTCGGTGTAGTAGATCGTGCACTTGTAGTGAGCGTGGTGCAACTGAGCCGGACCGATCAGTGGCACGACGCGGGGCGGATCGATGTAGTCGGCGATCTTCTCTTTGACCAA
>CAZLFF010000091.1:12612-15252 GCA_964558755.1 uncultured Pirellulaceae bacterium
ATCGTCACGTTGTTGCGTTGGGTCTCGTTGAAGAACGGAATACCACCCTGAACTGGATTGGCTCGTTCGAGTGCTCGCCAGACTTCGTCATCGCTTGGCGGATCTAGCGCCACGACGGGGCCGCCAGACGTGACGGGGCCTAGGATCGGAACGCGTGCATAGCGTTCGTGGATATGGAACTCGTCTTCACGTTTCTTCTGCCAGTGCGGCGACACTGGAATCGGCACGCTGAAGATTCCCAACGATGGACCGGTCATGGTGAAGCAACCGGTGTTCAAAGCCGCCGTCCCTGCGATCAAGCAGGCCATGGCAATTGTTAGGCGTTTGTTCGACATCAACATCACGAAACCCTTTACGGTGTAAACACTGTTACCGGAGTTATCGTGATAAGCTGTGCGGAACTTGCGGGTATTTCGGATGATTCCGAAAAGTCTGGTGCTAGCAGCAGAGCGTTCAGTTCTCAGTTTTCAGAGTGTCGTACCCGGTGCGACGCGACCAGCCCCCGAAAACGGCACGTCGAAAACCGAGAACTCAAAGAAAAAACCCCGCTCAAACCGAAGTGGTTCGAGCGAGGTTTCCGTTTCGCAATTCGTTTCGGACCCGTGACTTACTTGTCGTTGAAGTCCAGCTGCCAGAATCCGTCATCCCATTCCAGCGTCACCTTTCGCCATCCCAGTGGGACTTGCGGGTATGGGTAGAACGGGCCGATGTACGGCCATGCGGCTGCCGAGTACTGTTTCGGGTAGCTAACCGCGGCGTAGTTTGGGTGGGCAGCGTATCCAGGCCAAGCGTAGCCAGGCAAGTTAGGTGCACCGCTTGGACCAGCGGCTCCTCCGTAGCCAGCAGCCATCGGAGCAGGTCCGCCATAGTTAACGGGTGCGGCTGATTCGACAGGCACGCCTTGCACAGGTGTTGTGCCGCAAGAGGCGAATGGCATTGGTTCGCCACCGCTGATGATTTCACCACCACCGACGATTTCGCCTCCGGTTGGAGCGCCGTAGACTTCGCCCGAGATCATCGGGGCGTACTCCTGACGAGCGGTTGGGGCTGGCGGAGCCATGGCCATACGAGCCGCTGGTGCATTCATCGCCATCGGAGCTTGTTGTTGGTACTGAACCTGCTGAGCATCAGTTGGACGGTTAGCGGGAACGCCCAGTGGTGTTTGCATCGCGGCGGTTCGAGCGGCAGGTGCGAACCGCGGCTCTGTCGTCGCGGGCTGAGCTGCCGAAGCCATGCTCACGCTGACAGGAGCCGGCTTAACGTCAATGTCGTCAACGATTTGGATGACGCCCAAGTAGCCCGCTTGCTGAGCGGTTTTGAGAATCAGCTGTTCTTGAGTGGCGTTGGCCGTGTGGCCATCGAACCGAACGATCCCACGCTCGACCTTCATGTCGATGTTGAAACCCTTCAGATTACCGGCTTGTTGCTCGGTCTGTAGTTTGCTGCGGATGAAGTCAGCGATTTGCTGATCATCGGCCTGCACAGTAGCAGGGGCGAAAGACGAAACCGCTGCCGCGATTCCAAGCACAATACGTCGCATCGGATTCCTCCTGGGTGTCTGGATGGCCAGACAACGGTTGGCTAAGCAATAAACAGGAGAAGCACGGACGACGGTCAGCGTTTTTGCGTCCGACATAACGCCGACGCGGTTGGCAAACGCTGCCAATGTTCGATCCTTACCCGAGCGATTACTCGATAAAAACCGAACCGTGCGAGATTCCCCCCTCGCGGCCTCAACGACTGAGACCATCCGTTTCTTCGGCAGGAAGTGGGTCGGATAAGTACAAATTTTCTGATTTTGTCGGTCTTCGCGAAAATTCCTGCCAAACCGGTTGATCGGGCCGTCGGTACCAATCGTCGAATGGCTCAGCTACCGGCAAGGTAGTCAGCTGTCACGCAATCAGAACGCGGGCGGCCAATATCCCAACGTCTCGCTCCCAGTGCTTCGCCCGGGCTGTGGCAGCATACCTTGATGGAAATCACTATCATGAAAGTCAAGATTCACGGGCTCCAATGACAGACTACCAACCCGATTGATGGCTGCCGGTTTTCAGGGACTGATTCGAACGGGTTTCCCACTAGCTACGGAAAAGTTTTCTCATGAGACTGAGATTAAGCATGTTGAAATTGGGAATTCAATTGGCGTCCGTCTTCTTGGTGTTGACCACGGCAACCGTGACCCTCGCCCAGACGACCGCCAACTCGTCCAAGCCACCCCAACGTTCACTTAACTCGACCGAGAAAATTCGACCGACGCCATCCGAGCTGGCGGCCAAGGTCGGATCGGCCGTGGACTGGCAAACGAACTTCGAGGCCGCACAGAAGCTGACCGTCGAATCGGGCAAACCGATCTTTTGGTACGTGCCAACGGTGGAAGGCAGCTTCATGGATCGGAAAACCGAGATCGATCGCTACATGCGAGCCGGCATGTTCTCGTGGCCGCGAATCATTGGCTTGCTGAATGAAAACTTTGTTCCCTTGGCCGCCGCTCCGACCGAATCGCAGCAGCAGACGTGGTCGTTGCTGCCGACGAAGTTTGTTGAGCCAGGCTTTCTGGTCATCGATGCCCGTGGCAAAACAACGCTCCGCTGCGATCGCTTGACCACTCAACATCCGATTTGGCTGGAGTCAGTTCTTACC
>CAZLFF010000092.1:0-14941 GCA_964558755.1 uncultured Pirellulaceae bacterium
ATGTGGATGACGCCGTTGCCGCACTTGATGTCGGTCGCGACGACATTGGCTCCGTCGACGGTGACCGCGCCATCTTTGGCAACGATCTTGACCTCCTGCCCGTTTACCGTTTTGGCTGACTCGAGCTTGACGACGTCCTTGGCCAAAACCTTGCCGCTGACGACATGGTAAGTCAGAATTCCTTGTAGCTTTTCCTTGTTCTCAGGCTTGAGCAGATTCTGGAGAGCTGTCGCATCGACTTTCGAAAACGCTTCGTCGGTTGGAGCAAAAACAGTGAATGGCCCTTCGCCCTTGAGTGTCTCTACTAACTCCGCCGCTTTGACAGCAGCGACAAGCGTGTTGAACTTGCCTGCGGACACAGCAGTATCAACGATGTCCGGCTTTGGCATGATGACAGCGTCAATGATGTGAATGACACCGTTCTTGCAAGCAACGTCTGTTGCCACGACGTTCGCACCATCGACGGAAACTTTTCCATCAGCAACCTTGATCTCGACCGTTTGGCCGTTGGCGGTTTTTGCTTCCGTCAGCTTCACGACGTCTGCTGCCATTACTTTGCCCGGAACGACGTGATAGGTCAGGATGCCTTGGAGTTGCTTTTTGTTTTCTGGCTTAAGCAGCTCTTTGAGTTTCTCCTCTGGGATCTTCGCGAATGCTTCATCTGAAGGAGCAAAAACGGTGAACGGGCCGTCGCCTTTGAGCGTCTCAACCAATTCGGCCGCTTTGACTGCCGCGACAAGAGTGTTGAACTTCCCGGCAGCAACCGCCGTGTCGACGATGTCTGCGTCGCTGCTGGCTTTGTCTTGAGTCGAGACGTAAGAGACAGCTGTCGCGTGAGTGCTGTTTTGCATTGCTGCCAGCCGAGCCTGTTTTGCCGCAGGGCATTCCTGTTGAGCACTGGCGATTGCAGTTGTGCCAACCAGCAAAGCTGGAAGCACGCAAGCCACAGTAAATTTGGTGTAAATCTTCATCTAAAATAACTCGCTGATAGGGGGTTTGTTTTCTGATCCAACTGCAGACTATCGTCGTCTGTGACTGTTCTGCGCTAAACCGTTCGTCGACTTGCGTATTAACAGAGAGACTCACTCGCGTGCTGGGCGGAGGTCATCGTTTCAGCAGACTGCCTATTTTACATTTGCAGTTGCAATACGCGTGGGCCGACTTCGTGTGCTTGCCGCAACCTCAGCCGCTTCAAACTCTCCATGGACGAGAAAGTTTTCCACGAGACGAATCGTCTCCGAATACCACGTCAGCACGCCGTGATGCCCTTCGACTTGCGCGTAATCGCGATAGCCGTCCAAGTGAACGCCGCCTTGAACGATGACTCGATCTTTCGTCGCTTCAACGATGGCGAATTCGATGTCCTTTTGCCCTAGAGAGTTCGGTAAACCGTTGACGAAACTGTCTTCACAATCAGAGAGTTGCTGCAGGCTTGGTGAAAGCCAGCCGATGTAGCGAGTCAGCTTTCTGGCCACGTGCGAGCCTTGATGGGGCGGAGCAAGCATGACAACGCGCCCGATGTTCGCGAAGTCATTTTGAGCAAACATCTTCCGTGCGATGATTCCGCCCATGCTATGAGTGACCAAGTGGATGCGACCGACAGCTTGACGATCCAAATCTGCAAGGTCATCGGCCAGACGATTCGCATGCGTTTCAATGCGATTGCCAACGCTGCGGTATCCCCAGTTACGAACTTTGAATCCGAGCTGCTTTAATCGTCTGCTGATCGGCCACATGTCCGACCGGTTTCCGCCCAGCCCGTGAACCAACACAACGATGTCATTTTGTGTTTGCATTTCTGTCCCAGCCAAGTCAGGTGTCGCAGCGAATAGAGTTACGTTCTAAACCTCAGAACTTGAAACGCTGAAGCGACTACGAAATCCCAAGCCAACGATCGACCTCGAAACTTGCTACTCAAGGAAGCTCTTTAGCATCCAAACTGTTTTTTCGTGTACTTGAATCCGAGCGATCATCATATCTTCGGACTCGGAGTCATTAGATTCACCGGCACAATCGCGCGCTGCTTTCAGGTCGACTAGCAGTTTTTCGTTTGCTGAAACCAAATGCTCGACCATTTGGTTGGCCGTCGCGTCTTCTGCAATCTCCTCGATACCAGCCATTTTTGCCAAGTTCGATAGCCCGCCCGGAGCAGGCGCCCCCTTCGCTCGAATACGTTCGGCGATTTCATCAACAGCCATGAATAGCTCGTTGTACTGCTCTTCGAATGCTGTGTGCAATGAGAAAAAAGAGGCGCCTCGCACATTCCAATGGCAAATATGAGTCTGCCCGATGATCGCGTAAGTGTCGGCGACAACCAGTCGCAATGCTTCAATTACTTTGTCGCTCATGAAAGTTCTTGTTCCGTATAAATTCTGTTCGTTCGGTCAACGTTTGGCTTAAGTTCAAAAGAGTCGCGATTGAACGGCCTTGCTTGTACTTTTTGGGGAGAGCGTTCCAAGGATTCGGCCGCCGCAGCCATTCCACTCAGGAATGCTCCTTCGACGCGCGAACCGCTGGCCCAGTCACCGCATGATACTGCAACCGCAGACTCATCAGCGAAACAACGAGAGTCAGATGACTCAACCGGATTCGCATAATTCCGCGATGCGATTTGAGATGAACGTTTGGCTTAGGAGAGATTCCAGTGACCTTCCAGAAGTCTGAAAGCATCAATTCAGCGACTTCATCGTTTATGTTCCCAGTGCTCGGCTGTCCATGCCAGATCGGCGTGAATGACCAGATGCGAAGTCTGGGATGGCTTGTACTGGCGTTGGATTTGGAACCACGCGGACGAGCTTGCCAAAAACCCACGCTGGGCCATGATGTGCGCGATGGCTAAGAAGATGGACGCCACCAAACGGAAAACGCATTTGAAAAACGCAGAGAAGTATTTGAGCCAGCTCAAAAAGTTAAGCGCCGCAAGTTAATTCAGAGAAAATACCAAATGATGGCAAATAAAAGAATTTTGCATTCCCTTCGTCAAGTCTTTTGTTTCTCTCTGATGTTCGGAGCAGCGATGGGGCCTCGTTGGAAATTCATCGGAGCCATTCAACTGGCAATTGAGCTTTTTCGAAAGCGTTTTGAAGAGACCGTCGGAGTCCCCCGAAATGAGATAGGCACCAATCGCGGATTGCGTAGAAAATGGGGCGCTACGACCGTCGAGATACTTTTGAATATCTTCGATGTAACCGGCAACAGCATTCGGAGTTTTCAGAACCTTGGCTTCTACCGACCAGCGGATTCGCCGGTTGCTTAACAGCACAAAGCCGAGGTCGCATGAAGGCGGACGAGCGGAACGATCTTTGAGTCCATGGAACTCCCAAGGTTCATGCTTGGGAACAAACGACTCGAACCTGCTTGAATTCCGACCCCACAAAGACGTGATTTCGTCCATGTGAAGATCGGTAAGACTTCTCTCCAACTGAGCGTAATCTTTTGTGAAGTCCAGCTGTTGAAAGTTTGGAAGTGCCTTCATCCGATCGAATCCGTCCCAAACTAAACTCAATATCTGTTTGACAACATCCGGTGGCCACGCCGTTGCGATCGCCCGGAATTCGGGCGTAGAATCAGGAAACAAGTCATCGAAGATTGTCGGAAGTCGGGAACTCATTTAGCTACGGTACGCTGCCTTCCGTCCATGATGATTGCGGCAGCCAACTCGTCTGCATCTCGCATGCCCTGCGAACGTGACCAATAGCGGCGTTGATCGGGTTTGACGAACAGCACCGTTGGAATCTTTGAGCCATCTTCAGCTTCATGGGTAATAAAGATTCGCGCCACGCGTCTGAAGCCGAGCCCCGACGAAATTGGCTGGCCGTCGCGAGATCGCACGGTCATTTGTTGTTCATAGAAACTGGCAAGTTCGCTGCGCAGGTCACTGGCGCTCATTGTTTCTTTTTTGCAAAGCCGACGACGCCCGGGCCAATCGAGATGAATGGCGACCATTCGTATCGGCAGCCGCGCTTCGCCCGCAGCTTCTTCAAACACGGTTGCCCGAACGGCTTTGTCTTTTCCAAAAGTCGCTCGTAATGTTTTGATGAAAAAGTCGGCGTAAAGAAGTAAATCGTCGCTGTCGTCCTCTGCTGACCGAACCGTTGGAAAGCGTGAAGGTTTATCGTTAGCTTTCGAAGCGCCCTCGCGATAACCGAATTCCAACAGGTCGGAGATGAGTGCGCATTCAGGTTCTTTCAAGCCAAACGCCTCTTCAACAACTTCGTCAATTTCGTCGAGTCTGACTTCTCCGAGCTGTGGGATTTCATTTGGGTTTGGGACTGGAACATTAAGCATATCTTTGGCGAGCGCTTCTGCTCGATCGAACGCCAACCTGCTCGACAATGCCAAGAAGTAGGCGGAGACGTTGCTTCTAAAAGATAAGCAAGCCGCTCGTAGCCAAGAATCGTCACCGTCGAATTGATGAACCGAAACGTAACTTTGCGTGACAATAACGCCGCTTGGCTCAGTTGAGGCGCGCACTACTTGGGATTGAAAGCGTCCGACGGACTTAAGAATTGATTGCTTTATCAATAGTTGAGGAGCTTGAAACGCATCCAGATCGCCAACGCCGTGAAGACTGTCAATTCCTGATTCTTCATTCACTGGGAGCGAGTTAGAATCTAACTCAATTGAATCAACGATAGGAAAATTTGGTTTTTCGAGAATTCTACGCCCAATGATTTCCTTTAAAGTTCTTTTGCGATTGCCTCGTATTATCCCTTCACGTGCTAACAAAACCTGCCCGTCTTCGGCCTTTTCTATACTTTTCGCTTTCAGCTTCCGCAATGTTGTCGCATGCCCCAAACGTTCCACCAAATCCGCGTCTCTTCGTTGCCCCAGCAGCAAGATTGTAAAGATGACCGGCGCATGAATCGCTTCGGCTGCAGTGATCTCATGTGTATCCTGTCGCTCAATCGCAATGACTGACTCGTCTTCTGTTGTGTAAAGCGGTTTTGGGCAAATGTAGGTAAGCGTGTAGTCTGTTTCCGACTCTGCTGGTTGCAGCGTCACCAAACAAGCTGGCGACTTCACACCCTTAAAGAGTTGCCATCGCAAATGAGCAAAAGAAATGACCTCTTCAACCTTGTTACCGGAAAACAGATTCGTCCTTAGCTGATTCGACTCTTTCGAACTCCGTTGGTACAGCAAAGTTGCCGCCGGTTGGATCATTGAAACTCGACCTGACGAACGCGTGATCGCAGCGCCCTTGGCAAGAAACAACGGGCCAGCGTTGCCGTCAGCAATCGGCCAGCCATGTTTTTCAGCCCAGACTGTTCCAGCAGACTCGCTGTCCAACGCGCTATCTCGCCAAGGCGCGTTTCCAATCACCAAATCCCACGATTTCGAATCTTCATCGTCACTGTCTGGTGTCGCGAACTCATCGTACTCCTCGCAAAAGAAGTCGCTCTTTATCAGACGAACATTTCGCAGTGGCGGGAAAATGGTGCGCTTCCAATACTGGCGCGGGTCAATTTCGTCGCACAATGCAAGACACAAACTGAATGAGGCAACTCGAATCGCGTCTTCGTGATCGTCGACACCGAATAAGTTCTTTTCCAGCAAACCACGCAAGTCCTCGACCCGCGGTTCGTAGCCCGGATTGGCGTTTCGCCAGCGTTGTGCCAATCGCTGGAAAGCTTTCACCAAGAAAATGCCGGAGCCACAACAAGGGTCAAGAATTTTCAAATCCCATTCAGTTCCACCCCACGGCAACACACCATCAAGTACAAAATCGACAAGGTGCGATGGCGTGTAATAGGCACTCATCGAATACTGGTCGTCGTTGAGGAATTCCTCATAGACGCTGCTGATGAATTCAAGAGGAAGCGTGTCGAACGAGTAAAGTGGCCATAGCGAGCGCTGCCCGGATTTCACTTCGACCTCACCGGAAACGAATTCCGCAAGCAGATTCAGGTGCTTTGTTTCGACCTGCTTCTTTTCTTGTTCCCATTCCGCTTCGCGTTCTTCAGGCGTCTCGCCTTTTCCGGGGAACAGATCGCCATTGAATTTTTCGTTCAGCCAATCGAACAGAGCATAGGCCTCATCTTTATCCCCTAAAATTTGCAGCAGCGCTTCTTCGTGCTGGTACTGATTGCTGAGATAACCATCAAACCGGCCATCCAAAACCGTTTGACTGATCGCGGGTCTGCCTTCACTATCGGTACGCTGGAATAGGAATTGAGTGAAAATCAATCTGGCCAACATCGCGTGGCAAGTGTCGCGCGGCAGATTTTCGGCAAGCAGTTTTTTTCGTACGGCCCGCAGATTCGTAACGAGAAGTACGTCTGCCCGTTCGCTCTTCTTGAACTTGTTTTCGTGCTGGCGGAGAAACTCGCCGCTGACCAAGTTCACCCAATGAAGCATTTGCGCTGCTTCAGTTTGAAGAACGCTGCTTTCAGTGTCACCTTCAAACGCCTCAATCGGCTCCATGACTCGAAGTTGACTGAGTTTACGCTTTGCTTTCGGAGCCAAAGCACATGACCAAGCTTGAATCCGAGTTGGTTCAAGTGTAACGAGAACTGCAGCTCGCGAAAAATTCCAACAGAGCCGCTGGGTCTCGCGTAGTACCGCATCAGAAACAGTCCCGGAAAATTGAACGACGATCGCAAGCGGAGCCTCGGCAGTGTCAGCTGCCGGGTTCGCGGAAAGAACGCCGGTGCGAACGTTTTCAAGTTCGAACTTTCGCGTGATCGCATCGCCTACTTTTTGTTCGACTAATTGCGCATAGTGGCTCGGCCCGCCTCCTGACGGTGCAGTCACTTCATCAACACTCGGCCAGCCGAGGTGGAGCGATGCTTCTTCGAGCCACATTTTGAATTCCGTTGAAAACCTGTTCCTTGGTAGCCCCATCATAACGGAATTGCCAAACCGAGTTTAGTCTGGAAGTCCGAGCGAGAAGTGCGGTCAGGTAGAGTTTTCTAGTTGGATCGAGCAATTTTTCAAACGGCAGCCAGCTGCAAATCTTCAGTCAACTGCTGCATCTTCTCTGCTCGAGATGCGGCGTTGTGTGAGCGAAGGATCGCCGATGGATGCCAAGTCACGATGGTTCGATCGCAGTAATCCGATTCAATGAAACGGCCGCGTGTGTCGGTGAGCTTTAAGCCGGGGCCGAGAATGGAGGTGGCGGCGGTTGCGCCGAGGCAGATTAGGATTTCGGCGTCGGCAAGGCAGCTCCATTCGGCGTCGAACCAAGGGCGACAGCAACGGACTTCTCGAGCGTTTGGCTTTTGGTGTAAACGCTTTTTGCCTGTTGGCGTCGCGGAGGATTGAGGCTGGTTGTCATCGGCGATCGTGTGCTTGAAATGTTTGACCACGTTGGTGATGTAAAGTTTTGAGCGATCTAGACCGGCGGCTTGCAAGGCTTCATCGAGGATCTTTCCCGCAGGGCCAACGAAGGGCGTGCCAGCAAGGTCTTCTTGATCGGCCGGTTGTTCACCCAATAAGACGATCTTGGCATTGGCTGGGCCGACGCCGAAAACGGTTTGCGTGGCGTCGTGGTGTAGGTCGCAAGCTGTACAAGTTCGTGCCATCTCCTGCAACGACGTGAGCGTGATTGGCTGATCGTTGGATTGGGGGATGAAGTCAATGGCCGTTTGGTCGAAGCCTTCATGTTGCTCGATCATCTGTTCGACGCGGCGAGGAGCGTCTGCCAGCAAGTCGGCGATGATGTCGGCCTCCGGCAAATTTTTCCAATAGCGAACTGGCATTTCGCTTTTCATCATCTTCACTTTGACGCGAGCCGGATTGAAAATGTTGGCGTAGTACGTCCGCCACAGGTCTTCCAGTTCGTCAAAGTCAGGGGCTTCGCTGCGAGTGACGCCTTTTCCGTATTGCAAACCACTCTGATCCCACGTCACCGATTCGTCGGGCGTCAGAATCGTCCAGTTCATGCCGGCGAAACGACGAGAGAAAAAAGGCGCGACTCGGCGGACGATTCGATGATCGGGTTGATGCCAAGCGATGAAAAATTCTTCGCCGTCGCGAATGACTTTGCGGAACCGGACGAACGCTTTCATTTTGTGAGCGTCGCGACGAACTTGTTTCTCCATTTGGGTCAAACGATGGACGTCCTCATCGGTTTCAATGTCCAGCAAATGCGGTTGTTCGGTTTTAATTCTCCACAGCGTCCGGTACAGCAGGTTCCAGCGATGAGCGTCGCGGTGATAGCCAACGGCTTTTGCGAGCGATATGAATTCGCGAGGGACGCGGAACGAGGCAGCTTTGCTTCCGACAGCGTTTGATGGCTCAGCTTCGCTGGTGAATAGCGAGCCTTGGCCGTCATCTTCAACCAGTTGAACTTCGGCGGGCGAAGTTTCGTTTGCGATGAGCGACCGGGCAGTTTCCCGCCAGCTGTCGAAGTCGGTGATCGTGATCGTTTTCATGAATTGAGGTGTGTAGTTCAGCCAGCTCGTAGTTCAGCCTTTAGGCGGCCTCGAAACAAACCGCCTGAAGGCTGAACTACAAACTACAGCTCTCCCTTCAACGCGGCATCGAACGTGTCGAAAAACGTAAGCTGTTTCTCTTTTGGCACGATCAAATGCTTCAGGTCGCCGCGATCGAGATCGGCGAGTGCCGGGTTGTGGTCTTCGGTGATGACGAACGACTTGGTTCGCTTCCACGCGACGCGTAGCTTCTTCAAATCTTCGGTTCGTAATCGTTTGTGACGGCGGATGGACAGGATGCGCTTAACGTTGCGGGCTCCGATGCCGGGAACGCGTAGCAACTGCTCGCGGCTGGCCGTGTTCACGTCGACTGGAAAGTAATCTCGTTGCTGCAATGCCCACGCGAGTTTCGGGTCGATCTCAAGATCGAGATTCTTGTCTTCGCGAACGACGATCTCATTCACGTCAAAACCGTAAAACCGCAGCAACCAATCGGCTTGGTAGAGTCGGTGTTCGCGGACAAGCGGCGGGCTTTTGCCGGGCAACAACGAATCGGCGTGCGGGATCGGGCTGTAGGCGGAATAGTAAACGCGACGGAGACGTTTTCCGGTGTACAGCTCGCTGGCCGTTTTGAGAATCTCATTGTCTGGCGTCGAGGTCGCGCCGACGATCATCTGAGTGCTTTGTCCCGCTGGAGCAAACTTCGGCGGCTTCATCCCAGACTTGCGATCGGATTTCGTCTCGTCAATCTTATCCTTAATGCCCGACATCGCGCTGACGATCTGTGGCTTCTTCTTTTCGGGAGCCAGTTGCTTGAGATCCAGCTCGGTAGGAAGCTCGATGTTGACGCTTAACCGATTCGCCCACAAACCGGCTGCGGTGATGAGTTCTTCGGCAGCTCCGGGGATCGTTTTCAAGTGAATATAGCCGCCGAAGCGATGTTCTTTACGAAGCTTCTTCGCGACCAGCGTCAGTTGCTCCATCGTGTAATCGGAGTTTTGAATGATGCCGCTGCTGAGGAACAGGCCTTCGATGTAGTTCCGTTTGTAGAACTCCATCGTTAGGTCAACGACTTCATCGACCGTGAAACGTGCGCGCGGCGTATCGCTGGTGGCGCGATTAACGCAGTACTGGCAGTCGTAGATGCAGTAATTGGTCAGCAGAATTTTCAACAACGAAACGCAGCGGCCGTCGGGCGTGTAGCTGTGGCAGATGCCCATGCCTTCGGTGCTGCCGATCTTGCTGCCCTTGCGAGTCGACTTCGAACCGCTACTGGCACAGGAAGCATCGTACTTGGCGGCGTCAGCGAGGATCGCGAGTTTGCCGTTCACATCCTTTTGTTTTTCCGCTGCCACGCTGTCGCTCCGTCAGGGTTGGGGGATATGTAGTTCTATCATCGCCCGATCGTATTCAGCTGAAAACGATCACTTAGAAGCGAAACTACCAAAGATGTCAGTGGCGTTTCCTGCTCTTCCAAGTGCCGCCATACTGGTAGTGTTCATTGTTGGGCTTCACCTCATTTAGGCAAGCCTCACAAATGAAAATCCAGTCGCCGTCCTTCTCGATCCGAACGCGAAACAGAGTCGGCTTTTCAATCTGGCAGCGGCAACATGACTTCGTGCGAACTCTTTTTACACGCATCGGAGCAAATTATCCTCGCTGGCTTTTGCAGCGGAACCGCCCAACCAAAAACGAACGTTTCGACAAATGCTTCGTGTTGCGGCCGGTCGTTCGCTTTCGCCAAAGGCGGAATGATGAGGGCTTCAAATTCTTTCGCATCAGTTTGATGACTTGTCCGGGCTCAAGGCCGAATTGCTCGCGGATGGCTTCAAAAGTGGTGCGGTCTTCCCACGCCATTTGAATCACTCGGTCGGTTTGAGCTTCGGTTAGATTTGGCATCGCCTAAGCCTCCATTCGTAGTTGCGGTTCCACATCGTCGTCAGGATTTGAGTGCCGTTTGCGACGACAACGCTCGCTGCAGTATTTCACTTCGTGCCAGACCTTAGCCCACTTCTTTCGCCACGTCATGGGCTTGCCGCAGACGGTGCATATCTTGGAGGGCAATTGATCTTTCTTCATGGTCTACTTTCCTGACGCCGCGTAGAACCGTATTTTTGTTCAGTTCCTAACCGTTGAAAGTTCCCACAGATCAGAACGCTCGACGGAGTGCGGACTGTTTCGGCAGCGAGCAAGCGAGCAGCATTCCCGTTGCCGCCAACGCTGCGAGAATTGTGAAGGCTAGATCGTAATTCTGAAGGCGATCAAACAACATGCCAGCGATGACCGGCCCTGCAGCCCCGCTCAAAGTGCCAAAAAAGACGATGGTTCCGAAAATCGCTCCGTGTGATTTCATTCCAAAGTACTCAGCCACCGACGGTGAAACCGCAGTGAACAATCCGCCGTGAGCGACGCCGTAGATCAACGCAGCTGGGTAGAGCCAAAATGGTGAGTTTGTCACGCGAAGTATCAGTAACGCAGCCAACAGTGCTGAGAGGCAGACGCAAAGGATTTGTCTTGCTCCAAAACGGTCGATCAAATGCCCTACCAATAACCGCCCCACGATACTTGCCGCACCAAGCAACGAAAGAACGAATGCGGATTGCTCGGTTGCCATGCCGAGGTCGGTCGCGTGTGCCACGATATGCAAGGGAATGGTCATCATCGAAGGCAGAAAACAAAACTGAATCGCACAGAAAGTCCATAGCTTCCTGTCCCTGCGAGCCTGCTTGAAATTCAGGCCGTCTTCGGTGAGAGGCCGCGGAGAACGGGCGGAATCTTGCAAAGCGACAATTGGCTTTCGCTGCACGGCCTGCGAGAGTGCAACCAATAGGATTGCCGCCAGAACACCAAGAGAAGCAAAAGCGTTTCTCCAACCCAATGTTGCCACCAGCAACGTCACAAGGAGAGGCACGACGATTTGTCCACAGGCGCTTCCCGTTTTTACGATTCCGGTAACCAGCCCGCGTCGGCGCGGATACCAGCTTGAAACCGTGGACAGCGTGGCAACATCATGCGACGCGAATCCCAGTCCGACCAGCAGTCCGAAACTTACCAACAACTGCCACGGAGCTGTCATGAATGACATCAAGAAATAGCCAACTCCGGTGGTCAAACCGGTCGCAGTCAGTACCCAGCGTGGCCCAAAACGATCGGTCAGTCGGCCGGCGACAATCGCAAAGACACCCATTACGAGGACGGCCAGAGACGAAGCTCCAGAGAGAAGCGTGCGAGACCAACCCAATTCGTCCTCGAGGACTTTGAAGAATACGCCGTAGCCGAACATCATTCCGATGACGATCGCTTGGATCAGGAACGCTGCCGTCACAACGCGGACTTGAGGGGTTGAAGTTTTGGGCATCAGATTGCAGAAAGCGCCCAAGATCGAGGCTTACTCTTGGTTCATTTCTCTTTGAGTTGCGTGTAAGACGGAGTCAACACGTGTTTGCCGCTGGATGGCATCAATCGGTAGGCAGCATCGTCCAGAGTTCGGGGCGACCAACGTTGCAGTGAACGGATCGGGAAAGAAACCCAAGGCAAGCCCACGAGAAAAACAATGTCGTGCGTGCAACGTTCCAAGCCGCGAAGCCGCGAATGGGTTGATCGCAGTTGCGGCTGGTTACGTTGGGAACGGGATGGAATATGGTTTCGACCCAAGGCGATCGTTCGGGCTCGCCATCTTGCATTTGATCCAGTGTGAAGGCCGTTTGCGCAATTAGCTCAGCGGGCATTCCTTGTTGCAAAAGTTCTTGGTCGATCCTCAACGATGCGTTTCTGCTTAGCGTTGGTAAAGTTAGCAAGCCAAGAAACGACCAGAGAGTGAACCCGCAAATGGTCGTCACGAGTCCGGCGACTGTTGTCAGTCCGGCTCCGGGGACTAGCGAGCAAAGCACGAAACCTCCGACGTTCCACGCGAACGCCATCACCAAGCCGCGAGTGTAGCTGCCGGTGTTGATCGCAACGGCTCGGCGAGCGATCGCGGTTGCCAGTTGCTCGCGCGAGAACGAAAGCCAAGCTTTTGGGATTACGATCTGTGCGTATTTGCCGAATCCGATAATACCTCCCGTGAATCCGATGTCTTTGTGTTCAACGATGACCGTTCGGGGAACGAACGTTTGCCATGACTGGATCATCGTGATTGCATCAAGTAGTTTTTCTTCGGATAACGATGATTTGGATTCGCGATTGAGCAACAGCCGATTGCGAACGACGAAGCAAGCGATAATCCCAAGACTGATCGCGATTGCTCCGCCAATCATTCCACATTGCTGGCTGAGCAAAATGATCAGCGAGCCGAAAAGGATAAATAGGGAGGCTTGGGAAAGTGCTGCCACGGCGTAGCTTCGCAACCACGAGCCGAATCTTTGCTCTGACTTTTGGAACCTGCTTGGCAAAAGGTAGCCGCCGAGGAAATCCATCGGAATTAGCCACAACATGAACAATCCTGTCACGGCAACCAACTGCAGGAGTTCGTTCACGCCAAATGAGGAAGTGCTGGACAGCGCCAGCTTTGGCAAGCTCGTGACGAGTGCGATCGTGGTGATCGCGACTAAAGAGCCTACGCCTGTGATTCCCAACCAGAGTCTTGCTCGGGCGTAAGTCATTTTGGCCTCAGTCGGTTGGTACGTGGTTTGCTTTGGTTTGCTTATAGGGTTACCAGCGAAAGACCGCACGAAAGCCCGCCAAGCAACTCACTGTTGCAAGCGGTTGACCTACTTGCTTGCTTTTGCATTGTTTGAGCCGGATTTTTACGGTTTTTCCAGCGTGGGGCGTGGGACAGGACTTCGCGTGTGTTTCGTGCGTTCACAGGCCAGATGCCCATGCCATCGCGCCGGTCGTTCGACGACCACAATTACTGACCACTTTCAATCCAAAGACAAATAGCGATCAAAATACCAATGAACGATTTACTAACAAACAGCCGTCAGCGAATGAGCTGCATGGAGATCTGGGGCGGGAACCGAGCAATTGAAAAGAGTTTCGAAGCTCCCGGCTTGGACATTTACGTTCATAGTCAGCCATTTCAGGACAGCAACGCCGGCGGAGACATTTACTATCTAACGTCATGTGCTTCGGGCCGGGTGTCTCGATTCTTGCTTGCTGACGTCAGCGGCCACGGCGAATCGGTAGCGGGAGTCGCAAAATCACTCCGGGATCTATTGCGACAAAACGTCAATCGAATTAGCCAAGAGAAATTCGTTGGCGACATGAACCGCGAGTTCGGAAACCTTGGCGAAGACAGCGGATTTGCGACGGCGGTTGTGGCGACGTTCTTCGAGCCGACGCAGACACTGGACATCAGCATCGCCGGGCATCCTTATCCGATTTATTATCGAGCCGACCGCAACAAATGGGTTCACCTCGACCCGGCCCGCACTGATGCGAACTATGAAAACATGCCGTTGGGTATTGTTGCTGGAACTAATTATCCAAGACGAAAGGTGACGACGCGTGCCGGTGACATGTTTCTCCTTTACACCGATGCGTTTATAGAGTCGGCGAAGGACAACGCGAGCGGCTCGTTGCTTGGCGTCGAAGGGGTTCTTGAACTGCTCAACGAAAACCCACTGGTAGCAGCAGGCGAGGTGATTCCTTTCTTGCGCGATCGAATCGGCTCAATGGCGGTCGGCAATCTTGTTGATGATGACGCTTCCTTGATTCTCGGTCACTTCACGGAAACAAAAGTTCGTATGCGAGATAACTTAATGGCTCCGCTTCGGTTGCTTGGCGATGTTTGCGACCGAACGGTGCTTTCGGATTAGTTAAGGCCGCAGCTTGACGCATTGAACTCCTCTGTTGAGTTCCATTTTTATTTGCGGTTAGCCCGAAACAAACGAATTGTCTGCCAAGGAGACCAACATGTTTGGGATGAAGTCCAAAAAAGAAAAGCTTGAAGCAAAGTTAGCAAAGCTGCTTCAAGAGGCTTATCAGTTGTCTCACACCAATCGCAAGAAGAGCGATGAAAAGACTGCTGAAGCAGATGAGTTGAGAAAACAGATTGACGCGATGGATTGAGTTGAATCCATCGTCTATTTTACGCAGCTAAATTTACACAGGAATTGAAACGATGAATGCTGAGCACACCAAAAACTGGCCCGATCTGGCAATTGGACTCTACGACCGACTCACCGGAGCGAATGCCGAGATCTCCTACGGTTTCGAAGACATGAACATTCAAGTTCCCAGCGGAACGGGTTCAGATGCCGAACATGCAAAGTGGGTTCTCAATGGCACGCTGAAGATCAGCACCAACGAAAAAGGTGACTCCCCAAAGTCTTGATGGTCGGCGAGTTGGATGTCGCGATCGCCGACCAAAAAGCGACGATTGAATTCTTGGGAGATCACGTTCTGTTTCGCTTTGCCGATTACAAAACGGCTCGTGCGGTCGTCGGCCAGCCTATGCCCAGTCTCAAACCTGTTGGCAGGTTGTTATCATGGAGCGAAATCGGATTGAAGGCGAAGATTGGAAATCGAAAGGCTATCGAACTGTATCCGAGTCCAAGCTGGATCGTACGGTGGTTGAGTCCTTCGATTCGAGAAATGGTTGGTGGCTGAAGGTGGCATAGGCC
>CAZLFF010000093.1:0-4269 GCA_964558755.1 uncultured Pirellulaceae bacterium
TGCGATCTCGGGTGACTCGCATGCCGCCAAGCATGATCCCGGTGACGATCCCGGTTGGTGGGATTCGTTGATCGGTCCCGGCAAAGCGGTCGACACCGATCGGTTCTTTGTGGTGTGTCCCAACGTGTTGGGTGGTTGCCGAGGAACGACTGGTCCCAGCAGTATCGATCCGAAAACGAACTGCCCCTACGGCGCGAGTTTCCCGCAGATTACGATCGGCGATATGGTCGACGTACAGAAACGCTTGGCCGAGCAACTGGGCATTGTTTGCTGGCGAGCGATCATTGGCGGATCGCTGGGAGGCCATCAGGCGATGACTTGGGTAACTCGCTATCCGGCGTCGTCCAAAAGTTGCATCGTGATCGCGTCGTCGCCGCGGCTGACCAGTCAGGCGTTAGGTTTTGACGTGATCGCTCGCAACGCGATTCAGACCGACCCGCATTTCCATGGCGGGCAGTATTACGATCAACCTGATCGGCCCGACAATGGGTTGGCGATCGCCAGAATGCTGGGGCATATTACCTACCTCTCCAGCGAAGCGATGTCTAAAAAGTTTGAGGTCGATCGGCATGACCCTCGGACAGTCGCCTCAAATTTCGAGCAGCGTTTTAGTATCGGTTCTTATCTTGCCTACCAAGGGCAAAAGTTCACCACGCGTTTTGATGCCAATAGCTACGTGACTCTTTCGATGGCGATGGACCTGTTTGATTTGGGTGCGGATCGTTTGCAGTTGATGCAGAGCTTTGACGAAAGCCAATGTGACTTTCTGGTGATCAGTTTCAGCAGCGACTGGCTGTTCACTCCTGAGCAATCGCGGCAGATCGTTGCCGCGTTGACCGCGTTGGAAAAATCGGTCGCCTACACAGAGATCACGTCTCCCGCCGGTCATGATTCGTTTCTGATCGACGACTATATCTCGCAATACGCCCCGTTGGTGTCAGCCAGATTGGGGCAAGTAGATGCGTCACTAAGCCAGTTGACTCCAATCGAAGAGTCCATCATTCAGCTGATTCCTGATGGCGCTTCGGTATTGGATCTCGGGTGTGGAGACGGGCATTTGCTGGCGACGCTCAAACAGAAGGGCAACGATCCGCTGTTTGGCGTCGAGGTGGCTCAGGAGAACATTCGTCTGGCGGCTTCTAGGGGCTTGGACGTGATCGACTTTGATCTCAACTGTGGCCTTGAGCCGTTCATTGACAACCAATTTGACGTTGTCGTGCTGAGCGCAACGTTGCAGGCGGTGGCAAATGTTGACGAGCTTTTTGACGAAATGCTGCGAGTTGGTAGTCTTGTGATCGTCAGTTTTCCAAACTTCGCCTACAAAGCGCTACGTGAAGACTATGTTGTTCGTGGTCGTTCACCCAAAGCGCCGGGCGAGTTCGATTACGAGTGGTACAACACGCCCAATCGCCGCTTTCCCAGCATTGCGGATGTCGAAGAGTTGTGTCGATCGAAGAATATCCGCATCGAACGAGCGATCTACTTTGACTCTACGACAAATCAAAGGATTGATCCGGGCGATGATCCGAACTTGAACGCCGACACCTCGATCTTGGTCGTGACGCGCTCCCTACCGACTCTATCGAAAAGTGGCCATTGGTAAGAGAATCGTGATGTTGCGAGTGAGCACCATCAAGTTCAATTCTCTGCACCTGCTCCAATAGCGCTTGCCTTTACAGTGGGATCTTTGCCGCCGCTTGATCATCGACATCACCGTTTCGACTTGAATCGGGATGCGAGCCCTTGCCAGTTTCAAAGGTAATGATGAGGTGATTGTTGGCATCGACAACGGCTTTCAGCTTTTGTTTGCGGCCTTTTCTGAGAGGCACCGTTCTTGGGCATCATTCTTTTGTTCACAAAACGTTCCGGTTGCCTCATCCGTCGAGGCAACCGGAAATCGCTGGGTAAAGTCACTTTCTATAAGTTGACGGGCAAGCCAATCACCGAACGAAACGTCGACTCAAGGTTTGGCCCTGAAACTGAGCGTTACCTTGGTAACGGTAGAGAACGCTTGGAGTTGAGTAGACTACTGGAAAACAATTGTTCACCGGTGAAATCGTTGATGCTGTCGCTCGGCGTGTCGAAGTCGCCCCGTAAGCTGAGTTCTCGATAGGGAATCCGTAGTCATCCGAATTGGCGAATGCAACAGTAGGGACCGCGACGACTGAGAACAATAACGCTACGAAAATTTTTGACATCTTTACACCTTTTTTTGTTATCAAACTGAATTTCAAATCCTTCCAAATAGGCGGCAATGCGGAGCCTTCTGCATTGCTCGACTAAGATCTATTTGCGGTAAGGCTTGCCCCTACAGCAACATGATGTCGCGAGTAGTCCCCGTCATTGCATCCTGCCGGCAATTTATTTACCCAAACCGAGAAAACCGGGATCGTCGTTTGACTGCCGCACGCTGGCACAAGCGGCAAACCATGGGGCTTTGCAGGTGTTGCATTGGGAGCGTCAGTGACAAAGCCAAAGGTTTTGTTACGCTTTACGTCAAGCATGTTGCTTCGCACACAGGACGCTCGACACAATGACTAAGCAGCCAACCGAACTGTCAGATGCCGAGCGCGAAGAACTGAAACGGACGCTTCGAGCTCGAACGATGGAAGCCGAACACCTTGGCTATTTATTGGCGGGAACGGACGCGCCCTCTGCACAATGCGTTGTGGCTGAAATGGCGGGCATCGCAGGTGGGGACGTGAGCGTCTGTGGCGCAAAGACGATTCTGATCGAAGAGCTGCGGCGTTTTGAAACCGAAGGCGGGGGATCAAAAGACATTCGCTGCGCCTCGGCCGCGGTGCTTGAAATGACGGACTCGCCTGTCCACGTCCACGCCAACACCATCGAGCACTACACGGTGCTCTCTGGGCACGGCAAGTTTATTTTAGGGTCGGGCGCTGAGGAACGAGTTGTCGCGGTCCAGCCGGGAAGCGTTGTGTTGCTACCGCCCGGCCAACCGCACGGAATCGTCGCAGACGACCCAAACGCGCCGATCCGCGCGCTGTTAATGTTCACGCCGGGGCTTGCGCCGAAAGAGGAGCCCGAGTTTCGCGATGAAGAGGTGGTTTATCTGCGAGCTTCCGATCGTCTGCGTGATCTGCAAGAGCGCACTTAGACGCGGACCGGGCTTTTGCACTTAATGCCACGATACTTGAAGGCGTTGCGCTGTTTGACAACGGAGGTTCAATCGGCCTTCCACGGTGAAGCTATTTTCCCGTGTCTTCCCACCAGCCACCTTGTGGTTCGTAGTTGGTTTTCAAGAAGGCGGCATGCTCGCGTTCGAGTCTCGGGAGCGTGACTTCACGCGTCCTGATTTGTTGTTGTTGTTGTTGTTTGTCCTTCGTCGGATCAAAGTGTTGATTAACAGTCGGGCGGCGGGCATCAACGCTCAAAAGCCACTGATCCAGTTCGTATCGCATTCGTTTGGCTCGTTCCGGCTGAGACACCGTAAGGTTTTTTGCTTCCCCCGGATCGAGAGCGATGTTGTACAGTTCATCGCGATCATCCTCGTAGTAGTGGATCAGTTTCCAGTCGCCACGCGTAATGATGGAGCTGGGCTCTCCGCCTTGATTTCCGTAGTGCGGATAGTGCCAGTACAAATTGCGATCGTCAATGGTGCCGCCATGCAGCAAAGGCTCGAGGCTGACGCCATCAACGTGTTGGTTTGCAAGCGGCTGTTGGCCCGTTACTCCCAGTAGCGTCGGAAAGAAGTCAGTGCCGGTGACGGGCGTGTCGCAAAGCGATCCCGGTGCAATGGTCTGTGGCCAAACGATGTAACAGGGTTCGCGAATACCGCCCTCCCACTGTCGTCCTTTACCACCTCGCAAAGGCAGGTTCGAAGTCGCCTTATTGTCGCCAGCAGAAACTCCACCGTTGTCCGATGTGAAGACGACGATGGTGTTTTGCGTGAGTTCTAGCTCGTCAAGCTTTGTAAGGACCGTGCCGACTGCTTCATCCATTGATTCAACCAGCCCGCCGTAAAGCGGATGATCTTGGACTTGGCGAACGGGCGACGTGCGGTCGATCAGGAACCGATCTTCTGGCTGCGGCCCCGCAGCGGTCGCTTTGTCCCGATACTTTCTCCACAACGCCTTGGTTGTTTGAACTGGCGCGTGGACGGCATAGAAGGAGAGGAAAGCAAAGAACGGCCGGTCTTTGTGTCGCTCGATAAAATCAATGGCTGCGTCGGTTAGCTTGTCTGTGTAGTAATCGCCATCGTTCGCCGGCAACGTTTTTTCGTATTCTGGTGAAAACGGATGGTAGTAG
>CAZLFF010000093.1:4279-14803 GCA_964558755.1 uncultured Pirellulaceae bacterium
TGACTCGATAAAGTCTGCGGTTTCTTGGCCGAGCCGCAGAGGCAAATACTGGCCTTTGGGACCGTTCTTCATTTGAGGGTTGTTCCACGGCGAGAAGAAGCCACCCGGCGGTGAGCCACGGTGGTTCCCGCCGATATTGATATCGAAACCGTGATCGGTCGGCAGCGATGACTCACCGCCCAAATGCCACTTGCCCGCAAAGAAAGTGCGGTACCCGTTTTGGCGAAAAGCTTCCGCGATGGTGGTGTCTCCCGCGGGCAACGCGTGTTCGTAGGCTGGCGGTAGGAGTCTCGTGTTCCGTTCCTCCCCCCAAGCTTTGCCCTCAAGTGCGCCGATCCAATCGGTAATGTTCAGCCGCGCGGGGTATTTGCCCGTCATGATGGCAGCCCTCGAGGGACTGCAGACCTGGCAGGCGGCGTAAGCCCGCGTGAACTTCATACCAGCGGCGGCAAGCCGGTCAACGTTTGGCGTTTCATAAAACGTGCTTCCCTCGTTGCCAAGATCCCGCCAGCCCAAATCGTCGGCAAGAATGAACAGCACGTTCGGACGATCTTCATGATTAAGATCTTCCTCCGCGTTCGTGCCTTGGCTTAAAAGTAAAATTGCCGCTAGGCTAATTGCTAGTCCAACGCTAAATCTCATTGCCCGCGATTCCTTTATGAGTAACGCAATTGGCTGGACGCTTACAGGCCAACGCCAGGCCAAGCCACATTCGGGGGAGTTACGTTTTTTAAAGATAATCCGCGGCCCGCCGTTAGGGCTGCACCGTTCGCACTGATTTATGGACGGCATCGTTCGCACCGCTCTGTTTAATGCTGGTCGGCGAAGTTCGGTTCTTTGCCTTCGTAGGCGCGGTAGAGGTCGTGGATCGCTTTTTCGAGCGCTTCGGCGGTTGCTGGGTCGGCTCCCTGTTTGGTTTTCATCGCTGCCACGATAACCTTGTGTGCGGTAATTAGCTGGTTCGTGTACGCTGGGTTGTCCGATTTTATTCGCTGCGCTAAGAAGTAATCTGCAATCACGGATTGAATGTGCGATGCGTGATCTTCTTTGGTCGTTACCCAGCGGCTTGCTTGGTTGACGGTCATCGCGTCGACATTTCCGCCAGCCATCTTGTCGGATAGCTCGCCAATTTGATTGATTGATTTCGCAATCGTCTTGGTGTCCTCGAGCAGCGCCTCAAAACGCAGCTGGTCGGTGTAAATTCCGCACGGCACTTGGCAGTGAAGTGCAACGGGGGCGGCGGCGAGAACCTTGGTGCGAGTGGCGACGGGCTCGGCTGCGTTTGCCAACGTGGTGACGACGCCCAAAGCGGCGGCTGCGAGCATGACGATGGTGCGAGCTTGCATGAGAGATGACTCCATGTTTCGAGTGTAAAGAGTAAAAAATTTTAGGCGCTTGTGCGCGTTTCGCTTTCAATGTAGCAAGTTTGCGTCGAGATCGTTGCTGGGTATTCCCGCGGCAAATTGGCGACAGGAATAATGCTGGAAAGCTTTGCCGTTTAGGGAAAGCCGCGTCGGTTCGTTGGAGGGTTGGGTAGTTTGTTCTTGCTTTCGTATTTACAACGCATCTCAATTTGTGTTGCGGCGGCGAACAAGCCCTTGTTTGATGATACCGGTGTGAGATGCGGCTTCGTCGTTTGCTTGGTGACTGTTCGGACGACTCAGTTCACATGCGCTCATAGGAACGGTTGTCGTGACTGTTGATAGACGGACGGATTCGGCCGGACGAAATTGGCTTTAACCGATAGATATCCGCCAAAGAGCATCAATCCTCGCTTGCGGATTCTCGATGATCGAATATCATCTTGCGCCTGCGAGCGGAAGATAGGCTCGCCTTAGACGTGCTCATGCTGATCGTCCAGCTGCCCGAGTGCGTCGCCGCGATCGAGGCCTCTGACAAAACACGCTGAAAACCGGTTGATGTGTTCCCGCAAGCGAATCCCGGGAACTTGTCATTCTTTGCTCCGCTGCCAATGGTCGCTGCGGACGCCAAATCCGATTAAAAGCTCGTTTTTCAGGGAAATGTTTGTGAAAAAATGAACGAAGTCGGCAGTTTGGTGTCCGACGGGTGGCTATCGGGTGTAACTCACCAAGGCAGATTTATGGCTCATGAAATCAAAAAAGGCTTGAACGTGCCCATCTCGGGGCAGCCGGTTCAGAGCATCCATCCCGGGGCACCGGTGAAAACCGTGGCGCTGTTAGGCGACGACTACGTGGGTATGAAGCCGACGATGTTGGTCGAGGTCGGTGACACGGTTAGCCTTGGCCAGCCGGTCTTCGAAGACAAAAAGACTCCCGGCGTTACATATACTGCGCCGGGTGCTGGAAAGGTGACGGCGATCAACCGCGGTGCGAAACGAAAATTCGAATCGGTCGAGATCGAGCTATCGGGTGACGCACAAGAGACGTTCGAAAAGTTTGATTCGTTGGCGAATGTTGATCGCGACAAAGCGGAAGAGATCCTACTAAAGAGTGGTCAGTGGTCAGCGTTTCGTACTCGGCCGTACAGCAAAGTGCCGACGCCGGGCAGTGAGCCGAATTCGATCTTCGTGACGGCGATGGACACCAATCCGTTGGCGGCGGACGCCAACGTGGTGATCGAGCAAAACAAAGAACTGTTCGTCAGTGGTTTGTACGTTGTTTCGAAATTGACACGCGGCAAGACCTACGTTTGCTCTGCAGCAAACGCTGGCACGCCGGGCAGTGACATTCCTGGCGTACAGATTGAGGAGTTCAGTGGCCCGCACCCCGCTGGCCTGCCGGGGACACATATCCATACGCTCGACCCGGTTAGCGAAAAGAAAACGGTTTGGCAGATCGGCTATCAGGATGTGATCGCGATCGGTCACCTTTTCACCACCGGCCAGATCATGACTGAGCGCGTGGTATCGGTCGCGGGACCTCGCGTTGGTAAGCCCGCCTTGTACCGGACTCGTTTGGGGGCGTGCTTAGACGACGTGATCGGTGTTGCGGAGCCAGACTTGGACAATGCTCGCGTGGTCAGCGGATCAATCGTGTGCGGACGCCAAACGGCTCCGCTCAAGAACTATCTCGGGCGTTATCACCAGCAGATCAGTGTGCTCGAAGAGGGTACGAAGCGCGAATTTCTTGGCTGGCAGATGCCGGGCTTTGATAAATTCACAACGACCCGCGTTTACGCCGGTTCTTGGTTGGCGAACAAGCTGTTCCCGCTGACGACCAGCACCGGTGGTAGTAAACGAGCGATGGTTCCGATTGGAACTTACGAGAACGTGGTTCCGCTGGACATTCTGCCGACGCAACTGCTGCGTTCGCTAATCGTCGGCGACACCCAAGAGGCACAGCAGCTGGGCGTGTTGGAGTTAGCCGAGGAAGACTTGGCGCTTTGCACGTTCGTGTGCCCCGGCAAATACGAATACGGTTCAATTCTCCGTCAGAATTTGACCACGATTGATAAGGAAGGTTAATCAACGATGTTGAGAACTGTACTGGACAAGCTGGAGCCGCTGTTTAAGCCTGGCGGCCCGCTGGAAAAACTGTATCCGCTGTACGAAGCGAATGACACGTTTTTGTACACGCCGGGCGAAGTTGCTCATGGCAGCACGCACGTTCGTGACGCGATCGACCTTAAGCGAATGATGTCGATGGTCGTTTTCGCTTTACTGCCTTGTATCTTTATGGCGATGTACAACACGGGCTATCAAGCTCAGAAAGTGTTCGCGATGGGCCAAGCGGTTCCAGCGAGCGACACGTTCTTTGACGCGATGTGGAGTGGCACGTGGCGGTTCGATTTAATGAACGCGATGGGGATCAATTACACGGCTGATCCCGGTGGCTTTTTGAGCCTAGGCAGCATGCTGGGCTGTATCGTCCACGGAGCCCTCTACTTCCTACCCGTCTACGCGGTTTGCATGTTCGTTGGAGGTCACTGTGAGGTGATTTTCAGCATCATTCGTAAGCATGAAATTAACGAGGGATTTTTGGTTACCGGAATGCTGTTTCCGTTGACCTTGCCCGCAACGATTCCGCTGTGGCAGGTTGCCGTCGGGATCGCGTTTGGCGTGATTATCGGAAAAGAAATCTTTGGCGGTACGGGAAAGAACTTCTTGAACGTCGCGTTGACCTCGCGAGCGTTTTTGTACTTCGCTTACCCGACCAAAATCAGTGGCGACGCGGTTTGGACCGCCGTCGATGGCTACACCGGACCGACGATTTTGGGTGCGGTCGCGACTGCTCCGCAGGCGGATTACGCCGGCATGGGCTCGCTGGCCAGCAGTCTAGAAAGCGGTGGCAGCTGGTGGACTTACTTTATCGGTAACGTGCATGGATCGATGGGCGAGACCTCAACGCTTGCCTGCTTGATCGGTGCTGCGATTCTGATCGCGACGCGAGTCGGTTCATGGCGGATCATGGCCGGCGTCGTGCTGGGCATGGTTGGTTTTTCTTGGTTCTTAAACGCTGTGGGTTCTTCACCCGCCTACGACATCGCGCCGCAGTGGCATCTGGTGATTGGCGGATTCGCATTCGGCACGGTGTTCATGGCGACCGACCCGGTTTCGGCTTCGATGACGCAAACCGGACGTTGGATCTACGGAGCCTTGATCGGCATCATGACCGTGTTAGTTCGCAGCATGAACCCCGCGTTTCCCGAGGGCATCATGTTGGCGATTCTGTTCTGCAATGTCTTCGCACCGGTGATTGACTGGTTCGTTGTTCAAGCCAACATCAAACGGAGGGCCGCCCGCTATGCAGCCTAGTCAAAGAGACAGCATCGCGAACATTTTCATTGTCGCGACTGTGTTATGCCTGCTCTGTTCGTTCTTGGTCTCCGCTTCGGCGTTGGGGCTGAAGAGCATTCAACAGCGGAACATGACGCTGGATAAGAAAAACAACTTGCTTCAAGTTGCCGGCTTCACCGCCGAGGATATCAAGGACGGTGGTGGCATCGAAGCGTTGTTCGACGAACGATTTGAAATGCTGATCATCGACCTAGAGACTGGTGATGTCGCGATCGACGAGGCGAAAGCCGCGTTGGATGACGTCGGCAAGAAGGTCGGCGACGACGTGCTGGACAAGTACGACCAAGTTTGGGCGTCCAAGTCGAAAAAGGACGAAGTCAGCGATAAGGTCGAGGGCAAGGACATCACGGGCATTAAGTACCGTGAAAAGTTCTCTCACGTCTACATTCTAAAAGAAGCAGGCGGTTCGGCCGTTTCCAAATACGTCTTCCCGGTTCGTGGCAAAGGGCTGTGGTCGATGATGAAAGGTTTCTTGGCGGTTGAGCCAGACTTTCAGACGATCGCGGGTTTGACCTTCTACGAACAAGCGGAAACACCGGGTTTGGGTGGCGAAGTGATGAACCCAAAATGGAAAGCCAAGTGGCCCGGCAAGAAGATCTACAAAGGCGATGACGTTGCGATCGAGGTGGTTAAGGGTGCCGGTACCGGCGATTACGCAGTTGACGGTCTATCCGGCGCGACAATTACCTCCAACGGCGTTTCCAGCATGTTGGAGTACTGGTTGGGCGAAGAGGGTTTCTTGCCCTACATCGAACAGCAAAAGTCAAAAACTTCGACCGGCGAAACGAAAGTAGAATCGGTAAGTCAAATGATTAACCACACCACGAAGGGAGGCAGCAATGGCTAAAGCAGCTTCAGCCTCGAGCCTGATTTTTGATCCGGTCTTCAAGAACAACCCGATCGCGTTGCAGATCCTTGGGATCTGCTCGGCATTGGCGGTCACGACTAAGCTGTCGACATCGGTCACGATGGCGATCGCGGTGATCTTCGTAACGGCACTTTCCAGTGCCGGTGTGGCGTTGATTCGCGAGCGGATTCCTAGCAGCATTCGAATCATCGTGCAGATGACAATTATCGCATCGCTGGTGATTCTGGTCGATCAAGTCCTGAAGGCGTTTGCGTTTGGACTTAGTAAAGAACTGTCAGTGTTCGTTGGTCTCATTATCACCAACTGCATCGTGATGGGCCGAGCGGAAGGTTTTGCGATGCAGAACTCGGTTCGAGACAGTTTCTTAGACGGGATTGGAAACGGATTGGGCTACGGCTTTATCTTGATTGTCGTCGGTTTCTTCCGCGAGCTATTTGGTAGTGGAAAGCTGTTCGGCATCGAATTGCTCTCACTGCAAAGCGAAGGCGGCTGGTACGAGCCAAACGGTTTGTTGCTGCTCTCGCCAAGTGCGTTTTTCATTATTGGCATCGCCATTTGGATCATCCGCACCTTTTACCCTGACCAAATGGAGGAGGCATAGCCATGAATTATTACATCGAGCTTTTCCTTCGCTCTGCGTTTGTCGACAATCTTGCCCTCGCTTACTTCTTGGGCATGTGTACGTTCTTGGCCGTTTCTAAGAACGTCAAAACGGCACTTGGATTGGGAGCGGCGGTCATCGCGGTTCAAGCGATTACGGTTCCTGTCAACAACCTGATTTACAACAATATCTTGAAAGAGGGAGCCAGCATCGCACCGGCTGATTTGACCTTCCTTGGTTTGATCTGTTACATCGGCGTGATCGCGGCGATGGTCCAAATTCTGGAGATGTTCCTCGACAAGTTTGTGCCAGCACTGCACGCTCAGTTGGGCATCTTCCTGCCACTGATCACGGTCAACTGCGCGATCTTGGGTGGAACCTTGTTCATGGTCGAACGCGATTACTCGTTCGGCGAGAGCGTTGTGTTTGCTGCAGGCGGTGGTTTCGGTTGGGCAGCTGCGATTGTTGGTCTCGCTGGCATCCGCGAAAAACTAAAGTACAGCGATATCCCGCACGGACTGCGGGGACTTGGCATCACCTTCGTGATCGTCGGCCTGATGGCGTTGGGCTTTCAAGCGTTTTTGGGCATCTAGTGGCAGCGTTGGGCGTCGGCCAAAACGTCGCCGGCACCAAACAAACACGACAGAGATTTACTTCTTAAAACCGAGATTCTCATGTTAATGGAAATTCTGACGGGCGTTGCCGTCTTTACGATCGTCGTGCTGGCCTTGGTCATTCTGATCATGGGCGCACGTAAGTTTTTGGTCGCCAGCGGAAACGTCAAGATCGCGATTAACGGCCAGAAAGAGATCGAAGTCCCCGTTGGCGGCAAGCTGATGAACGCTCTCGCCAATCAGGGCATCTTTGTTTCTTCAGCCTGCGGTGGCGGCGGAACTTGTGCTCAATGCGAGGTCAAAGTTCTGTCCGGTGGTGGCGACTTGTTACCGACGGAGGAAGGTCACATCAGCAAACGCGAGGCGCGCGAAGGCTGTCGGCTTTCATGCCAGGTCGCGGTGAAGCAGGACATGGAGGTCGAAGTACCACCAGAAGCCTTCGACACCAAGAAATGGGAATGCACCGTCCGTAGCAACGACAATGTTGCGACATTCATCAAAGAACTGGTACTGGAGTTGCCCGAGGGCGAAGACGTTGCCTTCAAAGCCGGTGGCTACATTCAGATCGAATGCCCACCTCACGTCGTCGAGTACAAAGATTTCGACATCGGCGAAGAGTACCGCGAGGATTGGGACAAGTACAACGTCTGGCAGTACACCTCGAAGGTTGAAGAGGAAGTCGTCCGAGCGTACTCGATGGCTAACTACCCGGGTGAAAAAGGCATCATCATGCTCAATGTCCGCGTGGCCTCGCCGCCGCCGCGCCAGCCGGACGTGCCGCCGGGTAAAATGTCGTCGTACATTTTCAACCTGAAGCCTGGCGACAAGGTCACCATCTCAGGTCCGTACGGCGAGTTCTTTATCAAAGACACCGATGCGGAAATGGTGTACATCGGTGGTGGCGCTGGAATGGCTCCGCTGCGAAGTCATATCTTCGAGCTTTTCAGAAACCTCAAAACGGGCCGCAAGGTCACGTATTGGTACGGCGGCCGAAGCCTTCGTGAGCTGTTCTATATCGAGCACTTCCGAAAGATCGAGGAGAATTTCCCGAACTTCAAATTCAACATTGCTTTGTCTGAACCTCTGCCTGAGGACAATTGGACTGGCTACAAGGGTTTCATTCACCAGGTTCTGTTGGACAACTATTTGGGTGATCACGCGGCTCCAGAGGACATCGAGTACTACATTTGTGGGCCACCGATGATGAACGCCGCGGTATTCCGCATGCTGGACGACTTGGGCGTTGAGCCAGAGAACATCGCGTTCGATGACTTTGGCGGGTAAAACGCCCCGTCGGTACTTGGACAACCGAATCCTCGGAAGCGTCCAAATGACGGTAAAAACTGGTATAAAGACGGGGGCGGCTTCGGCTGCCCTCGTTTTTCACGTCGTCACGCGAACAAAACTGCTATAAGTTGCGTGCTGCTATTGCTTCAAGGCCTCTCTTCTCGACTTCCGAAACTCTGATTTGATCCGACGGCGAGAGTTGTTTGCTGTTCAAGCGAGCTCACGTCCTAATCCAGTAAATGGAATCTGAAACCATGAATCAAAACGTTTCGTATCGAACGGTCCTTGTGTTCCTGGCCATGGCTCTACTGGCCGGCGGTTACGCGGACGCCCACGATGAGTTCAAAGATGTGATGAAGGACAGGTATACGTTGAAATCTGTGTCCTGCAAGGCTTGCCACACGGACAACAAAGACAAAAAGATTCGCAACGCGTTCGGAAAGCTCTTGCATAAAGAGCTAAAGGACAAAAGGATCTCCGAGGGCTATCGCGAGTCGAAGCAGCAAGGGGAAGAAGCCCATGAGAAGTTCGAAAAAGAAATGGCCAAACATTTTTTGGTTGCGTTGAAGAAGGTCGAAAAGAAGCAGCTAAGCTTTGCATCGCTGCTGAACGCTGGCCTGTTAAACGGGATACGACTCGACAAAGACCAAGTCGATGTTGACTCGCTGACAATCAAAGTTACCGAGGCCAATCCTGCGAAGCGTCAGACGCCGAAATCAGATGAGCCCGTCGGAAAAGGCGCGAAAGTGATTAAGGGCCAAGTCAAACCGGTCCCATCCAAGAAACCTGCACCAGAGGCTCCGTCGGCCGAAACGAAAAAGGTAGACGGCACGCAGTGATCGAAAGACGGACCGCGCTTGCTTTGCAACACGATGTGGCTCCGAACCGGTTGCTCTTAGCGAGTGTCCCTTCGGTGAAGAAAAGTTGTGTTTTCAGGAGCCCAGATGCCTCTTCAGCTTCACGTTCCCACCCACACGAGCAGCAAGATTGTTTGGTGCCTCGTACTGCTCCTCGGCTTGTTGTCTGCCACAAAAAGTGAGGCCCAGGATCGGTGGGCAATCTCTGGGCGCACCATGGGTCCGGTCCCCTACTCCGTGGTCATTGCCGATCCGCCAGACTCGGTCTCGCAGGCGGAAGTGAAAACGGCTGTTGCCAAAGCGTTGGAGGAAATCAACCAGCGGATGTCGACCTACATAGCGGACTCAGATGTTGGCCGCTTCAACGCGACCCGGTCGACCGATTGGCTCGCGGTTGACAAAAAGACGGCCGCCGTTGTTAAGCGATCGCTAGAACTGACCAAGCAAACGGATGGCGCGTTTGATGTCCGAGTCGCCGCCGCGGTCAAGCGTTGGAACTTTGGGTCCGAGAAGTCAACCTTCTCCCTGCCCGCGCAAAAAGAAACCGACGCGTTGGCAAAACAGATCGCCGAAAGTCAGCTTACCGCTCGGCTTGACCCACCCGCGATTCGAAAATCAAACCCAAACTTGATGATCGATCTTTCCGCGATCGCCAAAGGCTATGCGGCGGACCAAGTTTCCGTGCGCTTGGTCGAGTTTTCGTTGGAGAACTTTATGATTGAGGTCGGCGGTGAGATTGTCACTCGCGGGGAACGCGAATCTGGTCAGCCGTGGCGGTTGGGCGTCGAGCGTCCCGACGAGTCTGTTCGATCAATCGCGGCCAAGGTCGCTTTGTCCGGTCAAGCGATGGCAACTTCGGGTGACTACCGAAACTATTTTACTCATCAGGGATCCCGATACTCGCACACGATTGACCCGGTCACCTGTCGCCCCGTAAAGCACTTTTTGGCGTCCGTAACCGTCGTCGCCAAAGACTGCATGACGGCGGACGCATTGGCAACGGCGTTCGCGGTTATGGGTGCCGATAAAGCTCATGAGGTTGCCAAGCAAAACGAGATCAATATTTACACGATTGATCGCGAGGGAGGCTTTGACGGGCCGCTGCGGACAAAAGCCTCAACGACTTTTCCTTTGCTCGACGAAGTAAAACTAGCGGGTAAGACAGCAGATTCAAGCGAGTCCAACGACGGGTCGGCAGAATCGATTTGGCCGACCTTCTTGGCGGCATTGATCGTGTTCTCGATCGCAATTGCAGGAATGGCCGTCGGCGCGATATTTGCAAATAAACCCGTGACTGGATCATGCGGCGGGCTATCAGCGATGGCGGGTTCCGATGGCGAAGATGCGTCGTGTTCGGTTTGTGCTAAGCCGGTAACGGATTGCGTCGAGAACCGACCGGTCGAGCCGTCCTAAAGCCTCTGGTTGGGCAGAAGGGTCGTGGTGTGAGACACCCAAGTTTCGGAGTCTCTGTGTCGGTTCCGGAATCTGATGAAAACCCGGGCTCAAGATCCGATCGGCAC
>CAZLFF010000094.1:0-14758 GCA_964558755.1 uncultured Pirellulaceae bacterium
CTCCAGTCCCTTCGGTCGAATCGGCCGATGGCGCAAACGCCTTCCCCATCCGTTGCCGGCTCTCGCGTAGCATCCGGTTGACCAACAGCCACATGCCCACAGCAACCAAAGTCAGAAACGCAAGCGTCAATAAAGACAAATTCCCAAGCGTACGCCCCAACTCATAAGCCGGCCGGACCACTGATTCTTTGTCCTCGACCGCAAACACATATAGCCCGGTTTGCAAACGTGCCCCATCGCCATCCAAACCAGCCTCCGCCGATGCGTCGCGCCGAAGCAGTTGCTCGTTGACCGTGACCGGAACAAACGCGCCGAGGGCCTCTTTGTCGTAACCCGATTCTGAGCCGACCGAACTGGCTCCCACAGGATCATGAAAATTAAAATCTCTTTCGTTGATCTGGTCAAAGTCCACTCGGCACTTGGTCAACTCGTCGGGAATCCGCGCGTGGTCCTTTGCAAACTGACTAAATAGCGGATGCTCCAGAATCGCACCGGTGTAACGCCCGGGCCTTGAGTCAACCAACATCGCGTACTGAACATTGCCACGATTTTCGAACTCAACAAAATCACCCAGTTCGACCGACACCATCGCGACCCCGCACACGAGATCATCACAAACGATCGGCGCGGAAAAAGCGATCTTCCACGTGTTCGATTGCTTACTGGTGAACACCGCCGACATGTGCGGCGCGTCAATAATTCGCCTTTGGCTGACTGCTTCGGAAACCGTAAACTTTTTATCGTCGTCTCCCCCCGCAGCATTGCTGACCAAGTCATTATTCAAACCAGTAAAGTACGTGCGGTAGGAATAGTTCTTGCCCAACGTGGTGTTCTCCCCACGAAACACCGATGCAGCCTGATTGCCGTAGCGATCAAGGATCACCCAACTGGATGCAGGCGGGTACTTGCCCGTGCGATCAAACAGTCGTTTGTGCAAGTGCGGTTGTAACTGCTGCCGCACATCTAACGAGTTAAACTCGTCACGGGCTGGCAGGTTTGCGACGACGTTGTTGCTAGGATGAGCGATCTCTTGAGCCAATTTTTTGGCTTCGCCATTGCGGTGAAGTCTCTCGAAAGAAAGCAGCATCTCACCGTCGGTCGCCAGATCGTTGATCGCGTGAAAGTACTCGTCGATCTGCTCCGCGGCGGACCGCGCCGCCAGCTTGGCGGCGAACTCGTTACTCTGCATCGCCTGCGACGAGATCGCGGCGTCGGTTCGCGCGACGGCCTCGCGAAACGCGTACCAACCAAACGCTGCAACAACCGCCGTCAAAAGTAATGGGCCCAGCAAACCAAGCAGCATCACCGGCCGGCGCGCCCGCACGACCTCGCGCTGACGAAGGGCGACCAGCACGCTCTGGATGTTGTCATAACGTTTTGCTGGATTGGCCGCCAAGCAGCGATCGATGATCTCGGCAAGCATCCGATCAACGCCCGGCACGTTTCGGTGCTCGGTCGGCGGTGGCGAACTCTGAATCGTCTGCCGGTACTCGCTTAAACGGTCTGTGATTTGAATCGACGACTCGATTTTGCTGGTGAACTGCGGCGAGTAATGGGGCGGCTTGCCGGTGAGCATCGAGAAGAAAAGAGCCCCCAAACCGTAAACATCCCATTTCGCGTCAGGCAACGCTTCGAGGTCCGCTTGTTCGGGGGCCATGTAAAATAGCGTGCCAAGCGCAGGGGTTTCGTCGGTGCTAAGCCGCGACTGACCAAAGTCAGCCAATCGCGGCTTGCCGTCTTGGTCGAGCAGCACGTTACCGGGTTTGAGATCGCAATGCAGAATCCCCTTGCCGTGCAGGTGCATCATCCCGTTGGCAATTTCGGTGAACAGCTCGATCGCTTCGGTGGTCGGCAACGGCTGACCGGATCGCAATCGGTCCTCCAGCGATCCGTGCTCGATGTAGTCCATCACGTAGTAAGGTGGCTCAGCATCCCAGCCAACGTCCAGCAATTGTACGACGTAGCGGTCGGCCGCCAGCACAACCAGCTTCTGAACCTCGGTGGCCAGTTGCTTGACGTCTGTCGCGGAACGACGCGTGTAAAACTTGATCGCAACGCGACGCCCCGTTTTATGATCAACCGCCGACCACACTTCTCCGTAAGCTCCGCTGCCAACGAATTTTTGCAACTGATAGCCCGGAACATCCGCCGGCGGTCGCGTGGGCTCAAGGCTCAGATCGCGAGCCTTCTGCAACTCGTCAGACGACTGATGTTCTGTGCGATCCGAGGAGATGGGGCAGAGTGTTCAGGTTGTTAGGGTTCTGAGTTCAGGATAATGCGGTCTACGGTCACACCTTTTTGAACCACCAATGGACGTTAACGCACGCGAATTTCATTAACAAATTCACGTATATTTGCGGTTCTAAAGTCGTTGGGCGATTTGCAGCAAGGCTGTCCATAAAGTGTTCCTACCGACGGCGTCGCTACTTTGGACGCACTTGTCCCGTGCCGCGGACTCGATACTTGAAACTGGTCAGCTGTTCCACTCCAATCGGGCCACGGGCATGCATCTTGCCGGTGGCGATGCCGATCTCGGCACCCATGCCAAACTCACCACCGTCAGCGAACTGAGTCGACGCATTGTGCAGCAGGATAGCGGAATCGATCTCGTTCAGAAAACGCTCGGCCGCCGCCGCATCGTTGGTGACAATGGCTTCAGTGTGCGATGAAGAGTACTTCTGCACGTGCTCGATCGCACCCTCGACGCCGTCCACAATTTTGATCGACAGAATCGCATCCAAGTACTCGGTTGACCAATCTTCTTCGGTTGCGGGTGACGCCGCATCAACCACGTCACAAACGGTCGCGTCGCCCCGCAACTCACACCCTGCCGCCACCAACGCGTCGGCGATCGGCTTCAGGTGCGAGTCAACGACAGCATTGTCGATCAAGAGCGTTTCGGCTGCCCCGCAGATCCCCGTTCGACGCATCTTAGCGTTCAAAGTAATCTCGGTTGCCATCCCAAGCTCGGCTGCCGCGTCCACATACACGTGACAAATGCCTTCCAGATGAGCAAACACGGGAACTCGAGCTTCCGATTGGACTCGGCCAACGAGCCCTTTTCCACCACGCGGCACAATCACATCGACGTTTCCATCAAGTCCCGCCAACATTTCGCCGACGGCTGCTCGGTCGGTGGTGGGGACCAGCTGAACGGTATCAGGCGACAGCCCGGCTTCCTTTAAACCATCAACCATGCACTGATGGATGGCTCGCGAGCTATGAAACGAATCGCTGCCGCCGCGCAGGATCACGGCGTTGCCAGCCATCAAGCAAAGGGCTCCCGCATCGGCCGTCACGTTGGGTCGGCTTTCAAAAATTACCCCGATCACACCCAAAGGACAACGAACCCGTTCGATTTTTAGACCGTTGGGACGATCCCACTCACTCATTATCTGGCCAACGGGATTGGGCAACTGAGCAATTGCCAGCAAGCTGTCGCGAATGCCATCGATACGACCGTCGTCCAGTTTCAAACGATCGAGCATCGCCTTGGACAGACCCGCTTCCCGACCGGCCGCCATATCCGTTTCATTCGCCGCCAGAATGCGCCCGCGGTTGGCATCCAACTGAGCCGCCGCCGCCTGCAACGCCGCTTGTTTGGTGGCCGCATCAGCGATCGAGATCGCCTGTGCCGCGGCGCGGGCTCGTTGACCGAGATCGGCCATGGTTTCTTTAACAGTGGTCGTTTGTGTGGCAGACATATCTCTAAGCCAAATTACGTGTTGTTTGTAAGTTTGTTTATCGCGGTTGAGACAATTTATTCCAACGCTAGGTCGTCGCGGTGAATAAGAACGCTTCGATAGTTCTCGCCCAACAGGCTCGAAAGTTCGTCACGCGATCTCCCCATGGCTTTCAGCGCGTCTTCGAAATCATACTCGATCAACCCGCGTCCCATAGTGATTCCCTGCTGGTTCTGGATCAACACCGTGTCGCCGCGGGAAAACTGGCCATCAATCTGCGTGACGCCCGCCGGCAGCAGACTCTTGCCGGACTTTAGCGCCACAATGGCTCCTTCGTCGATCGTTACCGAGCCAGACGTTTCCAGCGTGCCCGCAATCCAGCGACGCCGATTGTTCATTGGGTTCGAGGCAGCCGCGAACCACGTGCTGCGAGCACCGCCATCAAGGGCCGCCAGTGGATGATCGGTCTTGCCGGACGCGATCACCATCTCGGTCCCGGCCTGAGTCGCGATCTTTGCGGCCGCAATTTTCGTTCGCATCCCGCCACTCGAAATCACTGAAGCACTTTCACCCGCCATCGATTCGATCTGCGGAGTAATCACGTCGACCGTCTCGATCAGCTTTGCATTCGGATCGACGCTAGGCGGAGCAGTATACAAGCCGTCGATGTCCGACAGCAGCACCAGCAAGTCCGCGTCCATCATCGAGGCAACCCGCGCGGCGAGCCGATCGTTGTCGCCGTAACGAATTTCATTAGTCGCGACGGTATCGTTCTCGTTGATGATCGGAACCGAACGCCATTTCAGCAACGTCGTGATCGTGTCCCGCGCGTTCAAATAACGCCGTCGCTCTTCGGTGTCGCCTAGGGTCAGTAGGACTTGGCCCGCCTCGACTTCGTGCGCGCCCAACGTTTCGGACCAAACACGCCCCAACGCAATCTGCCCGATTGCCGCAGCAGCCTGACTTTCCTCTAACTTCAATGGTCGCGCTGACAGCGTCGTGTCATGCTTACTCATCTGCCGCCGCCCAAGTGCGATCGAACCCGACGAGACAATGATGACCTCGCCGCCGCGCTGCCAAATCGACGCCAAGTCCGAGGCCACTGATTTCAACCACTCGCGGCGGACACCCGCAGTTTGATCAACCAGCAGTGCGGAGCCGATTTTCACGACGATCCGTTTGTATTGGCCTAGTTTTCCGGTCATAAATAAGCTTCAGATCGTGATTTCGCGGGCGCACGGCCACTCGCTCGCCCGAATGTGTTCTTATACTGTATCGCACCGGCCGAAACTGTTCGACCCGAAGGTCATAACCGAGCCACGCCCATGTTGACCCAAGAAGCTCAACGCCAACGAGAACGGATTCTGGAACTACTGGAACACGAAGGAGGCGTGACGGAGGAATCGGTTCGCCGCGTTCATGCCGAAACCGGGGTGCCCGAGGCCGATATCTGGGGCACGGGCATGTTTTACACGCTGATTAACAAGCCCGGCCGACGCGTTAGAGTTTGCGATGGCCTGAGCTGCCAATTAGCCGGCTCCGAGACAATGGCTCAAGAACTAGAGGCCAGCGGCAAGGAAGTCGAACGAGTCAGCTGCTTGGCCCAGTGTGATCGTGCTCCAGCAACGCTCGACGAAGATCTCGAACTCATCACCTACCACGGCAAAACCACCGGTGTCACGCCCGACGACCCTGAGCTGCCGATGAATCTCGGCGGACCCGCCGACGAGAGTTACGCGGCGTTCAAACAAGCCCAATCGATGGGCGTCGATCAAGTTATCGAGCAGATCAAAGAATCGGGACTACAAGGTCGGGGCGGGGCAGGGTTCCCAGCTCATTTCAAATGGTCCAGCGTGTTGGCTCAAGCTGAAACCGAACGTTATGTAATCTGCAACGCGGATGAGGGTGAACCGGGAACGTTTAAAGATCGAGAGATTCTGCTTCGCCAGCCGAACAAGATGCTGGAAGGATTGGCCATCGCAGCGTGGGCCATCGGCGCGAAGGACATCTACATTTACATCCGCGGCGAGTTCACCAACGAGCGCCGCAGCCTTGAGAAGGCGATTGCGATCGCGACGCCAAACATCGCACCGATCAAGATCCACGTCGCGCTCGGCCACGGCGCCTACATTTGCGGCGAGGAGACCGCACTGATCGAAGCGTTGGAGGGAAAGCGTGGGATGCCACGATTGAAGCCTCCGTATCCGACCGAGCAAGGCTTCCGAAATAAGCCAACGCTGATGCACAACGTTGAAACCGCATGCTGCGTGCCGGCGATCATTGACCGTGGCGGTGAGTGGTTTAAATCGTTGGGGAAAACAGAGGCCGGTTCCAAGCTTTACTGCGTCAGTGGACACGTCAACCAACCAGGCGTTTACGAGCTGCCTCTCGGCGCGACGCTTGACGAATTGGTCGAAGCCGCCGGTGGCTACGAAGGGACTCCGCAAGCGTTCAGCCCGGGCGGTGCGTCGTCGGGCTTCTTGCCGATGTCTTACCGCGATCTGCCGCTGGACTACAAAAGCTTGTCCGACGCGGGTTCAATGCTCGGCAGTGCCGGAGTCGTAGTTCTCAACGATTCGATCGACATGGCCCAAGCAGTCCAGTGGCAACTAATCTTTTTCGAGCGTGAAAGCTGTGGCCAGTGCGCGCCGTGCCGTATTGGAACGCGATACCTTCACAGACAAGTCAAAAAATACATCCAACTGGGCGACACAAAATCGCTGCAGCACGCGGACGACGTGGCGTGGGAAATGGAAGAAGGCTCGATCTGCGGCCTAGGCATGGTCGCCGCAAAGCCACTTGAGTCCGCACAGAAACACTTCCCCGAGGCATTTAAGGTTAGATCCTGAGCGTCAACACCCACGCCCGTTTGCGCACCTGACAACAAAACGCATTTTATCTCATCTGAGTTCACGTCATGATCAAATCAGCCGACCCAAATTCGTTCTCCGTCGAGATCAATGGTCAAGTCTACGCGGCCAACGCGGGGGAGACTGTCTACGAGGTCGCTGAGCGAAACGGGATCGAGATCCCGACCCTGTGCCATGACCCGCGCCTCGACCCCGCCGGTGCCTGCCGCGTGTGCTTGGTTGAAGTCGAGGGCGAACGGCGTTTGCAGCCGGGCTGTGCGTGGAAAGTTCGTGACCACATGAAGATCAAGACCGAGTCCGATCGGATTTCGCGACATCGGCAGGTTCTGTACAGCATGTACATGAGCGACCATCGCACGGACGACGACAGTGGCCTGCCCGAACAAACCGGCAACATCAACCAGCTGCGTGAATTGTGCTCGACCATCGATCCGCTGCCACTAGAAAAAGTCGACGCGCCGCGATCCGCTCGCCCCGCCGACGACAACCCGTACATCGAATTCGATCCCGATCTTTGCATTCTGTGCGCCCGCTGCACTCGGTACTGCGATGAAGTCGAAGCCGTCAACGCGATCACGCTGGCAGAACGCGGCTCTGCCACGACGATCGCAACGGCTGGACAACGCAGCTTGATCGAAACGTCCTGCGAATTATGTGGAGGCTGCATCGACACCTGCCCAACCGGTGCGATGATCGAAAAGAAGTCGCCAAAGCTGATGCCATTGGAAACCACAAAGACTCGTACGACATGCAACTTTTGCGGTGTTGGCTGCCAACTGGACCTGCACACGCACAACAATCGCTTAGTCAAAATCACGAGCCCGCCGCCCGGCGAAACCGTCAATGACGGCAACCTATGCGTCAAGGGTCGCTTCGCCTACGACTTTGTCCACCACGAGGATCGGATTACGGAGCCGCTGATCCGCCGCAATGACGGCCAACTGCACGAGGCGACCTGGGAAGAGGCGATCGAGGTGGCCTCGAAGGGGTTGCTGTCCATCAAGGAAAAGCACGGGGCGGATTCACTGGGCTTTGTTTCTTCATCGCGTTGCACGATCGAAGAAAACTACTTGATGCAAAAGCTCTCGCGGGCCGTCTTTGCGACGAACAACATTCATCAGTGTGCCGCCACCTGACACGCCCCCACCGTCGCCGGTCTGGTGACTATGTTTGGTGCAGGTGCAATGACGAACTCAATCCCTGAGATTCGTGACACCGATCTAATGTTTGTCATCGGGTCGAACACCACCGAAGCCCACCCCATCATCGCGATGGAAATGAAACGAGCTCGGCAGGCGGGCGCAAAACTGATCGTGGCCGATCCACGTAAAATTTGGCTGGCCGAGCAAGCGGATCTGCACCTCCAACTGCGACCCGGCACTGACGTTTGGCTGCTTTCCGCGATGGCTCATGTCATCGTCAATGAGAACCTTATTGATCATGCTTTTATCGACGCCAACACCGAGGGATTTGAGGCGGTCAAAGAACGCGTCCAAAACTACCCGCCTTCGGAAGCCGAAAAAATCACAGGCGTGCCAGCCGAACACATTCGCGCCGCGGCCCGCATGTACGCAACGACTCGCAAGGCAGGAATTTACTACACTCTAGGCATTACCGAACACACTCACGGCACCGACAACGTGTACTGTCTGGCGAACCTCGTGCTCATGACTGGGCATTTGGGCGTCCGATCCGCTGGCATGAACCCGCTCCGAGGGCAAAACAACGTTCAAGGCGCAAACGATGCGGGTGCGACTCCCGTTTATTACCCGGGATATCAATCTGTTACCGATGACACCGTTCGCCAAAAGTTCGAAGCAGCCTGGAAGGTCCCGCTGTCGCCTAACGAAGGCCAAAACCTCAACCTGATGATGAAGAACCTAACCAAAGGAACCATCAAAGGGCTGTACGTGATGGGCGAGGACATCGTCATCAGCGAGCCAAACGTATCACAGGTCGAACTTGGCCTGAACAATTGCGAGTTCATAGTCTGTCAAGAGATTTTTCACAACGAGACCACTCGTTTCGCTGACGTGGTGTTCCCAGCGAGCTGCTTCGCGGAGAAAAATGGAGCTTTCGTCAACAGTGATCGCCGAGTCCAGCGGGTCAGAAAGGCGGTCGATCCGCCAGGTAACGCTCGCGAGGATTGGCGGATCTTGACCGAGTTCGCGCGAGCATGTGGCTACGATATGCCCGACTACGAAAACCCGGGCCAAGTCTTCGCCGAGATGGCGTCGCTAACGCCAAAGCTCGCGGGGATCTCTCACGAACGATTACAGAAACAAATCGAGGGCATTCAATGGCCGTGCCCCGACACCGACCACCCCGGCACACCGACACTTCACGTCGATGGCCCAATCATTGGCAAAGCAGCATTCCAAGCGGTCGATTACCGCCCCAGTGCCGAATTGCCTGATGACGACTATCCGCTAGTGCTTTCGACTGGCCGCACGCTGTACCACTACAACAGCGCGACTCAAACACGACGCGACCCCGGACCAGCAATCAAGCAACGCTCAAACTTTATTGAGATCAACCGCAAGAACGCAAAATTGCTCGGGATCAAGCACGGCGAGACCGTTCGAATCGTCTCCCGCCGCGGCGAGGTCCAAGCCGAAGCGTGGATCACACCCCAAGTTCGATACGGCTGTATCTGGATGCCCATGCACTTCGCCGAATCCCGCGCGAACCTGCTAACCAACGACGCCGGAGACGCCGTGACGGGAACTGGCGAGTATAAAGTCTGCGCGGTTCGGGTTGAGAAAATCACCGCGACAAATCCAGCCGGGCAAACGGTCGCAGCTGAGTCATTCACCCCGGTGTTTAACCGGCACGAGCAATGAAACCGGCCACCGACAAAGCCGGTCACTCGTTGCGAAGCATGTCAAAGAACCAACCAGGTTTATCTATGCGAAGAAGGCATGTGAGAAACAGTTCCGTTGACCTATCCGCGTAAATCTCCGTGGCCTTGTGAAGACACAGCCGTTTACGACCGACCCTGCAACCCCGCGTTCGCCCGCCACTGTTCAACACGAGCTTGATTCCAGCAGATAACGCAAGTGCGATCGCGGTGCGTTTCAGAATTCGTTTTCCTGCCGTTTGATCAATCAGCCATCGCCGAGAGCGCCTTCGGTGTCGAGGACCGCGAGCATTTACGCGGCTGTGTTCGAAGGCAAACATAGGTTTGATTCATCTACTTGGCGGATTTGCTCAAGCCGGACACCGTCCGCTTTCACCGGGGACGAGCGGAGAGCTCTGATGCCAGCTACCGCCTTTGCTGGTGCTACCCGTTCACGGGCTTGCGATCCCGTCCGCTTATTCAGATTCTGACATATTCATTGCTTTGAGAATTAGATCAGCAGACCGTAACGCGTTGGGTTGCGGTTTTGAACTGCGATCTTGTAACGCTAATACTGTTTGCGAAATTCGCTTTTGGACCCGAACCGAATGGTGGATTCGGGACTGCGGTTTCGCCATGGCGAGTGCCTGCGTGTTTCGGCCTACGCCCAGCTATTTCTTCGCTGCCCAACGTTTCAGAAACTCTTGGTCATCATCGCTGAGATCTGACACGGTCAGTACGTATCTTTTCTCCTTGATATAGCAAAGCAGCTTGCCGCTTTTCATGTCGACCAGCTCCGCTTCAACCTTTTTTCCCGTGGCCCGTTGAGTCAAAACCCGAGTGGTTCGGGTTTTTGCCAACTCTGTTTCTTTCGATGGCTTGTAATCTGATTTGAACTCGAGTTTTTGAAACGAGAACGGAGCGAGGTTCAGATCGATTTTTAATCGCGACTTCTTTCCGCCGCTGAGCGATTCTGTTTCAATCCTTTCCCAGTCAGTCCAGTCCAATCGCTCGCCGTTACACACTGCCTTGCGATACTTGATATTCGCACTCAATGGGTCCGGCAGAGTCATTTGGATTTTCACAGACTCGCGGCTCGACGCATTGGGGTTGGCGTTGTAACTAGCAACCATGACATTGTACTGCCGACGTGATGGATCATGAGCGAACACGGCATCAACCATGTTTCCAGATCGTGTTGGGGAACCACGTCTGGAACTTCTGTAATAGATGCTGCCCTCCATCTTCAGAAATTCCTGTTCTGCCAACTTGCCTTCTCCGGTTCCCCAACGAAAGACGTCCACCACGCCGTTGTCGTACATCATTTTGGCCAGCATCACCGTGAATGATTCGACGTGGGCTCGCGGAGCATTGTCAAAACTGTTCCCACGTTTGCTCATGCTTTCGATCAGCGAAAATTCGTGAATCTCTAAGGTCGCCGCATCGTTCCACGCTGACGCGTCTTTGATCGGCGCGAAGTCGGCGTTGTAAACGTAGTCGAGGTCGACACGCTTCGGCTTGTTGAAAATCGGGTAGTACGACACTCCAATGAAATCGTACTGGGCGTCGTTTCGCTTGCACCATTTGATGAAATCGGGACCATAGGAGTTTTTTGAAGAAGCCCACAGGAAGTGCGTGCCGACTTTGGCCTTCGGGAGAACGGCCCGAATCACTTTTTCCGTATTCTTGTAGTGCTCAAAAAAATCTCTTCTGCTGCCTCGCCAGTGGCCAGCCGTTCCAATTTCTCGTCCGATGCAGAATCGCCACCGTTCGACTTTTCTTTTTCCATAAGTTTTAACCAGCTCTTTCAGCAAAGCCTCGATATAGCTGGCCCACGCCTCGGGATCATTTGGCGGCCACGCATTACCGTAGGTCTCGACTTCCTTTTCGCCCTTAAGATCGACGCCCCGCAGGAAAGCCCACGGCGGGTTGTCGATCAACAGCTGATACACCTTCGCTCTTTTATTGACGTTGTTGATCTGCTGTTTGATGGGAGCCCAGTCGTAGACGTACTCTCTGCCGTTCCATTTGTATGTATCCTCGTCGACCAACTTCTTGCCGTCCCGTGCTTTCCCACCTAGTGGTCTGACGATGTTAACCAATGGCTTGTCGCCCACGGGTAAGCTGAAGCCTCGCATTGGTGAAATTCGATTGCTGATGGACCAATGATAGTGCATTGGCTCCCCACGTTTCGTCGTCGATGAGAAATCGCACTTCATCCCCACTTCACAATTACCGAACGGTGAAAGAACCAAAGTCGTTGCGTAGACGACAATTGCGAAGGAGACTGTGGATCGGATCATTGGGATGAAACTTCGAGTGTTCTAGAAAACGCTTGTGCTGTCAGCCTTCCAATTCTTGATAACCGGAACCAACGGATGACGGCTGGTTCGAACCGCATTCACGGCTTTCAACCCATCGGATCGCACATTGTAACGCGTCCGCCCGGACTTTCGCAGCGGGCTTACAAGCGGATCGAGCAGTGGCACAACGAGCCCATCGAAGGTGAATTTCCCAACGTGTCCCTTGATGGCCTGTGGCTCAAACGCAGTTGAGGCGGTGAAGTGAAGAACGTAGTGGCCATCGGCGTGGATCAGTGCGGCCGCCGCCAGGTGCTTAGAGTTTGTGAGAGGATGAAAGAAGACGAGGAAACTTGGCGTTCATTATTGCGTCATGTAAAAGACCGCGATCCAAAAGGAATCCGCTTGGTGACTAGCGACAAAAGCATTGCCAAGCTGGAAGTCCTCCCGGATTCTTACCCGGACGCGTCTTGGCAGCGTTGCATGGTTCATTTGTACACAACGTCGATTCTCATGTTCCTCGCCGCAAGAAAAGGAAGTGATGGCAATGCTCAAAGCGATTCACACCCAAGAAGACCGAGAGGCGAATGAGAAGTATGCGGTTGATGTGGCTGAAACGTTTTAAGCGATGCGTCTTACAAAAGCGACCGAGGTCGTAAAATCTGGCGTTAGCGAAACACCGAGATACATGTCGTTCCCACGAGAGCACCAGACAAGGAATCGCACGAACAACCCATTCGAGCGACTCATGAGCGAGATCCGTCGTCGTATGCGAGTGGTTGGCGAATTTACTAATGGCACGAGTGAGCTGATGTTGGTCGCGGCACGGCTTCGACACATCGCCGCTCGAAGCGAGGAACCCGCGAGCACTAAGACATTGGCGAGCTGAGAGATCAATCTTGAGAAGCGTCCGTGGCCGACTGAACCGAGCCGCCGCGGCTCCTGCTTAACGGCAGAGACGCAACCGAATATGCGCAACTTGACAGACACTACCCGTCACGAGGGACTCTCAAATGACAATAATAGCGCCACATCGAGCATCGCTTGCGCATCAGCCGGGATAACGTCAATTGGCGTGCCGCAGCCAGCAATCTAATTATTGAAATGTAGTAGCCACTACTTGATCTGACAGGCACATTCTAAATCACGCGCCACCGCACCGTCTGCTTGTAGTGAATTGTCGGGTCGCCGTTGTTGGTTTTGTTTGAAGCACAGCTCTCATTGCCGTCAAGCAATCTTGAGTCCGCGAACAAGTTCGCCATCATTGCAGACCACAGGACCGCGCCGGCGCGCCAAGACATAAAACAAGGTTCGAACCAAGTTTACCATTCAACGATACTTGAACCCGTATAACGTCAGTGATCACCGAGCCGGGACGATGGTCTTGCAAGCAGAAAAACCCGCACGCAAGCCCGGCTTCGCGTGCATCCCATTGTTATCCCGCGAATTCAAGCGTCGGCCAGTATTCCAATGACGGTTTCGTAAGGTTGGCCATTCCAGAATCGTTTGTTGGCAAAGTCCTTAGCTGTATATCCTAGATCATTAATGGCATTTGGATCAGCGCCTAATTCAAGGAGGCAAGTTGTTGCTTCTGGAAATCCCTCAGCTGCCGCGACCATAAGTGCCGTGCATTCATATCCAGCCAGCGGACCATTTTCGTTCGGCAAGTCCAATGCCACGCATTTTTGTGTTCGGCTGTCAACATTGACGCCCGCTGCAACGAGAAACCGAATCATTTCCACACGGTTGGACATTGAAACCAAATGAATCGGGCGGAATCCGTCTAGCGGTGAAACTGAATTCAGATTAGCACCCGCCAACGCAAGGGCTTTCGCCACCGGCACTCGTGCAGAGTCGAATCCCCAAAGCGAAGCCATGTGGATTGGTTTCCATGGAATGTAATTTTGATTAGATACGTCATCCTCCCATCCGAAATATGCAACTTTACGCAGGTCGCGGCTTACATCGTCGCCATGATCTGCCAGACAGTGAATAGCTTCTGATCGTCCAGCTGTTATTGCGAATTGCAAAGGGTAGTATGTATCGACCTGTTTGTTCATTTCTTGCGGGCGATTGGCCAAAAGTTTTTCAATTCTACTGATCTCTCCGAGTCCGCAGGCGGAATGCAAATCGACCTCGGCACCGTTATCAATTAGTACCTTTGCGGGATTCCCGCCTTTTCGCTTCCGAATCGACGCGAGCTGCAGCAGTGTCATTCCGTGGCCAATGGAGTGATTGGTTGGCTGAGGGTCTGAGAGAGTTGCTACGAGGGGGTCGCCGTGAACGTACGACTGAAGCAATGTCACTAGCAGACTGTCATTGCCGTTTGTAATAGCGTCAACAAAGCTACGTTCTTTGTGCATCGTGCGAGTTACCAACCAATGAAGACTCTGATTTGGTTCAAGCGGGATAACGTCTGGGTTCACCGGGCACGCACAAAAAGCACGATATTGAAGCCCGCCAGAGAAAGGGCTCCGCGTGCAACCCTTTGTTATCCCCGACCGGTGCTCACTAGCCTGAGATGATCTTGTCATATTCATGATGTGGCCCGATCCAGAACCACAGATAGCCATATTCGCGATCAACTGCGAGTGCCCGATAACTGCTGCCCACCCTCGCGGATCTGAATGAGCCAACCTTTTTAAACTGTAACGACGGGTGGCTTGGATTGTCTTTCAGCAGCGCAAAGTTCTTATCCGCCACATCACGAATCTTGTCGGGCAACTGATGGTAGCATTTCCAGAATTTGGACGTAGTTTTGTGGATCACAGTGGTGTAGTTCGCCCGGCTTCGTCCTCTGCAATCGCTTCAGCAGCGAGATGGTCGAGCCGCCCTGCTGCAACGTCTGCCTCAATCTGCTTATCCCACAGATCACTGTCTAGTTCTTTAACCCAGTGGATGAACTTGGCCAATTGATCGGGAGGAAGTTGGGAAACCTGTTTTTCGAGTTCTAATAACGTCATTTTACTGCCTGTGGCTTCAGTTGCGAGCAAGTTCCTCTATTGTACGCAAGGCATCCAAAACGGCCAACATGCATTTTTTCAGCTGGTTTAGTCGGGATAACGT
>CAZLFF010000095.1:0-12144 GCA_964558755.1 uncultured Pirellulaceae bacterium
TGGTTCGACTGAATCGACTCCTCAAATCTAGTCGGGGCTTCACGCTGGTAGAGCTACTGGTCGTGATCGCCATCATCGGGATCTTAGTCGGGATGCTGTTACCCGCCGTGCAACAAGTGCGCGAAGGTGCGAGGCGGACGGCGTGCCTGAATAACTTACGGCAGATTGGAATCGCGCTACACAACCATCTTTCGACCAAAGGTAGTTTTCCAGCTGGCGGCATCGAGACCCATTTCAGGGTGCCCGTGCCGAGGAGGCAAATTTCGTGGTGTGTTGCCGTGCTGCCGCACATTGAACAACCCGCTGTCGCAGATTTGTTCGACATGAGCTACGCGTACAACTCCGCCGAAAACGCGGAAGCGACATCGCACGTGATATCGACCTTTCTTTGTCCGTCTGCCTTTCACGATCAAGTCACGACCGGCGACGTGAACGAAAATGGGCAACGAGACTTGGGTGATCACATGGCCATCACGGATTACGGTGGGATGCATGGTCTTTCGAAGCCACCATTCTTGAGCTTTGCCCAGCAAAAAGTGCCTTGGGTGCATGCGTCCCAACACCGCGGTGGCATGTCATATGAGGTTAAGCTGGGCGCGCCGGATTTCCGCGACGGACTTTCTAACACAGTGTTGGTCGCCGAGTGTGTGCGAGGCAACTTGTATCAGTCTGAATGGGCCAACGGTCAAAATTTGTTCGACCAAGATCACCAAAACCCGATGAACCAAAGCCGCAACAACGAGATCTACGGCGAGCACACCGGCGGCGCGACGTTCCTGTACGGTGATTCACATACGCAATTCCAAGACGAAGCAATGGATCAAGAAGTGCTTAACGCGACGCTGACGCGGGCAGGTAGCGAGAGTGTCTCGTCGCCGAAGTGAGTCGTTTCGTCATGTGTCTGAATCAGCACGCTCTGTTTTTCAAAAATCGTTCCTCACTCCGAGGCATTGTCTAACCCTTCACGAGTTCAACAACACGCTCAAGACCCATGAAAAAACTTCAATTCGCTTTACTGCTTTTCGCTGCCCTAACGAACGTTTGTTTGGCAGATGAACCAACCGATCAACTTAGCCCCGGCGGTCGCTTGGTCGCCGAAGCTTTCTACGGTCCCGGTGGCGTGCTTTCCTCCGCAGACGATTCAAATTTTGACAACACGTCGTACGTCGTCATTGATTGGAACGATAGCGCGTTGCCCGTTTTGTTTGGTTATCGTTGGAGCGATCCAGCGACTAACGGTCAGCAGATGTTCGACGATATTATTGTGGGAACTCAAAATAACCCAGATGACGAAGCTTTGTTCGGCAAGAAGCAGACGTTTGTCTTCGGCGGCGTTTCCAGCGCGTTCCTGTTGTCGGCTGGGTATGATCGAAATGGGAATGATGACTGGGGGAATCTGTCCGACGGATCAACGATGGCAGATTTCGCTGGCAGCGGTTTGGTTGAATTCGGCGAATCTCCCATCGTTGTGAATGCCAATGATTCGGGCGATTCGTACCGCGAGGGCGGTTTTGGGATCGGCCAAGCGTGGGAGTATTACATCGCGGACAGTAACCCTTACCTTGCAAACAGCAGTTGGATTTCGCCAATGTTTGGTTTTACGGGTCGAACGTTGACTGACGATTCTTGGGATGCGTGGAATTTCTTAACTGACTCATCTAGCTTTGGCACCAATGCAGACAACATCCGTGCGCCCGCTGCCGTCGCCATTCCGGAGCCGACGTCGTTCGCATTGCTAGGTTTGGCCGGGATTGCTGGTTTGAATCGGCGGCGGCGAATCGCATCGTGAGTACTCAGCTCGTCTGGCCAACCATACAATCGCGGCCCCCGTCAGTGCGATCGGTACGCCTTCGACGAGCGTCCAATACCAAGGCATGGGCGTTGTTAAATCGATGGCCAGCATCGTTAGGCCAATTGCCACGTGCAGATAACCAAATACCTTGGCCAGTGAGAAATGCTGACCAAGGTGGATGGCGACGTACAGCATGAAGAATCCGTGAACCGCATACAGCAGCGATGTTGAGCGGGCCAGGTAGATCGTGATCGGGCCATCTGGAAAATCACCCAGCCCTAGCCATCGATGAGCCTCGGACATCCACGAAATAGGCAACAGCACGGCGAACATTGCGAGCAATAGCCCAGCGCCGACGGTGCCCAGCAGGATTTGCAGCGTTCTGAATGCCGTTACTGAGAACATCTGTTTCTGTGTTTGAGAATGAAGAACCTACGTAGGCCGGTTGTGGGGCTGACGTTTGAATCGACCGCGAATGGACGCCGATAAACGCGCACCAAAACGGTCATGAAATTCGCGTTCATTGGCGTCCATTCACGGTCCAATCTTTTTTGTTGGTTCAGCCTATGACCGTGCCCATTTCTTTTCGGGTGCTTTTGCTGAAAGTGATTTTCGGTCGATTAGCATTTCGACGCAGGTCTTTCCGAGCAGGTCGCTGAGGCGGCGGTTGAGTTCTTCGGTGATGTCGATCGTCCGGTTAGACGCCATTTCGACTCGCATGCCGTCTTCGAGAATGATTTCGATCTTCAGTTCTCGCGATCCCGGGTAGCCTCGGATGATTTCGTAGGCGTTTTTGAGACCATCTTCACCGTGGACCGTTTGATCGATCATGATCTTTACGCCGTGGGTCAGATTTTGGTCCAGCTGTTCGATCGGGATGACCTTGTCGACGATCAAGTTCGCATCATCGCCGCCGCGATAATCCAACCTTCCCTGTAGCACAACCACCGCGTCTGGTTTGATGAACTCGCCGCAGTTAACAAAATCGTTGGGCCAGCAAATGCTACGGATCGCACCGCCGACGTCTTCCAGGTCGAACATCGCGTACTTGGTAGGCGAGTTCGGATCGCGCGGGTTTTTGACATGTGATTGTTTGATCGACGAAATCATGCCGCCCATGCTGACGCGGTCGCGGTCCTTGGTTCCTTCAAGGCCAGTGGTTTGATGCGAGCAGTAGCGATTGAGCTTTTCCTCGTAGCGAGCCAGCGGGTGACTGGTCAGGTAATAACCTAAGACTTCTTTCTCGGACGCCAACAATTGCAGTTCGTCCCACTCGTCCATTTCCGGCAGGACGACGGCGACCGGTTCGCCGCTATCGTCCACGTCATCGTCGCCGCCGAACATGCTCATTTGCCCGCTCTTGGCATCCTTCTGTGCCGCCGCCCCGGACTGCAAGGCTCGGTCGACGATCGCTGACAGTTGCGAGCGTTTGGCTCCGAAGCAATCCATCGCTCCTGCTTTGATCAGCGTTTCGATTGCCGAACGATTGCACTGACTGGACTCGATTCGTTCACAGAAGTCGAACAGGTCCTTGAACGGGCCGTCCTCTTCGCGTGATTTGACGATCGCTGCTGCCGCTGAGCCGCCGCAGCCTTTGATCGCGGATAACGCAAAGAACGCTTTTTCTGTGTCGACGGTGAAGTTGACGCCCGACTTGTTAATGCACGGAGCAACGACTTCGATGCCCATCCGACCGCAGTCCTCCATGTGCTCGACCAACGAGTCTTTGGAGGTAAAGTTACGGCCCGGGATGTCGCCCGATAGCAATGCGGCCATGAACTCGACCGGGTAATGGGCCTTCAGGTAGGCCGTTTGCCACGCGACTAGGGCGTAGGCGGTCGAGTGACTTTTGTTGAAGCCGTAACCCGCGAACTTCAGGATCATGTCCCACAGGTCTTGAGCTTCTTTCTTCGAGACACCGTTGCTGGCGGCACCGGCCATGTAGGTATCGTAGTTGGCCGCGATCAGTTTTTCTTTCTTCTTACTGATCGCTTTAATGCAGGTGTACGACGATGCCAGTTCGATGTTGCCGACTCGGTTCAGAATCTGCATCACCTGTTCTTGGTAGACCATCACGCCGTTGGTCTCTTCCAAGATGTCCTGCATAACATCGTTCAGGTACTCGGGCTCTTTCCGCTTATGCTTCACATCGATGTACTGCTGGACCATGCCGCCTTCCAGCGGACCCGGCCGATACAACGCGGCGGTCGCGATGATGTCGTCGAAATGATCCGGCTTCATCTTGGAAAGCAGGTCGCGGATACCGCCCGATTCCAGCTGGAACACACCCTTGGTTTCACCGCTTTGAAGTAGCTTAAAGGTGGGTTCGTCGTCGAGCGGAAATTCGAGAATATCGATCTTTTCGCCCGTCGTTTGCTCGATCAGCTTCATCGCGTTGCTAAGCACGGTCAGCGTTTTCAAGCCGAGGAAATCCATCTTCAGCAAACCGGCGGCTTCGACGTCGTTCATTGACCACTGGGTAATCACATCCTCTTTGCCCGCAACACGGCCCAGAGGCACGTAGTCGGTCAGCGGTCCGTCGGCGATCACCACCGCCGCCGCATGCGTGCCAATGTTTCGCGCTAGCCCCTCCAGCTTTTTAGCGAAGTCCAGCAGTTCGGTGATTTCAGGGTCGCCTTCGTAAACGCCACGTAACTCCTCGCTTGTGTCGATGGCAGCGTCGAGCGTAATGCCCAATTGGTCGGGGACCATCGCGGTGATTTGGTTCACGCGACTAAGCGGAATCCCCAGCGCGCGACCCACGTCCTTGATTGCCGCCTTCGCCTTCATCGTGCCAAAGGTGCCGATCTGCGCGACGCTTTCTTCCCCGTATTTTTCCTTGACGTACCGCATGATGTCGGCACGTTTTTCTTTGCAGAAGTCGATATCGATATCAGGCGCTTCGAGGCGGTTTTCGTCCAGGAAACGCTCGAACAGCAAGCCGTACTTCAGTGGACAGACGTGGCTTAGGTACAACGCGTAACAAACAATCGCACCGACACCGCTGCCGCGAGCCGTCGCTGGTACGTCCAGACGGCGGGCCTCCATCACGAAGTCCCAGCAGATCAGGAAATAGTTGGCGAAGCCCAGCTTGTTGATGACGCCCAGTTCGCGATCGAGTCGCGCCTGTACTTCATCAGAAAAAACGCCGTCCTTGCACATCTCAGGCGTGTTCTTATAGCGATCCCGCAAGCCTTCCTCGCACAGTTCGCGCAGGCGATCCTCGGGCGTGACTTCTTTCGGCAGATCGAATACGGGGAAGTATCGTTTGCTCAGGTCCAATTCGATGTTGCACGTGTCGGCGATCTCTTGGCTGCGAGCACAAGCGTCTTCGAGGCCCACGAACTTACTGTACATTTCCTCTTGAGGGCGTAGATAGAACTCGTCGTTCTCCATCTTCATTCGGTTGGTGTCCGTGCGGAACTTGCCCGTGTTGATGCAGACCATGACGTCCTGAGCCTCTGCGTCGTCGCGATCGACGTAGTGGCAGTCACTGGTCGCCACCAGCGGCAGCCCAACCCGGCTGGCAACCTCGACCGCGCCTTGCAACTGCTGGCGCTGGATCTCGATGCCGTTGTTCATGATCTCGATGAAATAGCGATCACCGAAGACGCCATGAAACCACTGGGCGACGCCTGCTGCTTTGTCGAGTTGTTCTTCCGCCCCGTTACCGCCACCGCGCAAGATCGCTTTGCTGAACTCGCTGCTGACACAACCGGACAGACAAACAATGCCCTCGTTGTGCGCTTCTAATAGTTCCTTGTCGATTCGTGGCTTGAAATAAAATCCTTCCAGGTAAGCCGCCGAGGCCATTTTGATCAGGTTCTTAAACCCGGTCGCGTTCTGGCATAGCAGTGTCAGGTGATACGACGAATCACCGCGCCCCGTGCCCTTGGTCGCGCGGTTGCCCGGCGCGATGTAGGCCTCGTAGCCAATGATCGGATTGATCCCCGTTTTCTTGCACGCGTTGTAGAACTCGAGCGCGCCGTGCAGATTGCCGTGATCGGTCAGCGCTAGGGCGTTCATGCCATGATCGGCCGCGCGCTGAACCAGTCGAGGCACGGAGCCTGCTCCGTCGAGCAAGCTGTAGTGGCTGTGGCAATGTAGGTGAACAAAAGGACGGTCAGACATGCGGGCTCCGGGGTGTCAGTCGCGCCGTTGGTAGCGTTGATTTCGCCTTGAGTAACGGTCGCAGTAGGTCGAGCAGCCGGGAGGACACGGTGGGCCGTTGGCAGTGTTCCGCCCGATCAGCGGATTCTAAAGCATTGCCGACCCGGTTGGCAGTGGCTGGGGCAAAGTGCGTTTTTGCGGGTCGTTCGGCTTGTAGGAGCAGAAATCGCCGTTGGCTTCCGATCTTTCGGCAAGCAAAAAAACACGTGGACCGGCGCCGAACGTGACCTATGTTTACCCGAGGATCATCAACCCAGCTGGGGTGATTGGCCCCGGGGTTATTCAGTCCCACAACGCGACCCTTTTCTTTGATCTCTGACGGAGCGACTCCCATGGCTCGACGCAATCGACGTAACCGCAAATCCAAAAAAGCTGCAAACAAAACGGCCTCTCAGAAGCCGTCCGTTGATGTGGCCGAGAAGAAAAACACGGACAAGGCACAAGACGAGGTTGTCGAGTGCAAAGCGGTTGCCGTGATCGATTCCGAGGCCGCGACTGAAGACACAACGACTGAAGAAACAGCAGCCTACAGCGAGGCATCCCAACGCGTTGCGGCAGCGTTCGAGAAAGTCGGTCAGCTGATCTCTGAACCAGAGCCCGAGCCACAACCTGAGACTCAATCTGTACCGAGCGAGGTTTCCGATTGGCAGCAGGTTTTGGAGAGCTCGTTGCGGGATTCCAATCGAAAGCTGCAAGATCAGTTCACCAAAGTTACCAAGTCGTTTGAGTCGCGGATTGAGTTTCTGTTGGACGAGTTGGCGGATCGATCGGCCGCGGCGAAAGCAGACCAAACAGAATCCGACACGACGACTGAACCAACAGCCGCTAATGGTTCGGTTGTGGAATCCGATTGGCAGCGTCGCAAACGCGAAATGTTTGCCGAGTCCGGTGAGGAATACGAAGAAAATAGTCAGTTCGATACGCCGGCTGACCGAGCTGCCAAGTCGGCGGCCGAGAAGGCAGAGCAAGATGAACTGAAGTCGCTAACCGAAGCGTTGCACGACTCGATCGAGTCGATTGACGAGGTGGAAGCAGAAGACATCGAGGAATTGCGCGGTCAGTTGTCGGAAAAGCTCCGCGAAGCAGAGGTCGAACTTTCGATCAACCGTGCTAAGCTCGACCAACGCCGTGCGGAACTCGATCGTCGTGAGACGGAACTCGAGCGCCGCGAACGATCGCTGGCCAGTAAGTACAGCGAGGTCAACGGCAAGCCACAGCGTAAGGGTGTCATGGATCGCCTGACGCGTCATTTGGGTGCCAGAAAACAGGCAGACCAGCTCTAATTCCCCATTATCAACGCGTTCGGTACGATAATTGGCTTCCTCTTAACACCGGAGCCACCGAATGGGCGCGATTGATTGGGTCATCATTTTTGTTTACTTCCTGCTGCTGCTGGGAGTCGTTTGGTGGACGTCGCGGCGGAATGAGTCGGCCGATGATTACTTTCTGGCTGGACGCAACGTTGGTTGGTTTGCAATCGGGGCTAGTTTGTTCGCGTCGAACATCGGTAGCGAGCACATTGTTGGCTTGGCCGGCGCGGGGGCGAGCACCGGGATGGCGATGGCTCACTGGGAGCTTCACGCGTGGGTCATGATCATGCTGGGCTGGGTCTTTGTGCCGTTCTATTACCAGAGCGGTGTCAGCACGATGCCCGAGTTTCTCGAACGACGGTTCGGCAGCACGACACGTTGGATCCTATCGCTTGTTTCACTGGCCGCGTACGTGTTGACCAAAGTCAGCGTGACGGTTTACGCGGGCGCGATCGTGTTTAAAACGCTGTTGCCCGAAACCTTCGGCAGCCCAGAGAACGCGTTCTGGGTCGGCGCGTTTGCGACGGTGATTTTGACAGGCTTGTACACCGTGTTCGGTGGACTCAGAGCGGTTCTGTATACCGACAGCGTGCAGGCGATCGTCCTGCTGATTGGCTCGGGCATGATTACTTGGATCGGGTTGGACAAACTGGGTGGCTGGTCAGAACTGCAATCGTTCGCGGCCAACGACGTCGCCAAGTACGCGCTTTGGCGACCGCTGGATGATCCCCAGTTCCCGTGGCTGGGGATCCTGATGGCGTCGCCCATTATTGGCATCTGGTATTGGTGTACCGATCAGTACATCGTCCAACGAACCTTGGCCGCACGAAATCTACAAACCGCTCGGCGGGGAACGATTTGGGGCGGCTTTCTGAAAATCTGGCCCGTGATGATTTTCTTGGTGCCGGGCTTGATCGGCGCAGCGTTGCACGAAAAAGGGGTGATTCAAATTCCGGTCAACGAGGAAGGTCAGATCGTCGGCGATCAGGTCTTCGCAACGATGGTGGCGACGATGCTACCGGTGGGTTTGCGAGGTCTTGTCGTTGGCGGGATGTTGGCAGCCTTAATGAGTTCGCTTTCTTCCTTGTTCAACAGCAGCGCTTCGTTGTTTACGTTGGACGTTTACAAGAAGGTCAAACCACAAGCGACCGAGAAACAGTTGGTCACCGTCGGACGGCTGGCGACGTTCACGATTGTTGTGCTGGGCATGCTCTGGATTCCCATCATGGATCGCTTGGCGGGCAACGAAGGGCTGTACAAATACTTGCAGAGCGTCCAAGGCTATCTGGCTCCGCCGATCACGGCCGTGTTTTTGCTGGGGCTGTTTTACGCTCGAACGAACAGCCAGGGTGCAATTGCTGGATTGGTGATCGGTTTTGTGCTTGGGATGGGGAAGCTGACGATCGAAACGTTCTACGGAAGCGGGCCGGGAAAGTTGGCGGACCCTGCCGCACTGGCCCTAATCGGCGACATCAATTTCACTTACATGTCAGGCATCCTGTTTGCGATCGTTGCCGCCTTAGTCATCGCGGTTTCGCACGCGACCGCGGCACCGAACGAGGATCAGATTCGTGGTCTCACTTACGCGTCGATTGACCGCGTGGCGGTCCGTCGCAGTTGGAATGCGTTCGACGTAATCGCAACCGTGATCGTGTTAGGTTTGACGTTCGGCGTTTACGCTTACTTCAGTTTTTGGATTTAGATGTCCGACTTTCCGCTGCCTGAAACGTTGGAGTCGGTTGCGCACACACCGGACCCTTGGGGCCGTCGGTTCCCATTTACGCTTGGTTTGCGTTTCAAGTTGTTTGTGACGGGCGTAGCGCTGCCGGCATGGAATATTGGCTTGGGGCTTTCTGGTGGTCAAGCATCGGTTGGAGGGCTGTGGCAGTCGGGCGACACCGAAGTTTACGCGAGTTTATTCTTGCAGTACCCCGCCCTGCTGTATTTTTTGCCGCTGCTGGCTTACTGCATGGTTGCGATTAGCGCGATTGTTTTTCGCCCGCGACTAAGGAGCCAGTTTTGGGTCCGTCTGGGTTTGTGCACGGGGGTAATTCTCTCAATCCAGTACTTGATCGCTGTGCTGGTTACTTCATCGTTCACGACGCTCGTTGCCGGGGCCGTTGCGGCACCACTGCTGGCGTTGATCGTGTGGTTGGCGACCCTAGCCACGCGTCACTATCGTCGGTTCACGATCCGGCAGATCATGATCGCGACGTTGGTTGTTGCGGCTGCTCTCACGTTCGGCCCAATGCTGGGAGAGAGTTTTTGGAGCTGGGTCCTGTCGCCAGTCGCGGTGTTATTCGTCGCGGGGCCTGCGCTGTGCTGCTTAACGTATTGTCGAACGGCCGTCACGGTTGGCTACGACGCTTACGTGACCCAACCAAGAACGATCGTCGATGATTTTCGGAGTCGCCGATTTGAGCGCGTTGTGAAAGTGGTTCTTCCAGCACTGTCGTGGCTGTCAGCCTATTTTTTTGCTTGGCGGTACGCGATCGAGAGTGTGATGCTCGAGTATCAAAAACTGCCAACCACGCAACCTGATTGCTACGTCGCCAGCGCTGCGGCCAACGGGCATCCTCGTTTCGTTAAGTCGCGTCGGGTTGCTGGGTTGGGTCGCCATGCTGTGCTGAACGCTCAAATGCAAAGGCTTAAGTTTTTAGAGTTTGCTTTCCGAACGGCGATGCCGAAAGCACATCGAGTCATGCGAGCGGTCTATAACCGCGTTGGCCCTGTGCTTGCGTCTGCATGCCAATGTTCAATCCTGTTTGCTGACGTGAGCTTCATCGCGTTAAAACCGCTTGAATGGCTGGCCGTTCTAGTCCGAGTGGGTTTGAGCATCCCAAGCCGATCGGTGGATTCGATTTATAGCTCTGAGCACGAATGAGTGCTGGCGCATGCCGCCGGCAAGGGAAAGTATGCTACGGCGTTAGCAGCGGTTGTTGCTCGGCCGGAACGTCGATGGGCATCGGCGGTGCCTCGGCTGTTACCGGTTCGTCTTTGGGTTCATCGATCGGTTTGAGCTGCAGATGGATCGCGTTGTCGATGATTTCGATTTTTTCGAATGGCTCGAGTGACTTAGAAAGATCAGGATTCTTGCTCACTTCTTTTGCCAAATTTTCCTCTGACAGACCTTCCAGGAACGCTTTTGGTAATGGCTCGCCTTTGACATTCGCATCGACGATCTTCACCACCAAGTCGCCGTCCTCTAGCGATACCTCTAGCTCGACATCGGCATTCAAGTAGCGACCACTCATCCCAGGAATTTCGTCGGTCGGGATGCTGATCTGAGCCTTGACGCGTCCGTCTTTGATGACGACGTAGACCCTGTCCTTGACGACTTCATTCGTTTGGATCAACGCGTTGATTTCGTCGGCGGTCAGCGCCAAGGTCAACGGCTGATCAGCCGCGTCGGCGTCTGGTTGCGGTTGTTCGTCTGCCGATTCGTCAGAGTCTTGGGGAACGAATCGCCGCGAGAACGATTCAACGCGTTCCTGAAGTCGAGCCAGTTCTTGCTCGTCCATTTCGACGATAGGCATCTCCGTCGGCTCTGTGTCGGTGTACTTTTCGACTTGCTGGTTGAACAGCCAATAACCACCAAAGCTCACCGCCACGACTAGCATGAAGGCGATCAGCATTAAGCCACCGCAACCCCAGACCCAGCAACCGCAGCCCTTGTTGGAAGAATCTTGTTGGCTACCGGCCGGAGGTCGATACGGCGCAGCGGTTTCGACGTTGCGATGGTCGTTGCTGAGATCACTACCGAAGCGTTCGTGTTGCGGGTCGATGGCCATCGCATGTACTCCAAAATTTCGTTCGGTAGAGGTGGCTACCAGCTGCCTGCTAAAAGCGACGTGGTCGCAGCGTGTGACGGTGGATTATAGGCGGACGCTGGCAGCGTCCACCACGGTGCCGCCATTTTCAGCGTTCCACTTTGCTGATTTTTGCCAAGTAGAACCCGTCGAAGAACTCGTTGGGGAGAATCCGGCGAGTTTGATTCAGTTCGTTCGGGAACTGATTTTCTTGGAACGAAGTCAGCCCGGTTTGCCAGTTTTCGAAGGGCATCTCAATCGGTAGAAGCTTCGCTTGCCCGTCAGTTGCATCCAGCAAATGAGCCACGATCGCCTCGTTTTCTTCGGGTGCAAAACTGCACGTCGAATACAGCATCGTCCCACCGGGTTTGAGGCACTTGAACGCGGACTCGATTAGCCCTTTTTGCTTGCGCGATTGTTCCTTGATCTTTCGCGGGCTCCAAAACTCATACGACTTCGGATCGGTGCCGTGAATCCGCGACTCACCACTACACGGGGCGTCCAGCAAGACACAATCAAACCGTTCGGGTACTTTTTGGCCAGCCTTACGACCGTCCATCAGGTAAGTTTTGCTAATCGTGACGCCCAGCCGTTTCATGTTGTCGGCCAGACGGTACATGCGTTTCTTGATGGGCTCAACGACCGACAGCTTGCCATCGTTCTCCATGAGCGCCGCGACGTGGGAAGCTTTGCCGCCGGGTGCGGCGGCCAAGTCAAGGTTCCACTGGCCGGGCTGTGGGTCAAGAACCAGTGACGCGAAAATACTGGATAGCCCCTGCACGTAGATGGCACCATCAGTCGCTAGTTGCGAGTGGGTAATGGCATCCCGTTGATCCGGCGACACAACGAATGCATGGTCGCACCAGTTGACGGGGACCAGGTGATTCCCGTCGCTGTTCAGCTGAGCAAGAACGTCTGACGCGCTCGCGCGGAGCGTGTTGACGCGGAAGGCCGTGTGTTTGGTGGTTGAAAAGCTGGCAAGAACCTGCGGAAAACGATCCTGGCCGACGATCGCGTGCAGACGATCGAGGAACTCGGCGGGCAGTGCGTTGTCGGGCATGAG
>CAZLFF010000095.1:12154-14268 GCA_964558755.1 uncultured Pirellulaceae bacterium
CTGATTCCGCATTTCCACATCCGCGATGCCGTAACCGCGCCCGTCGGCTTGTTATGGCCTACTCGCATTATTACGGCCTACTAGCATTAATCGTAGTCGCGGACGCGGCGGGCGATGGCGAGGGCCAAGGCTTCGCGGACGGATTCGATGGTGATGCGGTCGAAGACTTGCTGGAAGAAACCGGTCACGATCGCGCGGATGGCTTCTTTGCGAGTGTAGCCGCGGCACTGAGCGTAGAAGATTAGTTCTTCATCGACCTTGCCACTGGTGCTACCGTGAGTACAACGCACGTCGTCGGCTTCGATTTCCAAACCGGGAATCGAATCGGCACGAGCTTTCGTCGATAACAGCAAGTTGTCGTTTCGCTGAAAGCCGTCGGTTTTCTGAGCGTCAGGGTCAACCTTAATCATGCCTCGCCAAACCGTGCGCGATTTGTCTTGCAACGCGGCTTTGTACAAGAAGTCTGAGACGCAATGCGCTTTTTGGTGATGCTGCAACGTATGGTAAGACAGATGCTGTTTGTCTTCGGTGAACATCACACCGTTGACCTGCACGGTTGACCCGACACCGGCTTGAGCGACCGATTGGTTCACTTTCGAAAGTCGCGATCCCAACGCACCGACGGTCCATTGTAGGTTCGCGTCGCGGCCGACCTTGGCTTTTTGGTGGGAGAAATGCCAGACCTTCTGCCCCCAGTCCTGCAAATTAACGTAACGCAAGTTCGCTCGATCGCCGACGAACAACTCGATCGCTCCACAGTGGAATCCGGCTGCTGTTTCTTCGCTGGAGGCTTCCGCCAGCACGGTCGCCTCGGCGCCTTCTTCGACGACGATCAGCGTGTGCCGCAGGTCGCTGCCGCCGTCGGTCAATTGGCTACCGACGTGAACAGGCTGGTCCATCGTGACGTTGCGAGGCACGTACAAGAACACGCCGCCGGTCCACATGGCGGCATGAAGAGCCGAAAAGCGGTCGAAGTTCGGGTCAACCAGTTTGAACAGGTACTTTTGAATCAAGTCACCATGCTCTTCCAGCAGATCGGCGATCGTGCCAAAGATCACCCCTTTGTCTTTCCATTTTTGATCCAGCTCAACGGCGCCATTTGGGCGACCATCGAGTGACGACACGCTGCCAGCGAGATCAACGCCTTCGTTGAGCACGGTAGCGGGCAGTCCGTCGGCCGTACTCTCGCCTTTCAGGCCAAACTTGTCCAACTTGAACAGCCGGATGTCGGTCCGCATCCATTCTTCTTGGCGATTGTTGGGCCATTCGAGTTCATTGAACTTCGCCCACGCGGCTTTGCGCTGGTCAGTCACCCAGGTTGGTTCGGAAAGCGAATCCAAGAGGCTGTTGAAGCCGTCGTCGGTGAAAGAGGTCGTTTGGTTTGTTGTCACGGTAGACATAGATTTAAGTTTTCAGTGTGCAGTTTTCAGTGTGCAGTTGGGTTCCGAATTCCGAAGTTCGAATTCCGCTCTGGTCGGCTTTAGCCGACACTCCCTTCCATTTGCAGTTGGATCAGGCGATTCATCTCGACCGCGTATTCCATCGGCAGTTCCTTCACCAGCGGTTCGATAAAGCCGTTGACGATCATCGTGCTGGCTTCTGTTTCCGAAAGACCGCGACTCATCAAGTAGAACAATTGTTCTTCACCGATGCGGCTGACGCTCGCTTCGTGGCCGACCGAAACATCTTGTTCGCTGATCTCAATGTACGGGTAGGTATCGCTGCGGCTCTCAGGATCCAAGATCAACGCGTCGCAGACCACGCTGCACTTGCTGTTGACCGCACCCTTATCGATACGAGCCAGACCCCGGTAGCCGGCCCGACCGCCGTTCTTTGAAATTGATTTGCTGATGATTGTGCCCGTCGTGTTAGGAGCACTATGCACCAGCTTGGCACCGGCGTCTTGGTGCTGACCTGCACTCGAAAACGCGATCGACAGGATCTCGCCGCGAGCACCGGGCTCCATCATGTGAACGGCGGGGTACTTCATGGTTAGCTTACTGCCAAGATTACCATCGACCCATTCCATAACCGCGTCTTGATACGCGAAGGCACGCTTGGTGACCAAGTTGTAGATGTTGTTGGCCCAGTTTTGGATCGTTGTGTAGCGGCAC
>CAZLFF010000096.1:0-11170 GCA_964558755.1 uncultured Pirellulaceae bacterium
GTCTTTGGGTACTTCCCGCCGACGAAAAATCCGCCTTCCAAACAGCCCATGCTAACGCTGCTAAAACAGGCTCGTGCGTTCGGTTTAGGCTGCGTTTTAGCGACTCAAAACCCAGTTGACCTCGATTACAAAGGTCTGTCTAACGCGGGCACGTGGTTCCTCGGTCGCCTGCAAACCGAACGGGATAAAGCACGCGTCCTCGAGGGCCTCGAAGGCGCGGCGGCCCAGGTGGGACAGAGCTTTGACCGAGGAGAAATGGAAGAGGTGCTGGCGGGACTTGGCAGCCGGAAATTCCTGATGAACAACGTCCATGAGGACCAACCGGTGGTGTTCGAAACACGCTGGGCAATGTCCTACTTGCGCGGTCCGCTCACGTCACAGCAACTGAAAAAACTGATGGACGACGATCCGGCCTACGACGCGGCCGCGGTCGCCCAAGCCAGCGAGCCGAAACGGCCGGCGGCGGAAAAAGCCGAATCGATGGAACCTCAAATCGACGCACGGCAATTGATTCCCAGCGACGTCGAACAGTGGTTCGCAGAGGTTCGACGGTCGGTCAGTGACGGTCAGCGATTGGTTTACCGACCCTCGCTGCTGGGCCGCGGCCGGCTGCATTATGTGAAGTCCACCTACAAGGTCGATCAGTGGGAAGAACGCAGCTTACTGGCCTCGGTCGGCGACGATCAAATGCCGAACGAGGTTTGGGAGCAGGCCGAAGTCTTGGACGAACGATTAGCGCTCGACAGCGAACCGGAATCGGGCGCGGCGATGGCGACACTTCCCGGCGATCTGCAAAAGGCGAAGAACTACAAGACGTGGGAGAAAGCGTTGAAAGAGTTTCTTTATCGCCGACAACCACTCACGATCTGGAAATGCGTCGAACTGAAACAGTACTCGGAGCCAGGCGAAGAATTAGGAGATTTCAAGGTTCGCCTAGGACACCTGGCGTCGGAAGAACGCGACGAAGCGATCGAAAAACTGCGGAAGAAGTTCGCCAGCAAACTAAAAACCGCTCAGACCCGCGTCCGCCGCGCCGAGGACAAGGTCGAGGTGCAAGAGGCCCAGTATCAGCAGAGCCGAATGAATAGTGTGTTGTCGGTTGGCACGACATTGGTCGGTGCCTTATTTGGACGCAAAACCTTTGGTGCGACAAACGCTCGTCGCGCGGGGACATCGGTTCGCTCATTCGGTCGCGCGTCCAAGGAAAAGGACGACATCGCCCGGGCTCAAGAGGAGCTTCAGGAGAAGGAGATCGCATTCGAGGAACTCGAGCAGGAGCTGTCCGATCAAATCGACGAGTTAACTTATTCGCACTCGCTCGACGCGATGGAGTTTGAAGAGCTTGAAGTGACGCCGCGAAAAAGTGATATCTCGGTTGAGCGATTTTGCGTGTGCTGGTTGCCATGGCGAGTCGATGCCAACGGGATCGCCGAACCCGCTTGGTAGCAACCTTGTGAAACTGCGTTGAACGCTGTGTTTCGATTCAGCACGCATTGAGCTAACGCCGCTATTCGCGTTAATAATCGCAACAAGTGTTTTATTATGAGACGCTCGTGATACGGTTTCGCAACAGAAAACGATCCCCGGATTGCGGATAGTCGCTAAATCACCGTGAAATACCGGGATATGCTGACTCGTTCGATAAAGTTCGCCAGAATCGTTCGGTTTGGACCACTATTTGCGATAAACTTGCCACAGAGGGATTTGAAGCCCAAGCTTGGTTTTCGTATACTAAGGAAAACAAGCGACGTTTAGTGCCAACGTACGGCAAAAATATCCGTATTAGCTGTTTCTCCAACCTGATACAGCTCATCTAAGGTCCCTTTCCCCAATTTTCGGTAGTATTTCCAAAACATCGGAGAAATCGCATGAAGTTAAAGAATCAAAAAGCGTTTACGCTGGTGGAGCTGCTGGTCGTTATTGCGATCATCGGCATCCTGATCGGCATGTTGTTGCCGGCCGTTCAACAAGTCCGCGAAGCGGCTCGTCGTTCAGCCTGCCAGAACAATCTAAAGCAACTGGGCTTGGGCACGCTTAATTACGAGTCTGCTCGTCAAAAGCTACCGTTCGGTGTCACAATTCCTCGGACCTTGGCAGGTGGCAATGCCGCGCCAACAGACCCTGCAGATAAGGTCCAAATCGGTCAGTACCTCTTCGGTTGGGGAACAGACATTTTGCCGTTCATCGAGCAGAACACCTCTTACGACGTGCTGAATCCCCGCAACAAGTCTCTAGAATTGCGAATTGAAGAGAATGCTGCTGAGACGAATCCTCAACTTCAGGAACAGTTTATCAAGGTGCTGACGACCCAAATCCCAGGTTTCGCGTGTCCATCTGACGGTGGTAGCAAAAGCAAGAACGCGAATAGAAAGAACGAGGGCACCAGCAACCCCGATGAGTTGGAGCAGCTGGCGACTTCTAACTACGTCGCAGCAAACTCGGCTGGCCAGTGCCACGCGGAACCGACTGAGATAGAGGATCCTGCCCCATCTCCTGATGGAGCATTCTGCTCGATTCGCCAAACTCGCATCGGTGGTTTCTCAGATGGTACATCTAACACGATCCTGTACGGTGAGCGTGTTTACGACCGCCTTCAAAAGCGAAACAACGCCGAATTGAGTGGCGGTGCACTGATCTTTGGCTCACGTGGAATCCAAGATGCGGATGCACGAGAACGTGGTGCCCTAGACTGTTTGTTCTCTGCCTTCGGCGGAATCAACTTCAAGGATCAGGGCGCTGCTTCTGGCAACGGAGTTCCTGCTGCGATTCGCAACCGTGCCTTCCAAGGAATCTCTAGTCGTCACTCAGGCACCGTTCAGTGTGTTTATGCCGATGGTTCAACCCACGCTGTGCCAGAGGAAATTGATTCGTTCTACTCGGTTCATGGTGGCGACGATCAAGCACAACCCGTGCTGCCTCAGGGCCGCATCAACTACGGTGTTTTCGAGAACTTGGTTGCTCGCAACGACCGTAACGTTGTCAACGGCGTCGACTTCGAGGGCAAGCTTTCCACGCCTAACTAAGGTGAGTTAGCTGAATCGATAAAGCTGATTTGGATCAGCAACGAATACTACCGACGAAGGGCCGCTTCAAAACGAAGCGGCCCTTTTTTTGGTTTGCCTCGTTCACGCCAACCTGATTTTGTATTCAAAAAGAAGGTGCGCGGACGCTTTTTCAATGTCGGCAACAATGGGGCACGATGCCGGCAATCAATTGGCGACAATGTTCACCAACCTGTCGGGGACGGCGATTTCTTTGCGAATCGTTTTGCCTTCCAGCAGCTCGACGATCTTTGGGTCCGCCTTGGCCATGGCCAGCAGATCGTCTTTCGAGGTTCCCGCGGGCACCATGATCTTTGATTTGATCTTGCCCATGATTTGAACTGGGATCTCGATACTCGATTCCACCATTTTGGACTCGTCGAACTCGGGCCACGGCTCGTAGGCAAGCGACTGGTCGTGCCCTAACGCTGACCACAACTCTTCAGCGATATGCGGGGCGAAAGGTGACAGCAGCAAGACGAAGGGCTCCATGATCGCTTGCGGGCGTGAATCCTGACGCGTGAAGTGATTGGTAAACTCCATCATCCGAGCGATCGCCGTGTTGAAGCTGAGCGTTTGGATGTCCTGCGTAACGGCTTTGATGGTTTTATGCAGCACACGAAGATCTTCCTCCGTGGGCTCGGCGTCGTTCACGGCCGAGTGTAAAACCAGCTGCTCCTGCTTGGTCTCGATGAGCATTCGCCACACGCGATCCAAGAAGTTTCGCACGCCGTTAACTCCCTTCATGCTCCATGGTTTCGACTGTTCCAGCGGCCCCATGAACATCTCGTACAGACGCAATGAATCAGCGCCGTAGTTTTCTACGATGTCGTCCGGGTTCACCACGTTACCGCGGCTCTTGGACATCTTGTACGCTCGGCTGTCGATCTGGATCGAGCCGTCGGATTTCAGCGTAAAGCCCTCGCCAGATTTTTCTGCGTCGGCCGGTTCGACTTTGACCGCCATCAGCGGTTCGCCTGCCGCAGTGACCGGTTTCCGCTCTTCATCACGAGTCACCGCATCCGACGAAACCCAATTGCCGGAGGAATCTTGATAGCCTGTGAACTCCACATCACCAAGGATCATGCCCTGGTTGACCAAGCGGTTAAACGGCTCGGGCGTTTGCAAATGTCCACGATCGAACAGCACTTTGTGCCAAAAACGAGCGTATAGCAGGTGCAGCACCGCGTGTTCGGCACCGCCGATGTACAGGTCGACCGGCATCCACTGTTTTTCAAGATCCGGATCGATGAAAGCCGCGTCGTTCTTTGGGTCAATAAAGCGTAGGTAGTACCAACACGATCCGGCCCACTGAGGCATCGTGTTGGTCTCTCGCTGATATTTTTTACCGTCAATCACCGGATACAACCACGCATCGTCGGCTTTCTCCAGCGGCGGCTCGGGTCGGCCGTGAGGTTTAAAGTCTTCGATTTCCGGCAAGTCCACGGGTAGATCGGCGGCGTCAACCGCGCGGATGAAGCCCGTTTTGTTCCCTTTGTCGTCCAGCTCGTGCAGAACCGGAAACGGTTCGCCCCAGAAGCGTTGGCGACTAAACAACCAGTCGCGCAGTTTGTAGTTCACCGCTTCGCTGCCGACACCGTCTTTGCTCAAGCTATCGGTCATACTGGCTTTGAAGTCCGCCGTCGGCGTGCCATCGAACTCGCCTGAGTTCATGGCCGTTCCCATCCCAGCGAAGCAGACGTTGCCTGCCGCCAACGCATCACGATCAAGATCATGTTCCGCCGGTGGCTGAACAACAGGGATGATCGGCAGGTCGAACTGTTTGGCGAACTCAAAATCTCGTATGTCATGGGCCGGGACCGCCATGATGGCTCCGGTGCCGTAGGTCGCGAGCACGTAGTCGGCAATCCAAATCGGAACGGGCTGGTCGTTAACCGGATTGATCGCGTAGCTGCCGGTAAATACACCGGTCTTTTTAGTTTTTTCGTCCTGCCGATCACGATCACTCTTCGAAGCAGCCGCGGCGACGTAGGCCTCGACGTCTGATTTTTGATCGGCCGTCGTCAATGACTCAACCGCCGCGTGTTCCGGTGCGATGACCATGTAGGTCGCTCCGAACAGCGTGTCGGGCCGTGTGGTGTAGACGCGCAGCACATCCTCGCCGGCCTTGCGAGGGAAACCATGCGTGCCTCGATCGGACTTCCACGCATCAACCGACTCGCTGGGGCCAATGAAGAAGTCCACCTCAGCTCCCGTGCTGCGACCAATCCAGTCTCGTTGCAGTTTCTTGATTCCCTCGGGCCAATTCACGGTTTGTAGATCGTTCTCCAGCCGGTCCGCGTAAGCCGTAATTCGCAACATCCACTGCCGCAAGGGCATCCGTTCGACCGGGTGACCGCCGACTTCCGAGCGGCCGTCGATCACTTCCTCATTGGCCAAAACGGTGCCCAGCTTGGGACACCAGTTGACCGGAGCATAAGACTGATAGGCCAACCGGAACTCGGCCTGATAGTCGTAAACCACTCGCTCCCCCGCCGCGGTTACTTCGGCCGGAATCGGTAGCTCACTGATCGGGCGACCTTTTTGCTGGTCAGCGTCGTACCAAGTGTCGTACAGCACCGTAAAAATCCACTGCGTCCAGCGGACGTAATCGATATCGGTCGTCGAAACCTGACGCTCCCAGTCGTAGCTGAAGCCCAGCATTTTCAGCTGCCGGACAAAGTTCTCGATGTTCTTTTCGGTGCTAACGCGAGGCGGCGTGTTCGTTTTGATCGCGTACTCTTCGGCCGGTAAACCAAACGCGTCGAAGCCCATCGGGTGCAGCACCGACTTCCCTGCCATCCGCGCCTGCCGCGCGACGATGTCGGTGGCCGTGTAGCCCTCGGGGTGCCCAACGTGCAGCCCATCGCCGCTGGGGTAAGGGAACATGTCCAGCACGTAAAGCTTTTCGTTTTCCACGCGATCGGGCGTGCGAAAGGTGTGCTGCTGGTCCCAGAATTTTTGCCAGCGAGGTTCGATTTCGGCGGGGTTGTAGCGAGGCACCGGGTGATTCCAAAAACAGAGCGAAAATGCAGGGCGGCGGTTGGCCGAAGTGATATCGACCGCTACACCGTTGATCAACGAAACACAAAACGACTCGCCATCGCGAGCCGGGACGCGGATTCTAGCATAGCGGCAGCCGGGTTTCAGCCGGTCGCCGAATCCTGATGCCCGGCACGATCGACTTTGGCAACCTGCACCCGTGAGACCAAATTGTGGCTCGCGGCTGGAATCATGGTTGGGCTTGAGCTAAAATCGTAACGCCGCGGAACGGCTACGCAGATGGCCCTCACTCGCCTCTCGCCAAGACGTTTGCTCAATCGTTCAACCGATGCTTGGCACTCAAATACTTGCGTCCGCTACTTTACCTTCCTCCTCTGTTTTCCCGCTGATTCAAGGAAGCTCGCACGTGATTCGTCGGCACACCAAACTTCGCCTGAACGAGAGTCAGCGAGAAAAAATGCGATCCGCAGGTCAGTTCAATGCAGAACTGATGGATGTCGTCCGAACTGTCGTGCGACCGGGCGTCAAAGCAATCGAGATTGACCGACTGGTGTACGAGTACACCCAGGACCACGGGCACACGCCTGCTTGTTTGGGCTATCCCGGTGAGAGTCGACCGTTTCCCAACAGCTGTTGCATCAGCGTTAACGACGTGATCTGCCACGGGATTCCCGGCCCTTGGGAGCTGCAACCGGGCGACATCGTGAACATCGATCTGACGACGATCGTGAACGGTTGGCATGGCGATCAGTCTGAAATATTCTTGATCGGCGACCAAGCGGACTTCAGCCAAGAAGCCCTCGACGTGACGCAATGTGCCTTCGACTCTTTGTACTTGGCGATCAACGCAATTTCCCCCGGGTGTCAGGTTGCCGTGATTGGCGAGACGATCGTCAACCACACGAAGCGCCGCTATGGTTTTGGGGTCGTGGACAAATACGTGGGGCACGGAATCGGCAGTAAGTTCCACCAACGCCCCAACATTCCGCACGTGCCTAACCGGCAGTCGTATCAAGAGCGACTCCATCCTGGCATGTGCTTCACGATTGAGCCGATGATCAACGGCGGCAGCGCCAAATCAGTTTGCGATCCGAAAGACGGCTGGACCGTCCGCACGCACGACGGTCACCTGTCGGCTCAGTTCGAGCACACGATCCTAATGACCGAAAATGGCCCAGAGATCCTGACACTAACCAACAACGGGCCGCAGCAAGGCCATTTGTTCACCGCTGATTCTGCCTCCGAAGCATAAACCGGAGCGGCCAGTCCGAAGTCTTGATGGCCTGAGTTTCGCCCAGGCAACGGCCCGCCTTCGCGAACTCGATCACTCCCTGATGCGCAGGTTCCTTGAAGAAGCGCCTCCTAAACCGGCTCTAAGGGCGTGTGCTAGCTTGCGTTTTTCCGGATGACTCTAGAATCCGGCCGTCCCGAATCGGGGCAGGGGAGTCGACTCGAGCATTGGCTGCATCGACGCGGATCGGTTTTCCCACGGCAAAAACAATCTGGATGCCAGCAAGCCATTCGTGTTGACCCGACTTTGGCCAAATTTTTATACTTTGCCCAGAAATCAAGATTTCGATCGGCGCTGCATGGAACGCGGCGTCGCAAATCCTGTTCGCCGCCGTTCAAGGTTTATGGAGAAACCCATGGCTCGCATCGCCATTCCCGCACGACGTTCGCCCGTCGTTATCGCAATCGCCGCAGTCACTCTACTGGCCCTTTTGTTTGGTCCCCGGCCCGCGTTGGTCGTCGCTCAAACCGCACCAGCGGCCCGCCAAACGAGCAGCCCGCAGGTTATGGCGGTCGTGAACGGGCAGGAGATCACGCGGCATCAAATTGCCAATCAATGCATGCGGCGGCTGGGCGAAGATGTCCTCGAAAGCATCGTTAACAAAATGCTGGTGCTAGAAGAATGCCGGCGCAACGGCATCGAGATCACCGAGCAGGATGTCAACGACGACATTGTCGAAAAAGCAAAAAAGTTCGGCATGTCCGGCGAGCGCTACGTGAAACTAATTTGTTCACGTCGTCACATCTCCGAAAACCGGCTCAAGAACGATATCGTTTGGAATGAGCTGGCCCTGCGTCGCCTCGCGGCCAAGCAGACCCAAGTTTCGACCGCCGAGATTGAGCAACGTTTGGAATTCCAGTTCGGCGAAAAAGTCCAAGTCCGTCAGATCGTTGTGAAATCAGAGCCAGCTGCACAGAAATTGCTTGCGGCCGTCACGGCCAACCCCGATGACTTCGGGCGTTTGGCCAAAGACCATTCGATCGATCCCAACAGTGCGTCGGTTCGCGGCTTGCTGCCACCCATTCGTCACAATTCTGGCTCGCCCGAATTCGAGCGAGTCGCTTTTTCACTCGAGCCCGGCCAAATATCTGGCGTGTTCCCTCTCGCTAACTCATTTGTGATTCTCAAATGTGAGCGGATCTTTCCGGGCATGGAGCTAACAACCGAGCAATTGGATGCAGCCCGTGAAAAGATCACCGACGAACTATCGAAAGAAAAACTGGCCGACTCGGCCGTCGCGTTGTTCCGCCGCATGCAAGAGAACGCTCAGCTGATCAACGTGATGAACGACCCCGAACGGTCCAAGCAAATGCCGGGCGTCGCCGCAATCGTCAACGGCCAGAATGTGTTGAAAAAGCAGGTGGCCGAAGAATGCGTGATGCGGTTTGGAACCAACATGCTAGAAACCGAAATCAACCGCGTGATGCTCATGCAAGCGTTGGAGGGCGATGGGATCGAGGTGACTCAGGCGGACATCAATGCCGAGGTCGAACGGGCTGCTACCGCGATGGGGTACGTCAATCAGGACGGCGCGATCGACATGGATCGCTGGTTGTCTTTCGCAACCGATAACAAGCCCGAACGAATTGATTTGTATATCGAGGATCAGGTTTGGCCAACAGTGGCACTGAAAAAGCTGGTCGAGGCAGGCGTGCAAGTTACCAACGAAGACCTGAAGAAGGGCTTCGAGGCAAACTATGGCGAGCGAGTCGAGGTTCTGGCGATCGTTGCCAACGATCATCGGCACGCGCTAAAAGTTTGGAACATGGCCAGTGCAAATCCGCAGGCGGAGTACTTCGGCCAGCTGGCGAACCAGTTCTCGATCGAGCCCGCGTCGAAGGCGAACTTCGGCGAGGTACCACCCATCCAGCGTCACGGCGGTCGCCCGGAACTGGAAGAAGAAGCGTTCAATTTGCAGCCAGGTGAAATCTCAAAAGTCGTCCAAGTCGCTGACAACTGGATCATCATGTACTGTCTTGGACGGACTCAACCTCGCGTGACGGACTTCGATGCCGTGCGAGACGAACTAGCAGAGAGCATTCGCGAGAAAAAAATGCGGCTGGCCATGGGGAAACGATTCCAGGCTCTCCGCGCCGATGCTCAGATCGACAATTTCATGGCCGGCACATCGCAAACCGGCAAAGCAGCTGTGCGTGCGGCCCGTCGCAGCGAACCGAACACAAAACGCTAGAGCAAGTTTTTTCGAATCGGCAGAAGCTGACCGCGGGGCGATCGCCAAGGCGACTTTCGCTTTCAGGCTCAATCCCCACAATCATGGGCTGACCCGTCACCCACTCGAAGCCAACGACTCCCATGAACGCACGCAGCAACGGAAAGCCAATCGACTGGAAACGCGTGGGCGTCATCGCGGTGGTGCTGCTGATCGCGGGCTACCAGTACAGCCACCCAACCCTAGAAAAATGGTTAGGCCGCAGCTTGCCATCGCTGTCCAGCGAACAGGATACTCAGCAGGCTCAACAAGATTCTTAGTCGCAAAGCCGTCACAACGATTCTCGCTATGATGCAAGGTTGCCTACGGCGACTGAGCCGAGGTCAAACCAATCATCCGCTGGTGCCTCTGCATCAAACGCCGAAAGTCAAACGTTCCTGCGCAGCATCGGGCGCGATAATTTGCAATCGCCCGCCGGTTTGATCTACGGGATGGGACCGCGCCGCGAGCACCGGGTGGATCACGTGATGCGACATGCGCGGGACATGCCCAACCGCCCAGTTCACAGCGTTTTCGACGGCGATAAGAACAGCATCCTGCGGCTGCTTGATGAGGCGTATGAACTGGTCAAATCCGATTCAGATCAAGTCCGCAGCTCCAACTCACGCGGCAACGACGAGCACACCATTCGCATGAACCGCCAAGTCGGCTACGAAGGCGGTCAAAAGGGAAAGCGCAAGGGCTACCCGACGCTGCGAAACGTAAAGCTAATCCTAGACGGCAACCGGGTCATCACGGCCTATCCGTCACGGTAGCGCGGGGGTACCAGCGAGTTTTACAGCACGCTTGCGATTGCCTCACACAGGCGATTCATGTTCTGGCTATTGATACCCGCGATGTTGATTCGGCCGCTGCCGAGTGCGTAAATCGAATGATTGGCTTTCAACCGAGCGACTTGGTCGGCTCGTAAACCGCTGTAGCTGAACATCCCGCGTTGCTGGTTGATGTACCCGAAGTCTTGGTCGGGAGCCAGTTCTTGCATTTTCGCAACGAATTTGCCACGCAGGTCCAAAATACGATCTCGGATCTCATCGAGTTCCGCTTCCCACGTCGTTCGCAGTTCCGGCGTCGTCAAAATCGTCTGCACGATAGAGCCACCGTGCAGCGGCGGGTTCGAGTACATCGTGCGGATTGTGGATTTGATCTGGCTGCACATGGCGTTCGCCGCTTCAGCCGACTGCGTGATCGCCGAGACTCCGCCCACACGCTCGCCGTACAAGCCAAAGTTTTTCGAGAACGAGTTACAAACGATCGCGTCATTGCCGGCCTCGACAAAACTGCGAATCGGAAATGCATCTGCCTCGAGGCTCTCGCCGAAACCCTGATACGCAAAATCAAAAATTGGAATCAGTTTTTGTTTCGCAACGATCTCCAACAGCTCAGTCCACTGCTCTGGCTGCGGATCAACGCCGGTCGGATTGTGGCAAACGGTGTGCAACAAGATCGCTTCGCCTGCCTTCGCATCAGCCAACGAGGCTTTCAACTTATCGAAGCCCAACCCCGTACCTTCGTCGTTGAGGTAGTCGTACTTTTTTAGGTTCAGGCCGGCGGCTTTGTAGATTTGCGGATGATTGGCCCAAGTCGGATCGCTCATCCAGATCGTGT
>CAZLFF010000096.1:11180-14146 GCA_964558755.1 uncultured Pirellulaceae bacterium
TGGTGTCCACGTCGAACACTCGCTTCACCAACTCTCCCGCGACACGCAGGGCGACGGTGCCACCAGGAGTCTGCGCGGTGGCGATGTGGGCAGCGTCCCCATCAAACAATGCGTCACCCAAAATCAATCGCCCCACCGCTTGGCCGTACACAGGTGAGCCATCGATTGGCAGGTAGCTCTTGGTCCCCGCGGTATCCAACAGAATTTTTTCGGCTTGGCGAACCGCCTTCATCACGGGCGTTGTGCCGGTTTCGTCTTGGTAGACGCCAACGGTCAAGTTGATTTTGTCCGGGTTAGCGTCTTTCTTGAAATCCTCGATCAATCCAAAGATGGCGTCTGGCGGGTTGAGCGGAGCAGTTTCGAACATGATTTTGGCTTACAAGAACATAGTAACGGTTTGTGGCAGAAAGCTGCCGTTTTTCAAGCGCGATATCGTAAACGCGAGCGGTTTGTTCAGGTAGGCCCAGCGGCAGACCAAGCCATTATTTTGCTTCGCATGGCCCCTTCGCACGGCCCCTTCGTACGCCCCCTAACGACGTGGGCTGTTGAAGCCTGTCCGCCAGCAGTTGATAATCTCGCTACAGCACGCGCAACGAATTGCTCTCGCCCTGAACCCTTAACCCTCCACACTGAACCCTTCATCCATGGCCGAGCGAATAGGATTGTGGATGGTTGGCGCGTGCGGTGGCGTGGCGACAACGGCGGCCGTCGGTTTGGCCGCGCTCCGGAATGGCCTGACCAAAAACACGGGCCTAGTGACCGCGCTATCCATGTTTGACGGCCTGGGTCTGGCGGCGTGGGACGACATCGTGATCGGTGGCCACGAGATCCGCGACACCGACCTCCTCACCGAAGCCATCGCGTTATCCCAAGGCAGTCGGATCATCGACCGCGAGACGATCATCGCGTGCGAGCAAGATCTTGCCGCGCTTAGCCAAAACATTCGCCCAGGGGTGCTTCAGCGTGTCGGGGCGACGGTTGAGAAACTTGCGGACCGCCCCGCGTCACGTCGCACGATGACTCAAACCGCAAAACAGTCGATCGAGACAATCGCAGCAGATTTAAAGTCGTTTGCCAAAACGAACTCGCTCGAACGAGTCATTGTCGTGAACGTCGCCTCAACCGAGCCACAGCCAAACGTCGCGAACATTCCGCAGACTTGGGACGGACTGGCAGCGACGCTGGATTCAGCTGACTGCTTGCTGACCGCAAGTTCGTTGTACGCGATCGCGGCAATTGAAAACGGTTTTCCGTTTGTGAATTTTACACCGTCGGTCGGCAGTAGCTTGCCTGCGATCGACGAACTCTCGCATCAGAAAAATGTTTGCCACGCGGGCAAGGATGGAAAGACCGGCGAAACGTTTTTGAAAAGCGTACTGGCACCCGCATTTTCATCGCGGAACTTGGAGGTCATGAGCTGGGTGGGGCATAACATTTTCGGGAACATGGACGGGCTTGTCTTGGACGACCCGGCGAACAAGCAAACGAAGATCGAGAGCAAAGATCAATTGCTTGGACAGATGCTGGGCTACCAACCACAAAGCCACATTAGCATCGAGTACATCATGAGCTTGGGCGATTGGAAAACGGCGTGGGATCACGTCCACTTCCAAGGTTTCCTCGGCACGCCCATGACACTTCAATTCACTTGGCAGGGATGCGATTCGATTCTCGCGGCTCCGTTGGTTCTTGATCTGTGCCGCCTGACCGATCTGGCGTCTCGAAACGGAGAAACCGGAACGCTCACGTGGCTAGCAAGTTTCTTCAAATCCCCGCAAGGGACTTCGGTCAACGAATTCGCCCAGCAGTTCGCAATGCTGGAGAGTTGGTGCAATCAAGGTCGCGAAAAAACCTGAGATCAAACCCAAACCGAATCAAACAGAGCTGTTTCGGTCGAGGCTCAATCCGGCTGACCAATGTTTCGCAGGTACTCGGACAACCAGGCCTGCGTGCTGACGACCTTCTGCCATTGCTTGGCGGTTAGCTGAACACAGTTGCTACTTCGATCAAATTCAGCGTTGGAAATGATACTGCGGATCTGCAGATGCAGAAACTCAACCATCTCAGCCAACTTCGCGGCCTGACCGGGTGACAGACGCTCAGGCAGTTTTGGTGGATCAAGTTCCAACAGCGAAAGCTGATACTGCGGGTCTTCTTTCAACTTGCCTTTGAGGTTTAGGGCCTCGCTGGAACTATCGGACAGGTCATGGTTGGAGCTGCCCGCCTCGCGTTCCATATGGCCGGCCGACGACGGAGCCAACTTCTCCATGCGTTCGCTGATCTGCTTGCGGTTGCCAAACAAAATCGTGCTACGGCCAAGCGTTATCAAATCCCCGTGTCGCAGAATGCGGAGTTGGACTTCCTCATTGTTGACTTTCGAGCCGTTGGTGCTGCCAAGATCAGTCAGCACAATGTCGTCATGGTCTCGCTGGATCTTCAGATGAAAGCGGCTGATTCGATCGTCGTTCAGCTGAATCGAATTCCCTTCCTCGCGTCCGATCGTGATCGGCACCGGCAGGTCATCGTAGACCTTCCCGCGATCACTGCCATCGATAACTCTGAGGGTAATGGGCGTCATACGACCGAAGACTGAGCAGGCTGTTTATGTGAAAGGCGAATAGGCAAAAACGGATATTGCAGTTTACCACAGTTTTTCGCTCACGAAGCTTTCAGCCCAAAGACCGAAGGGCAATCGGTTGCGAAAAGTCGGGTTTTCCGGCTTCTGCCGACACGGGGCAGTCCCGGGACTCGCTTGACACTTAATTCGTCGCCCCAGCGTGGTGGTTTGGCGGAAAAACAAAATGGGCTCGACCACCGTTGATCTTCGTCCGAAATGTCTTAATATTAGGACAGGCGGGCGATTCGACAGCTTCCGATTCGATCGGTTCTGGCATTTCTAGACGCCGTAAAGCACGCACCCGTGGCTCAATTGGATAGAGCATCGGTCTTCGGAACCGAGGGTTGCA
>CAZLFF010000097.1:0-14005 GCA_964558755.1 uncultured Pirellulaceae bacterium
ATCGCATCGCGGTGCTGTACCAAGGCGAGCTAAAAGAACTTGGCCGTGTGGACAGCCTTCTGAAGGTCAGCGACGAGACTCAGATTCGGGCCAAGAACTTGCCCGAGTCCGCAGCCGAAGAGATTCGACAGCTGATTGCGAAACACGGAGGCGAGGTGCTCTCGGTCGAGAACCCGCGAACAACGCTAGAAGAATTGTTCTTGGACATCGTTCGCGAAAGTCAGGCTCGCCCCGGCCATCGGTCCAGCGGCGTCGAGCCCAAGAATTAGCGATCGGCGTTCGACAAATAGACGCGTTGCAGTCGCGTCAGAATGATCAACTGCTTTCCTGAAACCCAAACCCTCCTCTCTTTCACGTTTCTTCCATGGTCGTCGAACGCTTTCCCGACTTTTACGAATGGATTGGCCCGGGCCTGCTTTTGTTCGTGGCGATCTTATTAGCCGCTGGGCTGCTGGGGCTGTTCGTTGGCTACATCGTGGCCGTGTTTCGACACGGTCCGTTCGAAGCCTTCTACGTGGTCGCGCAGGTCATCGGTGAAGCCGTGCCGGATTTCTTGGGCATGTCGTGGCGTCGCCTGACCGCGATCGCTCGACTGACCGCCAAGGAAGCCTTCCGTCGCCGCGTGCTGTTGGTCACGTTTGCCATTTTCGCGGCCATGCTCTTGTTCGGCGGCTGGTTCTTGAATTCGTCCACCGAGCACCCTGATCGTATCTATGTCAATTTTGTGCTCTGGGGTACTCAGATGCTGGTCCTGCTGATGGGAATGCTCGTCAGTGCGTTCAGTTTGCCGGAAGACATCAAGAACAAAACGATCTACACCGTCGTCACGAAACCCGTCCGCCCCAGCGAAGTGGTCGTCGGACGAATCATGGGCCTTGGTGCGGTCTGCACCGCATTGCTGGCGCTGATGGCCGTCATTAGTTTCTTTTTCGTTTGGCGTGGCCTGTCGCACGAGCATCAGATCGCCGATGCGGACAGCCAGACCATTGCCGCGTTTGTCGACGTGGACCAAGGAACGCGCCGGTCGAGTTTTACGGGCCGCCGGGTTTCGCCAACCGCAATCAAAGAAGCCCAGACGACGATGGTTGATGGTCACCGGCATCGGTTGGAGTTAATCGAGGACGTGCGGGCGGCTGATTCACCACCGCTGGATACATCGAATGTGCTCTCGCAAGAAACCTTGCCCGATGGTCGCGTTAAATACCAACGAGTCGTTTGTTTGCCCGTCGGCGGCCACACTCATCAGATTTCTATTGACGGCCAGGGAGACGATGCCCGAATTTCCCTAGGGCCAGCCATCGGCTACTTTCGGTCGCGCGTGCCCGTTTACGCGAATTCGTTGTTGTTCCGTGACCGAGATGGTGGCCTAAACAAAAAGGGAACCAACGTCGGCAAAGAATGGAGCTACCGTGGCTTTATCGACGGCGGAAATGCTCGCAACCGCTCGACGCTGTCCCGAGCACTGTTCACGTTCGAGGGTTTTCGCGAATCACGGTTCCGCCGCAAAGAAATCCTGCCGCTGGATCTGACCCTCGGTGTGTTCCGAACCTACAAAGCCGATATCGAGACGCGAGTGATGGCGGGAATCGAGTTCGAAAGTGTGCCCGACAATCCAGAGACCGACAATCGATTCGTGTCGGACGTTATCACGTTCGAGACCAACGAGTACACGATTCAAACGCTGCCGATTCCACGCAAACTGGTGGGAAAGACCATCGCGCCTGACGGGACGGTAGTCGAACAGGGCGAGTACGACCTGTTCAATGACTACGGGGAAAATGGCAACCTGTTGCTCAGCCTGTCCTGCCGTGACAGTGGCCAGTACTTGGGTGTCGCCCGGGCAGACGTTTACTTCCGGTCGGGTGACACGCCCTATTGGGTGAACTTTTTTATGGGCTACGTTGGCATCTGGTGCCAGCTGATGATTGTGATCGCGATGGGTGTTGCCCTCAGCTGTTTCTTGAACACTCCGGTGACGATGCTGGGAATTGTCGTGATGGCGATCCTCGGTTTCTTCAGTGATTTTATTCGCGAGCTAACGCTCCCGGACACCGACGGTGGCGGTCCGATCGAGTCCTTCATTCGCGTGATCACACAGCAGAACATGCAGGTCAGCCTTGAAACTGGCGTCCTGACAACCCTAATGGAACAGGTTGATAAGGGCCTCGTGTCCTTGTTGGCGGGACTGACTTACCTGGCCCCCGATTTTGGTCAGCTGGATTTTTCTGCCTTCCTCACCCACGGCTACGCGATTGACGCTCAACGAATCGTGGTCGCCTTGGTGATCACCATGGCGTTCTTAGGCGGGCTTTCGATCTTGGGTTACTTCGCGTTGAAGACACGGGAGATTGCGAAATGAGCCAACTGAATCCGTTCGTCCGAAAGATCATTTACTTAATCGCCATCGCGGTTTTGCTGATCCCGATGTCTTTGATCTCACGGCCCGGCCAAATTAGCGACACCGGCAAAGACAGCTCGGGCGGGAAATTGTCTCGGCTACGGCAAGAGCACAATCTGTCACAGGCTCAACTGTCGGAAATCGACCCGGCTAGTGAAACGATGAAGCTCGCGTCGCTGGGCCTACGTGGCGTGGCGGTGAACCTGCTGTGGTTGCAGGCCATCGAGCACAAGAAAATGGAAAACTACGACCAGTTGGCGTCGACGCTGGAAGCCCTAACGAAAATCCAGCCAAGCTTCGTCAAAGTCTGGGAGTACCAAGCCCACAACCTGGCGTACAACGTGTCGATGGAGTTCGACGACAACGAATACCGATATCACTGGGTAAAAAAGGGCCTTGATTTCCTCAAGCGAGGCGTGCCTTATAACAAAACTGATCACCGGATGACGGACAATCTTGGTTTCTTCACAGGCAACAAGTTCGGCAAATCGGATGAAAAGGACTCTTTCCGCCACATGTTCCGTCGCGACGACGAGTTCCACGACCAGATGGCGGACTTCATCGATCCCGACACCTACGACACTCGCACTTACGGCCACGACAGCTGGAAAATGGCCTACCAGTGGTACGACTACTCGCGCGAGTTGGTCGATTCGGCTCGTGGGACGCAAAAAATCAGCGACATGATGTTCTACATGTATCGCCCGGCTCAATTGCGAAACCAATCGCTGTCTCTGCAAACTGAGTTCCGCAGTGACGAGATCATCCAAGAAATCTGGCGGCAGGCGCATGACGAGTGGATGGATTACGGCGACGATAAAATCACCAACACGCTGGGTGTCACGGTTACGCTTGAGGGCATGGCCGAATACGAAACGAAGCTGGCGTCCTTGCAAGCGAAACTGGACGCACTGGTGCCGGACGAGCGCGATCGGCTGCTGACCGAACTGAAGGCGCTGGCCAACCTGTCGCCGGAAGAAGAATATGCCCTGTCTTTGTCTTTGGATCAGCGAAACGACGACGAAACGCGAATCGCTCGTAGCGCTAACGAGCGAATCAACATGCTCGATGGAAAAATTGATGAACGCATCGCCAGCAAAGTCAAATCCGAAGACGAACTCGAGGCGAAACGCATCATGTCAGACATTGCTCGCGTGAAGGCCCAGATGAGCACGCTCGACCGAGACGCCGACACGGTCAACTATCGCTACTGGAAGGCCCGCACCCAAGCCGAATCAGAAACACCCACGCTGCTCGCTCGCCAAGCGCTCTACGATGCGCGACAGATGCGGAAACGCTCGATCTACGACGATGAGTTCGATGTCGATTTTCGGACCGGTGAGAAATCGACCACGCGCAGTGGAGCGATTTCGTTGTACTTGGACGCGTACGGGCAATGGGCCGACATCATTGATGGACAACCCGACCTGCGTGAGGGAATGCTGGCCGACAAACTGGTTGAGTCGATGAAAGAGCTGGAGGATATGCTGGACGTCACCAACAGCGAGTGGCCCGACGATTTTCCGATGCAAGAATTTATCGATTATCGGTCAAGCATTGGCGAACCAGATTCGCTGCCGACCACCGATGACTTGGAAGAACGAAACTCCCAGGTCGATGATGATGAAGACGGTGATGATGAGGATGAAGACCAAGGGGACGAGTCGGACACGGATTCCTCGGGATCGCCCGGTGGCGCAGGCAGTCTCGAAGACGCAACATTTGTGCCGATCAAGAAGGCGGTCGATCCTCAGCCCGCGCAAAAGTAGCGTTTAGAAAGCACATCATGTTTTTCGTTTTCGAGGGCATCGACGGCGGTGGGAAGTCGACTCAGCTGCAGCGGTTTTGTGATTGGATGACGGCACTCGGTCACGAGGTCGTTTCGTGTGCGGACCCGGGCAGCACGGCGGTCGGCGAGAAACTGCGTGCGATTCTGCTCGACAAGCACCAGATGCCCATCGCGATGCGAACCGAGATGATGCTGTTCACTGCTGCGAGGACGCAACTGGTCGAAGAGATCGTTCGGCCGGCGTTGGCAGCCGGCAAAACAGTAGTGCTTGACCGCTATCTGTGGTCAACGATCGTCTATCAAGGCCACGCTTCAGACCTGGACGCGGACTCAATCCGCACCGTCAACCAGATCGCGACCGGCGGCTTGATGCCCGACGCAACGTTTTTGCTGGACCTAGACGTGGATGAGGCCGCCAAACGACTGGGCAAGTCACTCGACCGGATGGAATCGCGAGGCAAAGAGTACATGCAACGTGTTCGCGACGGGTTCTTGGCCGAGGCACGTCAATTTCCTGACTCGTTTCACATCATCGATGCGTCGAAAACCCCTGACGCAATCGAGAAGCAAATCCAGACAGTGGCCAAGTCGCTATTCGCCGCGTTGCAGGAGGACGCTTGATGCCCTGGGATGACCTCGTGGGACATGCGTCCGCCATTGATCGCTTTCGCCGCAGCGTGGAGCGTAATCGCTTGGCCAGCACCTACCTGTTCGTTGGCCCAGAGGGCGTCGGCAAGCACGCGTTCGCGCTCAAACTGGCTCAGGCGTTGCTGTGCGAAACGAACCCCGCCGAGCGGCTAGAGGCCTGCGGCGTGTGCCCGGCCTGTCAGCAGGTGGCCGCTCGGACTCATCCTGATTTGATCCTGATCGACAAACCAAAAGACAAAGCGTTCATTCCAGTTGAAACCTTCATCGGTGATCGCGAACACCGTCGCCAGCGGGGTTTGTGTCACGATATCGGCTTGAAACCATTTCGTGGCGGCCGAAAAATCGCGATCATCAACGACGCCGATTTCCTAAACCAAGAAGGCGCGAACTGCCTGTTGAAAACGCTGGAAGAACCGCCGCCCAAATCACTGCTGATTCTGGTCGGCACTAGCGAGCAGCGTCAGCTTTCGACAATCGTTTCGCGCAGTCAAATCGTTCGCTTTGCGGGACTGGAAACGAGCGAGGTCGAGCAACTGCTGGGGCGATTATCGAGTGTCGAAACGGATGTCGCAGCCAGTGAGTTGGCGGCGGCGTCTGGGGGAAGCGTCGCCACGGCGGTTCGGCTCTCGGAAACCGAAACGTTCGAGTTCCGGCAACAACTGCTGACGTTTTTGGCTCAACCCGATCCAGCCTACAACGAATTCACCAAAACGATCACAACGTTTGTTGACGCGGCCGGAAAAGACGCGGCGTCCAAACGAGCCCGTCTGACGATGGTGGCGGACGTTGCGATTGATTTCTACCGCCAGTGTTTTCTCGCAGTCACCGGCGAGGCCAACCCCGAACTTGACCAAGCCATGTCATCGTCGGTCGATCGACTGGTCTCGTCCTGGAGTGATCGCGACGACAACGTGGCTGCCGAATCACTTGGACTCTGCATCCACCGCTGCGGCGACCTTCAGCAGCAGGTTACCGCCAATGTCAACCAAGGCGTATCCGTCGAAGCGTGGCTACGAGATTTAAGTCGCCTAACAAGATGACGTCTTTGATCTGCGGACTGCCGATCAATCTTTCAGACTATTGATCAACCGCAACAGCTGCGGTACGAAGTCACGGTTGGCTCGAGCACGGTGGCTGAGGACCGATTTGACGGCGTCGCCAAGCTGCCCAAACGTTTGATGGTATTCGGGGATTTCGAACAGCGGGTCGTAACCGAATCCGCCATCGCCGTCAGCTTGTAGTCGAATCCGCCCGTAACAACGGCGCTCGCATTGAATGTGAACCTTACCCGTTGGGTCCGACAACGTCATGTGGCAGGTATACCAAGCCGTCCGCTTTTTCAATGGAACGCCGGCCAATTTTTCCAGCAGCAACGCGTTATTCTTTTCATCGGTTGCATCATCGCCGCTGAACCGAGCCGAGTAAACGCCGGGAGCACCGCCAAGCGCTTCGACCGACAGCCCACTGTCCTCCCCAAGAACCCACTGGTTGAGATGTTTCGCTTGCTCCACCGCTTTAAGCGTTGCGTTGGCCTCGAACGTGTCGCCGGTTTCGTCAACCTCAATGGCGTCCGGCAGATCGGCGAGACTTTTCAGCAGAACGTTGTATGGCGCGAGCAGCATTTCCAGCTCGCGGCGTTTTTTCGCATTATGGGTTCCGAGGACAAGCAAAAAAGTAGGCATGATGGTGTTGTTTGAGTTTCACGTTTCACGAGGCCGTCAAAACTGCTTTCGTATTCCAACGCGTACACGCCGGAGCGAACTTCTGGGCAGTTAGTCCCGGCTCACGTGTCGGGCTGCAGTTTTGTTAGACGTCTCACTTCGCCACATCGTAGCAGCAAATCACTTCTTGATCTCGCAGGAACAATCGTCCGTTTGCGATCACGGGGTGGACCCAAATCTTCCCGGCCGACTTACGACGCTCTGATTGAGGTTCGATGATAAAGCGACCTTCGACTTTTGGCTTCTTCTCGTTAGCTGCCAACAAAAAGACCTGACCATCATCTTCTTGGATGTAATAGAAACGATCGCCAGCATAGCTAATCGCACCTTTTTTGATCTTCTTCGTCGCCCATACCTTTCTACCCGTCTCCTGGCTTTGACACGTCAGGCCGACTTTGTCGCTGTAGCCATAAAAGTAATCGCCGATCTGGATCACGCCACCATGGTGGTTCTTCATGATCTTGTTCCGCCACTTGACCTCAGGTTCCGCCGTGCCATTGAGTTCAATTAGTTTCGAACCAATGCCATAACCGCTGGTCACGTAAACCATGCCGTCGTCAAAAATCGGGCTGGGAATCACGGCGACCCGGCCGGGCCAATCTGACTGCCAAAGAACCGCACCGTCATCCGCAGAGATACCAACGACAGCTAACTCAGTCAGCTGCACATACTGCCGTTGCCCGTCTTGCTCGATCGGAAGCACCGATGAGTAATGGGCTTTGGCTGGCTCGGATCGCTTGCCGTCATCCATCGGTTTGGTAATCGGTTCAGATTGCCAGATTTTTTTGCCCGTCTTCTTGTCCAATGCCAACAACGTGCCCTCGCCACCACCGGGCGTACAAATGATCTTTTCTTGATCCACTAACGGCGATTCGCTGTAGCCCCAGAACGGAATGCCACCGCCGTACTCTTTTAGGTTGACCGACCAGACCTCGCTGCCATCAGCTACGTTCAAGCAAGCAAGATCACCGTTGGCCGTCATGAAGTAGCCCAGATCGCCATCGATCGATGGTGTCGCTCGAGGCCCGTCGCCCCAGTCGTTGACGAACCCCGTGCCCAGATCAACTTTCCAGATTATCTCGCCATCAGCAACGTTCAAACAGATCGCGAACTGGACGTCATCTTCTTGGCCGAGCGTAAACAATCGATCGCCAACGACCGAGAATCCCGCGTACCCAAGCCCCGCATGATCGACATGCCAGAGTTTTCGCGGGCCCTGTTCGGGCCATTTCTTTAGCAGACCCGTCTCGGTCGAAATGTCATCGTGATTCGAACCCCGCCAATTAGGCCAGTCGTCCGCGTGAGTTTGCGGGGCAGGCGCGCCGGTCACGACGAAAGTAAAAACGATTCCCGCGATCAAAAGCTTGATCGCGGCGCGTGGGCAAGAGATAACGTTCATGGCGAGCCGCTGATAGAAACAACTACGTTTGTGGTTAACAGAACGGTCTTGTTTTTATCCGCTGCGCGGCATGCTGTACACCCAAAGCCCCCCAGACGCGACCAGCACGCAGGCAAAACGTGTCAGATGAAAACACCCGACTCGGCCTTCGTTGAACTCTTAGATTGATGGCGCCGCTTATATCAAGCTGTTTCTTCCGCACCTGCGGCGGCCAGTTCGTGCAAGCGGACGAAGCGGCTAGTGGCTTCGGCGTCGCTAACCGATTGCTGCTTGCGTGAGATTTCTTCGAACTCGTGCTCGTGTCGCATGAAAGCAGCGATCACTTCCGGGTCAAACTGACTCCCGGACCCTGCCAAGATAATCCCACGACTCTCTAGGTGACTCATGGCCCGTTTGTATGGCCGTTTTGATGTCAACGCATCGTAGACATCAGCCACCGCAACAATTCGGGCAACCAGCGGGATCTCTTCGCCACTCAACTGGTGCGGATAACCGGCTCCGTCCCAACGTTCATGGTGATAGTAGGCGATCTGCCGCGCCATGTGCATAAACGGGTTGTCACCCAGTCGCGCGCCGATGGCGTCTAAGCACTCGCCGCCGATCACCGTGTGAATTTGCATCACGCTGCGCTCTTCGGGCGTCAGACGACCGGGCTTGAGCAGAATCGAATCCGGGATCCCGACCTTGCCGATATCGTGCAACGATGATGCCAACGAGAGGTTGCGAGTAAACTCTTCGTCGATGTGGGGGAATTGATTCGCTAAATCGGCACTCAGAATTTCCACGTATCTGCGAATGCGATCGAGGTGCTCGCCCGTATCGTTATCCCGAGATTCAGCCAGTTTCGCCAAACCAAAGATCACAGCGTTGCGAGTCCGAACGAGTTCTCGTTCGTTGTGAGTAGCTTGACGTTCAAGATTATCATTGTGATTGCGTAGATTATTGTCGTAGCGGAACAAACCGATCGCCGGCGCCGCGATCGCGAACATGCTTATCAACGCCGCGATCGCAAGTGCCGTGGTCCGCGCTCGGTCGGCCCATCCGTTGTCCAATTCCATCACCGAAGCTTTCGACTGGGCCACAAACACGATCGCGTTTTGGTCAGGCACAATTCTCGCGGTCCCCCACCAAGTGTCTCCATCGGCTGTCAGTGATCCTGAAACCGAGTCACCGGTTTCAGGATTTCTGAGTGCTGCGACGATCGTCGTCGGCCTCGAGCTGGCTTGAAGTGCGGGCGTAAAAGCAAGGCTTCCGGCCGTCTCAACATAGGCAGCTTGTTCCCCGTGATGGTAGAGCGTGTGACCGGACTTCGGATTGATGACGCACGCGAAACCTCCGTCGGCGAATTCGCACTTGGTCAGCTCGCGTCGATACCGATCGGGAATCCGCTGAGACTTTAATGCGGTGACGATCTGCCCCGACATGGCTCGGGTACTGGCCAGCGTCGCGGAACGCATCGCGTCCGTGTTGCCGGACTCAAACCACTGGAACAGCAGCACAACGCCAACCATCACCAACGAAAGTTGGACGGCGGCCAGTAGAGCAAAATGAATCCAGTAGGTTCTTGACTTCATGGTCTGGGCAACGACTACAAACAACGGTTTTGCACGAAAAACATGCGATATCGCGTGTTTCGATGCTGGAGCGTAGGTTTGCGGCAGGAGCACGCGGTCATCAGCGCCAAGGAAAACAGTCTGCGGCATGAAAACAGTTCATGTTCGATCGGTTGTAGTGACTGAACGGGTTCAGCACGGACACGAGCACCAGACCACTCGTGTCAAAACACGTCATAGCCAAGAGCTCAGAACGGGCCAAATGGTTTACGATCACGCCCCAAAAGCTGATCTTTCAGCCGGCGGGGAATCCATCGCCGACCGTTTCAAGAAATGTTTGAATCAAAACCGCCAAACAGAAATTTGAACAAGCCGCCGATCACTCGCTCCAAAACGCGACCACAAAATAAGCCACGCGAGCGGTTGAGGAACTTGCCAAACGGAACTTGCCAAACTGAAGGAACTTGCCAATCTGAACGTCATCCTTGGCGACATGAAAAGTGTTTTCGGCGAAGACATGTACTCATTCGCATCCGCGGCGGTGGCTTCGCAGGCCACCGCATCTTGCCCATACATTCCGGCCTACTCCCGCCACTGTTTCCTGCTAAAATGAGGCGGTTCGGTAGGCAAGCTATTTCAGGAGGCCGATGATGAGTGAATACGAGTGCATTCAATTGGACACGGTGGAAGATGTCGCAGTGGTCAAGTTCCGGGACGAACGCATGATGGATGCTGGCCGGATTGAGCAGCTTGGTTCCGAGCTACTTGATGCCGTCGAAGGTGACGAGAAGGACCGAGTCGTCATCAATTTCGAGAACGTCGAGTTCTTCTCCAGCGCCGCGGTTGGAAAGCTGCTAGTCGCGGAAAAGCGGATTCGTGCTCAGGGGGGCAAGCTGCGACTGAGCAACCTGACTCCGGCGGTTCGGGACGTGTTCAACATTACGAAGCTGGATTCTGTCTTCGACATTGACGAAGAACAGGACACCGCGATCGAATCGCTAAAGTAGTTGGCGAATCCTTGCCGCATCTACCCAACCCGTGCCAATCGCAATCTCGTCTAGCCAGCCGAACCGAATCGATGCCCACCTCCTCCACGCCATGGACGCTCGACCGGACGCTCCCCAGCGACCCCGATGTCTGCGCCGATGTGATGCGGGTGATGGTCGACGCATTAACAGACCGCGACTGGAGTGACAAAGAAGTGTTCGGGCTGCACATGGCGATGGAAGAAGCAATCCAAAACGCGGTCCGCCACGGCAATCAATGCTCGCCCGACAAAACGGTCGAGCTAACAATCACGATCACTGATGACTCGTTTGAAGCCACCGTGACAGACCAAGGGAACGGTTTTGACCCGGCCGGTGTCCCCTGCCCAACCGACGACGCGAATCTTGACCGCTGCAGCGGACGCGGCCTTGCACTCATCAACAATTACGCGGATGAGGCGACCTACAACGCGACTGGCAACTCGCTGACGATCAAAAAGCGAAAAAGAGATGAAAGGTGAAAGGATACAGGGGACAGTTTTTCTGGCAGCAACCTTCTCGCCACGAAACCTGCACCCTGTGAACTGAAAACTTTTAGCTTACCCCAATGTCCGTTGAAAAATATCTCAAACCGGAAGTCATCAACCAGATCAAACGTCTGGACCTGAGGGCTCAGTTTGTGGTGCGGGGTTTTTTGCACGGCTTGCACGCCAGCCCTTTCCACGGCTTTAGCGTTGAGTTTAGCGAGCACCGAAAGTACTCGCCCGGCGACGACCCCGCCGACATCGATTGGAACGTCTTTGCCAAAACCGACAAGTACTACATTCGCAAATACGAATCGGAAACGAATCTGACGGGCTACTTGGTGATGGACCTCAGCGAATCGATGGGGTACACGTTTGAGCAAACCCTGAACAAGTTTGACTATGCCGTCTGCTTGGCCGCCGCGCTGGCGTACCTGATGGTTTCTCGGCAGGATCCCGTCGGCTTGATTACGTTCAACGACAAAGTCCGCGAAAGTCTGCCGCCACGCTCCAATCGCAACCAACTGGGCAACGTCCTGTCGCTGCTGTCGAAAATCAAACCAAGCGGAACAACCGATTTCGCTCATAGTGTCGGCCAAATTGCGGCGATGTTGAAGCAACGCAGTTTGGTCATGGTCTTTTCCGATCTGCTGTCCGATGTTGATGCAACCTTCGAATCGCTGTACCGCTTGCGACACGGCGGGCATGACGTCATCCTGTTCCACGTGATGGACGAAGCGGAAGTCAGCTTCCCGTTTCGCGGCGTTTACGAAATGCGCGACCCCGAAACCGACGAGGAAATCAAAGTCGACGCGGACGGGTTCCGAGCGGACTACGTCCAACAAGTCACCGAGTTCCGTGACGATCTTGCCAAACGTTCCAACACAGCCAGCATCGACTACGTCGCGCTGGACACCAGCATGCAGTTTGACAAAGCGTTGATGGAGTATCTTCTTAGTCGTCGGGCGAGAGGGTGATGGAAATGGGAATTCCGAATTCCGACCTCCGAGTTCCGCCCTCATCAACGAGGGGGCTCTAATGGCTTGGGCACTTCCCCTTATTCTGGGCGTCGGCGGTGGGCTTTTAACCGTGCCGGTGATCCTGCATTTCCTCATGCAGCCCAAGCCCAAACGGGCAGATCTACCGACGCTGCGGTTTTTGCAACAACGACAGCGGACCACACGGTCACGGATGCGCGTGCGGCACTTGATGTTGCTGCTGCTGCGTTGCCTGTTGATCGCATTAGCCGCCCTGGCGCTCGCGGGACCGGCCGTTGCATCCCGCGATTTTGGCAATTGGCTGACGCTCGGCGGCGTTGGAATCGGTGGCTTGTTGGTGGCCGCTCTGTTGGCCGCGGTTTGGTTCGGACCAAAGCGTAACACAACGCTGGCTGCGATTTTGGGCGTGTTGCTGGTAGCCTTAATTGCTTTCGGAGGTTGGTCCTTGAGTCGTGTGCTCAGCAATGAATCCTCTGTCGTGCTGGGCGACTCGCAAGCGCCGATCGCCGCGATCGTCGCCGTGGACACCTCACCCAGAATGAGTTACCGCCAAAACAATGCCACTCGCCTCGAGCACGCGCAGGAACTGGCGACTTGGTTGGTGCGGCAATTCCCAGAGGGCAGCCGCGTATGCGTGTTGGCGACGGACCACGACGAACCATTTTTCAGCGTCGATCTGGCGGCAGCCGAGCGACGATTGGACAAGCTGGAAATCGACTTCGTTCCCGCCAGCCTCCCGCAAACTCTCGAGGGTGGCATTGCGTTGCTCGAAGAAGCTCCACAGGAACGAAAAGAAATCTACGTGCTGTCGGATTTATCAGCCGCCAGTTGGGCAGGGCCGAGCAGCCGCTCGCTTGGCCGTCGACTCGAACGTCTGAGCGAAGCGACGGTCATGCTTTTGGACGTTGGCCAAACCGATGTTGAAAACTACGCGCTTGCGCCCGTGGTTTTGTCGGCGGCCAAGATCACTCAGAACGACGGGCTGGTGCTTTCATCCGAGCTGCGACGCATCGGATCGGCGAAGCAGCGAACCGTGCAGTTGTCCGTCGAGCAACCGGATCCGACACGGCCAGTGATGCGTGACGGGCAGGCAATCTACAGCGACGGGGCGTGGGAACAACGAACCACGGTGGACATTCGTGCCGACGGCAGTGTGCCGATCGAGTTCCGTTTTCGCCAAGACTTACAGCCCGGCACCTACCATGGTCGGATTGAAATGGTTGGCAGCGACTCCTTGGCCCACGACAACCAACGCGAGTTCACCTTTGTCGTTGGCCAACCCTGGAAAACGTTGGTCGTTGCGCCGCCGGACGTGAGCACGACCAACCTGACCAGCACGATCGCCCCCGAGTACTCTGTGGAAACGGGTTCATCGTTGTACGAGTGCCAAACGATTGGAATGAGCGAATTCGAAACGTTTCCGGCCGAAGAACTGAGCGATTTTGCAGCCGTGTTTTTGCTCGACCCGACTCCGCTCACTGACGCAAGCTGGCAGCGTTTGACCGATTTCGCGTCAGCCGGAGGTGGTGTCGTGATCTTCGCTGGGCACAACGCGGCCAACGGGCCGGAAGCCGATGCGGCGTTTCAATCCGACGCAGCCGCGCGAACGATGGGAATCCGATTAACTCAACCGTGGCGTGCCCCCGCGGGCGAGCTTTTTCTCAGCCCGGCCGAACGCGACCTTGGGCACCCACTATTTGGCTCGTTTCGACGTGTCGAGGCCGGGGTTCCGTGGAACCGATTCCCCATCGCTCTTCACTGGGGCACCGAACAAGCAGCGCAGGAAGACGCGATTCCCGCCACTGTCCTGTTGCATTACTCCAACCGAGAGCCAGCGGTTTGGGAACACGCAATCGGCAACGGGCGTGTGCTGACGATGACGACCCCGATTTCGGAACCCGCTTGGTCAGAAGATCGAACGGTGTGGAACGAGTTATTCCTCGGCACGCCACTACCTGCCTGGCTGCTAACCCGCGCGATGGCTCAGTA